>NZ_RKHG01000001.1:2511162-2825058 GCF_003752415.1 Luteococcus japonicus | reverse complement strand
ACGTGGGCGATCGCGGCGTCGCCGGTGACATTCGTCGCGGTGCCGAAGGAGTCGATGGCGATGTAGGTGGCGATCATCAGACCCACCTGTGCCTCGTTGAAGCCCAGCTGGCTGGTGAGCAGCGCGGTGGCGGTCATGATGGCACCGCCGGGAACGCCGGGCGCGGCCACCATCATGATGCCCAGCAGCATGATGAAGCCGACGATCACGCTGGTCTTGATCGGCATCCCGTAGAGGATCATCACGGCGAGGCTGAAGCAGGTGATCTTGATCGTGGAGCCGGCCAGGTGGATGGTGGCGCACAGCGGGATGACGAAGGAGGCAACGGGCTCGGAGACACCGGACTTGATGGCCTGGCGCAGCGTGACGGGGATGGTCGCGGCCGACGACGAGGTGCCCAGCGCGGTGGCATAGGCGGGCAGCATCGTCTTGAGCATCACCAGCGGGTTGCGGTGTGCGATGACACCGGCCACCGCGTACTGGATCAGCAGCAGGATCACGGTCAGCGCAAAGACCATGGCGATGACGCCGATGAATGTGGTGATGACGCGCCACACCTCGCCGGCGGCGGTCATGTTGAGGAAGATACCGAAGATGTACAGGGGCAGCAGCGGGATGATCGTCTTCACGATGACCATCTCGACGATCTCGCGGAACTCCACCAGGCCGTGACGAATCACGTCACCCTTGATGGCCGTGAGCGCGACGCCCACCACGAAGGCGAGAACCAGGGCGCTCATCACGCCCATCACGGGCGGCATCTCCACCTTGAAGTAGGGAGCCAGCAGCGAGTCCTCGGGATTGGTCAGGTTGATGACCTTCTTGCCCCGCAGGATGCGTGGCAGGAGCGCCATGGAGACCCCGAAGCCCAGGAAGCCCGCGAACAGCGTGGAGCCGTAGGCGATGGAGGCCGTGACCGCCAGCCACTTGCCGGCACCCGCCCCCAACTCGCTGATGGCCGGGGCAATCAGGCCCAGGATGATCAGCGGGATCACGAAGCCCAGGTAGTTGCCGAACAGGCCGTTGAAGGTGACGAAGGCACGCACGATCGAGTTCGGGGTGAACTGGCCGAAGACGATGCCGAGCACGATGGCGACGAGGATCTTGGGCAGGAGGCCGAGTTTCCGGCGTTGGGGGGCACTCATGGGCGCAGAGCGTAGGGCAGTCCCCACCCCCTTGGATGGGTTGTCCACCGCGGTCAAGGCAGAGTGATCCCGGCCTCGGCCGCCTGACCAGGGTCGTCGACGTCGCGCAGCAGGCCGGTGGGCACCTCTACCTCACGTCGAGGGAGGTCGCGCAGCAGGCGTCGCACGGAGACATCACGCACCGGGCCGGCAACCGCGTCGCGCAGCGCGGCCAGCCGGTAGCGGCCGTACAGGAACTGCGGCCAGCCCTGCTCGTCGACGGGAACCAGCGCCTGCGCCTCGCTCCAGGCCGTCTCGTCGAGCCGGCGCACCAGTCCCGCGGGATCCACCAGGTCGCAGGGCAGGAGCTGCACGGTCTCGGTGTCCTCCCCCAGTGCGGCGACGCCGGCCGCGATCCCGGCGGCCGGTCCACCACCGGGAGGGTCCTCCCGGGCGAAATGGGCGTCGAAGCCCTCCACCAAGGCAGCGAAGCGAGCGGGGCCCACGACGACGACCGCGTGACTTCCGGCGCAGGCGCGCACGGCGTGCCACAGCAACGGACGGCCGTCCAGCAGGAGGGTGGCCTTGTCAGCACCCATCCGCCGGGACAGGCCTCCCGCGATCACGAGTGCCGCGTGTCCTGTCATGCGGCAAACCTACCCCACCGGATTGATTGAAGTCTTGAGCAATGTGTCCCTCACTAGGAATTACGCAATGGAGATCTCGCAGATATCGATTTATCCGAAATCCTCCGGTTCAACTACACAACGTCGCTGAAGTCATGATTTGATGCCCCCATGACAGACACTGCGCGCACCGACGGAGCAGCCTCGAATGCCCTGCTGAAGTTCGGCCGCTTCTTCACCAAGTGGGACGAGACCGACGACGGCCGCGCGGTCTTCCACGAGGGTGGCCGCCAGGGCGATGTCTTCTACCGAGACCGCTGGAGCCACGACAAAGTGGTTCGCTCCACCCATGGCGTGAACTGCACCGGCTCCTGCTCGTGGAAGGTCTACGTCAAGGACGGGATCATCACCTGGGAGTCCCAGCAGACGGACTACCCGACCACTGGCGCCGACCGCCCGGAGTACGAGCCTCGCGGCTGTCCCCGCGGCGCGGCCTTCAGTTGGTACACCTACTCCCCCACCCGTGTGCGCTATCCCTACATCCGCGCCTCGCTGCTGGAGATGTACCGCGAGTCCAAGGCCCGGCTCGGTGACCCCGTCGAGGCCTTCCGTGACGTGTCCACCGACCCCGCCAAGCGCGCCCGCTACCAGAGCGGTCGCGGCAAGGGCGGCTTGGTGCGTGTCGGTTGGGAAGAGGCCCTGGAGATCTCGGCCGCCAGCTATGTCAACACCATCAAGAACTACGGCCCGGACCGCCTGGTCTCCTTCAGCCCGATCCCGGCGATGAGCCAGGTCAGCCACGCCATCGGCACCCGCTTCACCCACCTGCTGGGTGGCGCCATGACCTCCTTCTACGACTGGTATGCCGATCTTCCCGTCGCGAGCCCGCAGGTCTTCGGGGACCAGACCGACGTGCCCGAGTCCGGCGACTGGTGGGACTCCACCTACCTGATGATGTGGGGTTCGAATGTCCCGCTGACCCGCACCCCCGACGCCCACTGGATGGCCGAGGTCCGCTACCGCGGCACGAAGGTGATCACCGTCGCCCCGGACTACGCGGACAACGTGAAGTTCGCCGACGAGTGGATGCCTGCCCAGGCCGGCACCGATGCCGCCCTGGCCATGTCCATGGGCCACGTCATCCTCAAGGAGAACTTCGTCGACCGTCAGGTGCCCTTCTTCACCGACTACGTGAAGAAGTACACGGACCTGTCGATGCTGGTCCGCCTCGAGGAACACCCGGAGGGCCACGGCCTGACCGCCTCCAAGTTCCTCGTGGCCTCGGACCTCCCCGAGCACGCGAGCCAGTCCGACGCCGCCTTCAAGACCGTCATGTGGGATGCCGCCAGCGGCCGCCCCGTGGTCCCGAAGGGTTCCATGGGCTTTCGCCACAATGCCGAGGACGAAGGCAAGTGGAACCTCAACCTCGACGGCATCGACCCGGCCCTGTCGGTCAAGGATGTCGAGGGCGCGCAGGGCGTCGAGATCGCCCTGCCCTGCTTCGAGGACCCGCGGGGTGCCGGCTCGATCATTCGTCGGGGTGTGCCCGCCATCGAGATCGAGGGCCAGCGCTACTGCACCGTGCTGGACCTGATGCTGGCGCAGTACGGCGTCGGCCGCGAAGGCCTGCCCGGCCAGTGGGCCACCGGCTATGACGACGTCAGCACCCCCTACACCCCGGCTTGGCAGGCGGAGATCACCAGCGTCCCCGCAGACCAGTGCATCCGGATCGCCCGCGAGTTCGCCAAGAACTCCGAGGAGTCCGAGGGCCGCACCATGATCATCATCGGCGCCGGCATCTGCCACTGGTACCACGCCGATGCCACCTACCGCGCCATCATGAGCCTGCTGATGCTCACCGGCTGCATCGGCCGCAATGGCGGTGGCTGGGCGCACTACGTCGGCCAGGAGAAGTGCCGCCCGATGACGGGCTGGTTCAACATGGCCAATGCCCTGGACTGGAGCCGCCCGCCGCGCACCATGATCGGCACCGGTTACTGGTACATGCACACGGACCAGTGGCGCACCGACGGATTCAGTGCCGACGCCATCACCTCCCCGCTGAGCACCGGTCACCTCGACGGCCTGCACGCCGCCGATGCGATGGCCACCGCCAACCGGCTGGGCTGGATGCCCTTCTACCCGCAGTTCAACCGCAACCCGCTGGACCTGGCCGATGAGGCGCAGGCCGCCGTGGACCGCGGCGAGGCCGCCACGGTGCAGGAATGGGTGGCCCGTGAGCTCAAGGAGGGCCGCCTCAAGAGCGCCATCGAGGACGTCGATGCCCCGGAGAACTGGCCACGCAACCTGATCCTGTGGCGCTCCAACCTGTTCGGCAGCTCCGCCAAGGGCGAGGAGTACTTCCTCAAGCACCTGCTGGGCACCCACAACAATGTGATGGAGAACGGCCACGGCGCCGAGCACCGCCCCAAGGACATCGTCTGGCACGACGAGGCGCCCAAGGGGAAGCTGGACCTGCTGATCACCAGTGACTTCCGGATGACCAGCTCCACGCTGCTCAGTGACATTGTCTTCCCGGCCGCCACCTGGTACGAGAAGTACGACATCTCCTCCACGGACATGCACCCCTATGTGCACGCCTTCACCCCGGCGATCGACCCCCCGTGGGAGGCCCGGAGCGACTTCGAGACCTTCAAGGCCCTCTCGGCCGTGATCGGCCGGATGGCCAAGGGCCGCCTGGACACCCGCAAGGACCTCGTCGCCGTCCCGATGCAGCACGACACCCCCGGCGAACTCGCGCAGCCGGGCGGCCACGTGCCGGACTGGAAGGGCACGGACCTGCCGGCCGTCCCGGGCAAGAACCTGCCGAACCTGATGATCGTCGAGCGCGACTACACGGCCATCGTCGACAAGCTGACCAGCGTCGGCCCGCTCGCGGACCGGCTGGGCTTCACCACCAAGAACGTCACCTTCGACGTCTCCCACGCGGTGGACCGGCTGGCCCAGCTGCACGGAGTCTTCGACTCCGGCCCGGCCGAGGGACGCCCCGCAATCGACACCGACGCGCGGATGGCCGAGGCCATCCTCACCTTCTCCGGCACCACCAATGGTGAGCTCGCCACGCAGGGCTTCCGCACCCTGGAGAAGCGCACCGGCGTGAAGCTGGCGGACCTGTCGGAGGGTTCGGAGGAGAAGATCGTCACCTTCGCCCAGACCCAGCAGGCCCCGCAGCCGGTGATCACCTCCCCGGAGTGGTCGGGTTCGGAGACCGGCGGCCGGCGCTATGCGGCCTTCACCATCAACACCGAGCGAATGAAGCCGTGGCACACGCTGAGTGGCCGGATGCACTTCTTCCTGGACCACGACTGGATGATCGACGCCGGTGAGCAACTGCCCATCTACCGTCCCCCGCTGGACATGGGCCGGATGTACGGCGAACCCGACGTCGGCGCACGCGGCGAACGTTCCATCACGCTGCGCTACCTGACCGTCCACAACAAGTGGTCCATCCACTCCGAATACCAGGACAACCTGTTCATGCTGTCGCTGGGACGCGGCGGCCCCCAGGCCTGGCTGAGCGTCGAGGACGCCAAGGCGATCGACGTCAAGGACAACGAGTGGGTGGAGTGCACCAATGCGAACGGCGTCTTCGTCGCCCGCGCGGTGGTCACCCACAAGCTGCCGGTGGGCATCGCCTACGTGCAGCACGCCCAGGAACGCACCATCGACGTGCCCAAGTCTGAGGCCACCGGACGCCGCGGCGGCATCCACAACTCCGTCACCCGCATCCTGCTGAAGCCGACCCACCTGATCGGTGGCTACGCCCACCAGGCCTACGCCTTCAACTACATCGGCCCCACCGGGGTCAACCGAGACATCATCTCCACCATCCGCAAGCGCTCCCAGGAGGTCCAGTACTGATGCGAGTCATGGCACAGGTTGCGATGGTGATGAACCTCGACAAGTGCATCGGCTGCCACACCTGTTCGGTCACCTGCAAGCAGGCATGGACCAACCGGGCCGGCACCGAGTACGTCTGGTTCAACAATGTGGAGACGCGCCCCGGTCAGGGCTACCCGCGTCGCTACGAGGACCAGGACAAGTGGCAGGGCGGCTGGGTCCGCACCGCCACCGGCGGCATCAAGCTCAAGTCCGGTGGCCGGTTCAAGAAGCTGCTCAGCATCTTCGCCTCCCCGGTGCAGCCGGGGCTCGAGGACTACTACGAGCCGTGGACCTATGACTACGAGACGCTGACCAATGCGCCGCTGGGCGATGACTTCCCGGTGGCCCGGCCGAAGAGCCTGATCACGGGCAAGGACACCAAGATCGAGTACTCCGCGAACTGGGACGACTCGCTGGGCGGTACCGCGCAGGAGCAGGACCCGATCGTGGAGAAGCTGCGCCAGGAGGTCTCGGACAAGATCAAGTTCGAGTACGAGAAGAGCTTCATGTTCTTCCTGCCGCGGATCTGTGAGCACTGCCTGAACCCCTCGTGCATGGCCTCGTGCCCCTCGGGCGCGATCTACAAGCGCGCCGAGGACGGCATCGTGCTGGTGGACCAGAACCAGTGCCGTGGCTGGCGCCAGTGCATCACCGGCTGCCCGTACAAGAAGATCTACTTCAACCACCGTTCCGGCAAGGCGGAGAAGTGCACCTTCTGCTACCCGAGGCTGGAGGCGGGCATCCCGACGGTCTGCTCGGAGACCTGCGTGGGTCGGCTGCGCTACATCGGCATCATCCTGTACGACGCGGATGCCGTCACCAAGGCCGCGTCAGTCAAGAATGACCAGGACCTCTACCAGGCCCAGCTCGACGTCATGCTGGACCCGCACGACCCGAAGGTGCTGGCCGAGGCCCGCAAGTCCGGCATCCCGTCGGACTGGATCGACGCCGCACAGAAGTCCCCGGTCTACGCGCTGATCAAGCACTTCAAGGTCGCGCTGCCACTGCACCCGGAGTACCGCACCATGCCGATGGTCTGGTACATCCCGCCGCTGTCCCCCGTCGTCGACACGCTGCGCGAGCAGGGCCACGACGCGGAGGCCGCCGGGAACCTGTTCGGCGCCATCGACGCGCTGCGCATCCCGGTGGAGTACCTGGCGGAGCTGTTCACCGCGGGTGACACCCAGGTGGTCACGGACGTACTGCAGAAGCTGGCCGCGATGCGCTCCTACATGCGTGGCGTGACCCTGCACAATGAGCGCGACGCCGACCTGACCGAGGCGGTCGGGATGACGCCGCAGGCCATGGAGCAGATGTACCGCCTGCTGGCCATCGCCAAGTACGACGACCGTTACGTCATTCCGAAGGCCCATATCGAGCAGGCCCACAATCTCGAGGAGATGGGCTGCAGCCTGGACTTCGAGGGTGGGCCGGGCATGGAGGAGGGCCCGTGGGGCTCCGGTTCGGGCAGCGGCCCGGTACCGGTGGCCATCGAGACCTACCAGTCGATCAAGGCCCGTCAGGCGGCCGCCGAGGCCGATGTCGCTCCCCCGCCGCTGATGCCCGCCGCTGACGGTCTGCGGGGCGTCGACACCTCCTCGCTGGACCGCGATGCCCTGGACGACGAGGGTCGGGTGTGAGTACCGACGTGACGCTGACGACGCAGCAGGTGGTCTACCAGGCCGCCTCGCTGCTGCTCAGCTACCCCGACGAGCAGCTGCTGGAGCGTCTGGAGGTGCTGCGCGGCGCGCTGGCCGAGGCCGGGGTGCTGCAGGCCTTCGAGCCGACGCTGTCCCACCTGTCCCAGCAGCCGCTGGTGGAGTCGCAGGCCTTCCACGTGGCGGAGTTCGACACCTCGCGTCGCCACGCGCTGCACCTGTCGTACTGGACCGACGGGGACACCCGTCGCCGCGGTGAGGTGCTGGCGGGAATCAAGCAGGTCTACCGCGACTCCGGCCTGCTCGTTGATCTTGGTGGTGAGCTGCCGGACCATCTGCCGCTCGTGCTGGAGTTCGCGGCCCTGGGCGATCCGCAGCGCGGTTTCGAGCTGCTGACCCGCTACCGGCCCAGCCTGGAGCTCCTGCGGATGCAGTTGGAGAAGGATGACCTGCCGCAGGCGGGCATCGTTCGTGCCGTGTGCGCGACGCTCCCCGGCAAGGCCCCCAGCACCCGCGCCGAGGTGCAGGCCATGGTGGATGCCGCGATGCCGCAGGAGACCGTCGGCCTGCCGAGCTATGGCTCGGAGCAGGCCCAGTACGTCGAGATCCAGAGCCGGGGCGCGGCCCTCGGAATCCAGCCGTCCCACCCCCAGCCGACAGACTTCCAGCCAACCAGGGGAGACCACCGATGAACACCTTCCTGTGGGGCATGCTGCCCTATGCCTGCGTGACGCTGCTCGTCGGCGGCACCATCTGGCGCTACAAGTACGACCAGTTCGGCTGGACCACCCGCAGTTCCCAGCTGTACGAGAGCAAGCTGCTCAAGATCGCCTCTCCCCTGTTCCACTTCGGTCTGATCATGGCCATCGCGGGCCACTTCATGGGCCTGGTCATTCCCAAACGCTGGACCGATGCGATCGGCTTCCACCAGCACCAGTACCACCTGCTCGCGCTGGGTGGCGGCCTGGTGGCCGCGGCGATGATCATCGTCGGCCTGTTCATGCTGATCCTTCGTCGCCGCACCACCGGGGAGGTCTTCAATGCCACCACCGTCAACGACAAGGTGATGTACATCTTCCTCACCGGGGCCGTGCTGCTGGGCACTGCCGCCACGCTCTTCGGCACCCGCGGCGCGGGTGGCACCGAACACAACTACCGCGAGACGGTCTCCATCTGGTTCCGTTCGCTGTTCACCTTCCAGCCCGACGTGCAGGCGATGGCGGCCGCGACCCCGGTCTTCAAGGCCCACGTCATCATCGCGCTGCTGCTCTTCGCCATCTGGCCCTTCACCCGGCTGGTGCACGCCTTCAGCGCACCCCTGAAGTACCTCTTCCGTCCCTACATCGTCTACCGCACCCGCGACGGCGTCCCGACGCCGTCGAGCCAGGGTTCTGGTTCGCGCCGAGGCTGGGACCCCATTGGCACCCTCGACCGGAACCAGCGTCCTCGTTGACTCCGGCACTCCCAGACACCATGCGGCCCCCAGCATCGGGGGCCGCACCCATTTGTCGAAAGCTGTCCACCTGATGAATCAACAAGTCCCAGCCGTCCAGGAGAAGGAAGCCCACGGCTCGACCGCGGTCCTCACCCTGTCCACCATCGCGTTCACGGTCATGTTTGCCGTGTGGCTCATGTTCGGCATCCTCGGCAAGCCGATCCAGAAGGAGTTCGGACTGACCGACGTCCAGCTCTCCTGGATCAGCGCCGTGGCCATCCTCAATGGATCCATGTGGCGGCTGCCCGCCGGCATGATCACCGACCGCATTGGCGGCCGCAAGGTGATGAGCTTCATCCTGGCCTTCTCGGCAGTTGCCTCCTTCGCGGTCGCCTTCGCGAACAGTTACCACATGCTGCTGCTCCTGGCCTTCCTGGTCGGCTTCGCCGGAAACTCGTTCAGCGTCGGCATCGCCTGGAACTCCGCCTGGTTCACCAAACACCGGCAGGGTTTCGCCCTCGGTCTGTTCGGCGCCGGCAATGTCGGTGCCTCGGTCACCAAGTTCATCGGACCGCCCCTGATCCTGGCCACCGCGGGCAGCACCTACCTGGGATTCGTCAAGGGCGGCTGGCGCCTGCTGCCGGTGATCTACACGGTGCTGCTGCTCGTCCTGCTCGTCCTCATCCTGGTGGGCACGCCGCGTGAGGACCGGATGCCCGGGGCATCCAAGCCCTTGTCGGAGATGCTGGAGCCGCTCAAGGAGATGCGCGTGTGGCGCTTCAGCCTTTACTACGTGGCGGTCTTCGGGGCCTACGTGGCGCTGTCGGCCTGGCTGCCGAAGTACTACATGGACGTCTACGACGTCTCGCTGACCAAGGCCGGGCTGTTGACCGCCCTGTTCATCTTCCCGGCCTCCCTGCTGCGCCCCTTCGGCGGATGGTTCAGCGACAAGTTCGGCCCGCGCCGCGCCATGTACTTCACCTTCGGCCTGATGGTGGTCACCTCCGCCCTGCTGAGTGTCCCCAGGCTCCTGGGGCTGTGGGCCTTCGTGGTGGTCATCTTCCTGCTGGGATGTTCGATGGGCATCGGCAAGGCCGCCGTCTACAAGCACATCCCTGACTACTTCCCCACCAATGTCGGGTCCGTCGGCGGTCTGGTGGGAATGCTCGGCGGTCTGGGCGGGTTCTTCCTGCCTCCGCTGTTCGCCTACGCCAAGCAGTGGAGCGGGGCACCGACCAGCACCTTCATGGTGCTCCTGGTGCTCACGCTGGTCTGTCTGGTCTGGATGCACCTGACCATCCACGCGATGCTGCAAAAGCAGGCATTGCACCTGTCCGACCACTTCGAGGCTCCGGCCTCCGAGATCGAGGAGAACCGATGAGTTCCACCACTGATCCCCGCTCCGGCGGGGAATGGCTGCAGAACTGGAATCCCGAGGACGAGGCCAGCTGGGACAAGCCCTTGGCATGGCGCACCCTGTGGATCACCACCTTCGCCCTGACGCTGTGCTTCGTCGCATGGTTCCTGCCCAGCGCCCTGATCCCCAAGCTGAACTCCATTGGCTTCGCCTTTTCCAAGAGCCAGCTCTACTGGCTGGCGGCCATGCCCGGCCTGTCGGCGGGCATCACCCGCCTGATGTGGATGATCCTCCCGCCGATCCTGGGCACCCGTCGCATGGTTGCCCTGACCACTGCCCTGCTGGCCGTGCCGGTCCTGGGCTGGGGCTTCGCGGTGCAGAATGCAAACACCTCCTACCCGGTGCTCCTGCTGCTGGCCTTCCTGGCTGGCATCGGCGGTGGCGCCTTCAGCGGCTTCATGCCCTCCACGTCGTACTTCTTCCCGAAGCGGATGGCGGGCACCGCACTGGGCCTGCAGGCCGGTATCGGCAACTTCGGCGTCTCGCTGGTGCAGCTGCTCACCCCGGCCCTGGTGGGCATGGGCGCGCTCGCCGTGGTCGGTGAGTCACAGCAGCTCAAGACCAAGACGGGGGTTCCCACCGAGGTCTGGTACCAGAATGCGGCCTTCACCTGGATCCCCTTCATCATCGTCGGGGCTGTGGCTGCCTGGTTCCTGCTGAAGTCGGTGCCGATCAAGGCCAACATCAAGCAGCAGTTCGACATATTCTCCAACCAGGACACCTGGTGGATGACGCTGCTCTACATCATGACCTTCGGCACCTTCGCCGGCCTGTCGGCCCAGTTCGGCCTGTTGATGAACCAGCTCTACGGCGCAACCGGGAGTGCGGCCGAGGTGGCGGGCTATGTCCCCGTCGACGCCGTGAAGTACGTCTTCCTCGGCCCGCTGGTCGGTGCCGGCGCCCGGGTGCTCTTCTCGCCGCTGACCGACAAGATGGGCGGTGCCATCTGGACGCTGGTCTCCGGCATCGGCCTGATCGCCTCCATCGCCTGGACCATGACGGCGCTGAACCCGGACCACACCTCGGCGGCCACCATGCAGGCGGACTTCAAGACCTTCCTGTGGGGCATGCTCGCCATCTTCCTGTTCTCGGGCATCGGCAATGCCTCCACCTTCAAGCAGATGCCGATGATCTTCGAGCCCCGTCAGGCAGGCGGCGTGATCGGCTGGACCGCTGCGATCGCGGCCTTCGGTCCCTTCCTGTTCGGCATCGCCCTGACCATCATGCCGGCCTCCACCTTCTACGGGATCGGCCTGGCCTTCGCCGTGCTGTGCGTGGTGATCACCTGGATGCGGTACGCACGCCCCGGTGCCCCCAAGCCCAGCTGACCTTTGCCATTCGGGCCCACAGGGCGCCCCGCTGCTCCGTCGTGAGTGGCGGGGCGTTCCTCTTCGCTCGGGCCGCGCATGAAATCCTCATGTCCAGGAGGCATTCAATGAACACCCAGCACACCCAACCGACCGGTGTCGAAGACCACTGTCGCCGGATCCGGAGGCTGGCGCATCCTCCGGCCCCCGTGGAGCTACCCCTGATGGACTGCCTGGGCCTGCTCCTGGAGCGGGACGTCGTGGCACGGGTCCCGGTGCCAGCCTTCGACTGTTCGGCCATGGACGGCTTCGCGGTCCGACGGGCTGATCTTGCCGAGGTGCCGTGCACGCTCCCCGTCGACGGCGAGGTTCCTGCCGGGGCCGCGCCCGTCTCCCCCGCACCGGGTCATGCGGTGCGGATCATGACCGGGGCCCGGGTCCCCGACGGGTGCGACGTGGTGGTCCCCGTAGAGCAGACCGACGCCCGGCCCGGAGCCGGGCCGGTGCCCCAACAGGTCACGATCACCGGCTTCGACGGGCGTAGCCACATCCGGACTGCCGGGGAGGACGTCCGTATCGGCGACACGGTCCTGAAGGCCGGCACCCGGCTGTCCGCCACGCACCTGGCGGCCGCGGCGGCCACCGGGCTGGTCCGGTTGCCGGTTCGGCGACGGCCTCTGGTGGCCCTGGTCACCACGGGTGATGAACTCTCTGCTCCGGGGGTGCAGCTGGGAAGTGCGCAGATCCCGGACTCCAACTCCGTGCTCGTGGCCGGTCTGCTCCAGGAACTGGGCGCCGAGGTGAGTGGTGTCCACCATGCTGGCGACGAGGCAGCCATCCTCGAGGCCCAGTTGGCGGCGCTGTCCCCCACCCCGGACCTGGTGGTCACCACCGGTGGCGTGTCGGTGGGTTCCCACGACGTGGTGCAGGCCTGGGCTGCCACCAGCCCCTCGGCCCATGTGGAGCTGGGGCACGTCGCGATGCAACCCGGCAGCCCCCAGGGCTGGGGACATGTCGACATTGCGGGGATGCGGGTCCCGATCATCTGTCTGCCCGGAAATCCCGTGGCGGTGCATGTCGGCGTCCACCTGTTCGTCCGCGCAGCGCTCGACGAGCTGTCCGGGCTTCCGGACTCCCGCCGCCTCCTGTCCTGTGTTGCCGCCGCGGACTTCTCGGCCCGCCCGGGCACCACTCGACTGGTGGATGTGGTCCTGGACGGCACCTCGGCGCTCCCGGCACCCGGTGGCCATGGCTCCCACCGGATCGGCACCCTGCACCAGTGCGATGGGCTGGCCATCATCACCGCGCCCGTCGCCCGGGGAGACCAGATCCAGGTGTTGTTGACCCGCTGAGCCAACCTGTGGCCCGCTCAGTCCCTCGATTCGCCCGCCAGGTCCCGCAGCAGATGCGGGAGAACGTCGTTCAGCACCGCGACCACGTCCTTGGCGCCGCCCCGCGAACTGGGCGCATTGACCACGACGACCCGTCGCCCGTCGCGGTCCACCACTCCTGCGGTGGCGCGCGAGAGCAGGGAGACGCTGGTCTTCTCTGCTCCCCTGCGACGGATCTCCTCCGCGATGCCGGGCAGCTCCACCAGCCCCAGCGCCACGGTGCGGTCCACGACGACGTCGCCCGGGCGGATCCCGGTGCCTCCGGCGGTGACCACCACGTCGGCAACCGCCACTGCCGCGGCCAGCGCCTCGTCGACCGACTCCGCGCTCGCCGCCACGACGCTCGTCGCCACGTCCAGCCCGAGGTCCCGCAGACAGGTCTCGAGGATGGGGCCGGCCCGGTTCTCCGACGGGTCGTCGAGGGCGCGGTCGGAGACGACGATGATCTGTGCGGTGCTCATGCCTGACATCCTGCTCCTCAGCCCCCGGTGAAGGGCGGAAGCACGTCCACGACGGCGGCCTGTGACGGCCACGCGGCATCCGCGTCCACTCCCCGGCCGTCCGCCAGGAAGGAGCAGCGCTCGAGCACAGTCACGGCACCGGGGCGCAAGCGGCCCAGCACCTCCCGCACGGTGCCCTCCTGCTGCTGCTCGACGTCCTCCTGCGTGACACCCGCCGCATGGGCGGCGCCGGCGAACCAGCGAATCTGCATCTCAGCCTCCAATGGCATTCATGGGTCGATCGGGTTGGATGAAGTGCGTGCCGAAGCCTCCGGCGTCGCTGCCGTGGGCACGTGGTTTGGCATACATCGCCTCCGCCCACAGGTCGGCCAGTTGCTCATCGCTGACACCCTCGCGCAGTGGCGTGCGCAGGTCCGTCTCGGTCTGGGAGAACAGGCACGAGCGCAGTTGCCCGTCGGCGCTGATCCGGGTGCGGTCGCAGGCTCCGCAGAAGGGTTCGGTGACGGACGCGACGATCCCTACGGTGCCCAGCACCCGGCCCCCGTCAAGAACCTCCCAGCGTTCGGCCGGCGCGGGGCCCCGTCCCGGAAGCCCCTTCAGCTCGTAGCGCTCCTCGATCATGGCCCGGATGTCTGCGGCGCTGATCAGGTTCTCCCGCGCCCAGTCGCGCGTGGCGCCGATCGGCATCTGCTCAATGAAGCGCAGCTCGGTCCCCTCGGCCAGACAGTAGTCCAGCAGGTCGACCATCTCGTGGTCGTTGAGTCCCTTGAGAAGGACCGAGTTGATCTTGACCGGACCGAGTCCCGCGGCCACGCTCGCGCGCACTCCCGCCAGGACCCGGTCGAGTCCTGAACGCCGGGTCAGGGTGACGAAGGTCTCCTCGTGAACCGTGTCCAGGGAGATGTTCACCCTTGTCAACCCAGCACGAGCAAGATCATCTGCTCGTTCGGCCAGGCCGATCCCATTGGTCGTCAGGGCAATCTCGATGCCGGGGTGCGCTCTGGCGATGCCGTTGATGATCTGTTCAAGATCGGGACGGGTGAGCGGCTCACCGCCGGTGAGTCTGATCTTGCTGACGCCCAGCTGGCGGATCCCGATGCTTGCCAGACGCACAAGCTCCGCGCCGGTCAGGATGGTCTGGCGTGGCCGGCAGGCAGTAGCTGCACCGCAGGTTGCAGACGTCGGTGACGGACAGCCGCAGGTCCGTCGCCGTGCGCCCGAAACGGTCCACAAGCTGCCGATGAGTCATGAGCGACATTGTACGGCCGGCACCGTGCAAAGCACGAAGTGAGCGTAGGCTTGCCGGCATGCCCCATGCCGACGTGAGCGATGTTCCCCTGGATCCCGTCCGTGCCCGCAATGCCGTTCTGGGCGATGCCGATGGCGCGTGTGTGCTCTTCGAGGGGGTGGTCCGCAACCATGACCACGGACGGGGGGTGACGGCCCTGTCCTACAGTGCCCATCCCGATGCCGTGGGCATTCTTACCTCCGTGGTGGAGGAGGTGGAGCGTGAGTTCGGCGTCACCGCCTTCGCCGAGCACCGTGTCGGGGACCTACGCGTCGGCGACGTCGCTCTGCTGGCAGCGTGTGCCAGCGCCCATCGGGCAGAGGCCTTCCGTGCCTGCGGTGAACTCGTCGACCGGATCAAGGTTCGTGTCCCGGTCTGGAAGAACCAGGTCTTCGATGACGGTTCCACTGAGTGGGTGGGTCTTGGTGACTGCTGACCCGCACGACGAGACCTGGCTGCGTCAACGCACCATCCTGGGAGAGGACGGCCAGCGTCGCCTCGCCGACGCCCGGGTGCTGGTGGTGGGTTGTGGAGGGCTTGGCGCCGGCGCCATTCCACCGCTGGTCGCCGCCGGGATCGGCACGATCACCCTGCTGGACGACGACGTGGTCGCCCCGTCCAATCTGAACCGTCAGACCCTGTTCAAGGCGCAGGACATCGGCCGCTCCAAGGTGGAACTGGCCACGCGACGCATGCAGGCCCTCTCCCCCACGGCCATCATCACCGGCCGTGAGCACCGCCTGACTCCAGACGATGTGGATCTGGTCTCCCAGTTCGACGTCGTCGTGGACTGCACGGACCGAGCCGCCTCACGGGCCGCCATCTCCGCGGCCTGCCGCGCCGCCCAGATTCCCTGGGTATGGGCAGCAATTGACGCCTGGTCTGCGGTGATCAGCGTCTTTGTACCGGGTCACACCGCGTGGGAGGACGTCGTCCCGCATCCGACGGAGGCCCCCAGCCCGCCAGACATCCTCGGAGCTGCACCCTCGATGGCGGGAGCATGGCAGGCCGCCGAGGTCGTGAAGCTGTTGACCGGGGTGGGCAGCCCCTTGATCGATCGACTGGCCATTGTGGACCTGTTGACGGCCGACGTGCGTTTCGTGGAGACCTCGCGCCCAGTGTGACCAACGGCTGGCAGCTCCGGCCGCGGCGCGCCACAATGGACAAGGCTCCCCCAGCCGGGCACGTGCCCGTACCAACCACACCGAAAGGCACAATCATGAGCTTCAGCGAATCCCTGCTGGACCCCGCCAAGCGTCCGCAGGTCGTCACCGCGATCGCCACCGTCATCGACGAGGAGGTCAACTCCAAGGGCGGTCTGGGCGGAATGGCCATCAAGGGGGCCTATGCCAGCGCGAAGAAGATGAAGGACGGCATCGTCCCCAAGGGAACCGACGCCATGCTGCCGGACATCGCCAGCGCCCTGGAGCCCTTCTGGAATGCCAAGGGTGACCAGGACTTCGGCGCCTTCCTCTCGAGCCGCTCCGCTGAGGTGGCCGACGCGCTGCTGGCCGTGGCCGATGCGAAGGCGGAGTCGCCGGACAATGCGGCCATCGCGAAGTTGTACAAGCCGATCCGTGGCAAGGCCAAGGGCTATGTCGAGGAGGCGCTGCCCCGTCTGGCGGGTGCCATCACCCCCTTCGTGTCCTGATCTGATCCGAAACGACGAAAGCGCTCGGCCCCAACAGGGGCCGAGCGCTTTCGTGGCTCTTCGGACTTGAGGGTGGATCAGGTGTCCAGGCCGCCGGCGATGAGTAGGCAGCGTAGTCGGTAGTTGTCGCGGTTGCGGAAGCCTCTGGCGATGCGGCGGTGGAGTTCGATCAGTCCGTTGATCGCCTCGGTGGGGCCGTTGGATGCGCCGTCGGTGTCGAAGTAGGCCAGGAACGCCTCGCGCCATTGTTTGAGGGTGCGACCCAGTCGTGCGATCTGCGGGATCGGGCAGGTCGGCAACGTGTCCAGCAACTGCTGGGCTGCGGCCCGGCCCGCGGCTGGGGTGTCGGCGTGGTAGATGGCCCGGACGCGTTGAGCGGCTTGCCAGGCGATGAACACTTCCTCATGGGCTTCGTGGGCCTCGATCGCTGTCTGGAGGCGGTGTTTCTGCTTGTCGGACAGGTTCGCGGCCGAGCAGCGCAGGATCGTCTGGATCCCGAACAGGGGCTCGCCCTTGCGGCCCCGGTGAGCGAGGGTGGCCTGCTGGACCCGACGGCGGACCTCATCGACTGCTTGGGTCGCGAGCTTGACGACGTGGAAGGCGTCCAACACGGCGGTGGCGTCGTCGAGGTGGTCGTCGATCGCGTTCTTGTAACCACGAAACGGATCCAGCGCCGCGACCTCGATGTGGGCGAGCCAGTTTGTGTCGCGGTCTTGGAGCCAGTCGGCGTACACCCTCCCGGAACGTCCCGGCACTAGGTCGAGCAAGCGAGTCCGGGCAGTGCCGTCGTTGCTGGGGGTGAAGTCGACCATGCCGGTGAGCATCTTCGGCCCACGAGTCCTCGGGTTGCAGTGGTGCCACACGTGCTCATCATCCCCCAAGCGCTTCACGCCCTCGAAACGCGTCGGGTCAGCGTCAGCGGCTTGCAGAACTGGCTTGATGGCGCGCCACAACGTCTTCCATGAGATGCCGAGTTGGCGGGCCAGTCCACTGACTGCAGCGTGCTCGCGGCGCAGTTGCTCGATCGCCCACCTGGTGGCGCGCGTGGTCAACCGGTGTCCGGCGGGGGCGATGCGCTCGTCGGTCTCGGTGAAGGTGTGCTGGTCACACAGATGTTCCCTGCACACGTAGCGGTGCTTGACCCAGTGCAGCCGCACCGGCCGGCCCATCGCGGACGCGTCGATCAGCGTCACGGTTCTGCGGTCATGAACCCTGGCGAGGACCCCGCAGGACGGGCACCCCCGCTCAGCGTGGTCGCTGGCCACAGTCACCACCACAGCATGGTCGTCGTGGTCCACCGCGATCACGTGGAGCCCGGGCAGGTCGAGCCAGGCATCACAACAGGGGCAGGGCTGGGTAGTCTGGGACAACGTCGAGGTCCTTGGCGATCAGGAGAGGTAAGAGTCCTCTGATCATGCCCGGGACCTCGACCCCTACCCGGACCGGGTCACCCGACTACACCACCTGATCCACCCTCAAGTCCGAAGAGCCGCTTTTGTGTTCTGCATCACCTACCCGTGCCCGGGCATGTGAAAACACCCCCTGGGTTGATCATTGCTGATCACCCAGGGGGTGTTTGTAAGTCCGGCGGTGTCCTAGTCTCCCACAGAGTCCCCCCTGCAGTACCATCGGCTCTAAAAGGCTTAACTTCCGGGTTCGGAATGGGACCGGGTGTTTCCCTTTTGACATGACCACCGAAACACTATGGAAATATCAGTCGATTCCCGACCATATTTCGGGAACCACACAGTGGACGCGTAACACCTTTGTAGAAATACAAGCCCTCGGCCTATTAGTATCGGTCAGCTCCACACATTGCTGTGCTTCCACATCCGACCTATCACCCCGTGGTCTACAGGGGGCCTTACCAGATTATTCTGTGGGAACCCTCATCTTGAAGCGTGCTTCCCGCTTAGATGCTTTCAGCGGTTATCACTTCCCAACGTAGCCAACCAGCCGTGCTCTTGGCAGAACAACTGGCACACCAGAGGTTAGTCCGTCCCGGTCCTCTCGTACTAAGGACAGCTCTTCTCAAGATTCCTACGCGCGCAGTGGATAGGGACCGAACTGTCTCACGACGTTCTAAACCCAGCTCGCGTGCCGCTTTAATGGGCGAACAGCCCAACCCTTGGGACCGACTCCAGCCCCAGGATGCGACGAGCCGACATCGAGGTGCCAAACCATGCCGTCGCTGTGAGCGCTCGGGCAAGATCAGCCTGTTATCCCCGGGGTACCTTTTATCCGTTGAGTGACGGCGCGTCCACATGCCACCGTCAGATCACTAGTCCCGACTTTCGTCCCTGCTCGACCTGTCGGTCTCACAGTCAAGCTCCCTTGTGCACTTACACTCAAAACCTGATTGCCAACCAGGCTGAGGGAACCTTTGGGCGCCTCCGTTACCTTTTGGGAGGCGACCGCCCCAGTCAAACTACCCATCAGGCACTGTCCCTGAACCAGATCATGGTCCTAGGTTAGATATCCAGAACAGCCAGAGTGGTATTTCAACGTTGACTCCACAACCACTGGCGTGGCCGCTTCAAAGTCTCCCACCTATCCTACACAAGCTGTACCGAACACCAATACCAAACTATAGTAAAGGTCCCGGGGTCTTTCCGTCCTACTGCGCGTAACGAGCATCTTTACTCGTAATGCAATTTCGCCGAGTTCATGGTGGAGACAGCGCCCAAGTCGTTACTCCATTCGTGCAGGTCGGAACTTACCCGACAAGGAATTTCGCTACCTTAGGATGGTTATAGTTACCACCGCCGTTTACTGGGGCTTAAGTTCACCGCTTCGACTTACGTCTAACAGTTCCCCTTAACCTTCCAGCACCGGGCAGGAGTCAGTCCGTATACGTCCTCTTTCAAGTTGGCACGGACCTGTGTTTTTAGTAAACAGTCGCTTGGGCCTGGTCTCTGCGACCCTCAACGCCGTCAGCAGCAAGTGCCTGGACGTGTCAGGTCCCCCTTATCCCGAAGTTACGGGGGTATTTTGCCGAGTTCCTTCACCATGATTCTCTCGATCGCCTTGGTATTCTCTACCTATCCACCTGTGTCGGTTTAGGGTACGGGCGGCTCACAACTCGCTCACGAAGCTTTTCTAGGCAACATAGGATCACTCACTCAACCAACCAAAGTTGGTCTCCCCATCATGTCTCAGGCTTGATGAAACGCGGATTTGCCTACGTCTCGCCCTACACACTTGACCCGGGACAACCATCGCCCGGGATGAGCTACCTTCTTGCGTCCCTCCGCAGCTTGCCTACTACATCATTGGTTCACAGACTCATGTGACCATCACCCGAAGGATCCAGACACACTCGCGTGCTTAGCATCAAATGATTCAGCATGGACGTTGTTTCGCCGGTACCAGAATATCAACTGGTTGTCCATCGACTACGCCTGTCGGCCTCGCCTTAGGTCCCGACTTACCCAGGGCAGATTAGCTTGACCCTGGAACCCTTGGATATTCGGCGGACGGGTTTCTCACCCGTCATTCGCTACTCATGCCTGCATTCTCACTCGTGTGCTCTCCACGGCTGGGTCACCCCGCCGCTTCACCGTGCACACGACGCTCCCCTACCCATCCACACACCTGCCGTAAGGAGGTTAATATGTGAATGCCATAGCTTCGGTGGATAACTTGAGCCCCGCTAAATTGTCGGCGCGGAATCACTTGACCAGTGAGCTATTACGCACTCTTTCAAGGATGGCTGCTTCCAAGCCAACCTCCTGGTTGTCTGCGCAACTCCACATCCTTTTCCACTTAGTTATCGCTTAGGGACCTTAGCTGATGATCTGGGCTGTTTCCCTCTCGACTACGAACCTTATCGCCCGCAGTCTCACTGCCGCGCTCTCACTTTCCGGCATTCGGAGTTTGGCTGATTTCGGTAAGCTTGTGGGCCCCCTAGACCATCCAGTGCTCTACCTCCGGAAAGAAACACGCGACGCTGCACCTAAATGCATTTCGGGGAGAACCAGCTATCACGTAGTTTGATTGGCCTTTCACCCCTATCCACAGCTCATCCCCTCGGTTTTCAACCCAAGTGGGTTCGGTCCTCCACGACGTCTTACCGTCGCTTCAACCTGGCCATGGATAGATCACTACGCTTCGGGTCTAGAGCGTGCGACTCAAACGCCCTGTTCGGACTCGCTTTCGCTACGGCTTCCCCACACGGGTTAACCTCGCCACACACCACTAACTCGCAGGCTCATTCTTCAAAAGGCACGCCGTCACCCCAAAGGGCTCCGACGGATTGTATGCGATCGGTTTCAGGTACTATTTCACTCCCCTCCCGGGGTACTTTTCACCTTTCCCTCACGGTACTTGTCCGCTATCGGTCACCAAGGAGTATTTAGGCTTAGCGGGTGGTCCCGCCAGATTCATGCGGAATTTCAGGGGTTCCGCACTACTTGGGGTGACACTCACAAGTGAACAACTTACGACTACGGGACTATCACCCGCTCTGGTCCAGCTTCCCAACTGGTTCGCCTTCATTGATCATTTTTTACTTGTCGACAGAATGACAGTACTGTCAGAGTGGCCCCACAACACCGCATGTGCAACGCCTGTCAGCTATCACACACACACGGTTTGGCCTCTTCCGCTTTCGCTCGCCACTACTCACGGAATCACGGTTGTTTTCTCTTCCTGTGGGTACTGAGATGTTTCACTTCCCCACGTTCCCTCCAACTACCCTATACATTCAGGTAGAGGTTGCCGGACATGACTCCGGTAATTTCAAGGTTTCCCTATTCGGAAATCCACGGATCACAGCTCGTTTACCAGCTCCCCATGGCTTATCGCAGGTTACAACGTCCTTCATCGGCTCTTGGTGCCTAGGCATCCACCGATCGCACTTAGTAGCTTGTAAAATTCTACAAAGATGCTCGCGTCCACTGTGTAGTTCTCAAAATACGGGCGACACCACAACATCAACCAGGCAAAACCCGATCTCAATCCATGGCTCGACAAGAAGGCGTCACCAACATGACCGACCCTTCAGGACCCAACAGCGTGTCACACCACCATCCACCAATCCCCACTTTCCACTCCCCCACAACAGGGGCTGTACTCACGAAAACCAGCATCCGATGATGCCTCAGTCAATGTTCCACAATCCAGAGCCACACTGGCCGTGAACGAACGCCACGGAACCAGGTGAATGACAACCACAAAAGCAGCTGTTCAAAGCTCCTTAGAAAGGAGGTGATCCAGCCGCACCTTCCGGTACGGCTACCTTGTTACGACTTAGTCCTAATCACCAGTCCCACCTTCGACAGCTCCCTCCTCACGGTTGGGCCACTGGCTTCGGGTGTTACCGACTTTCATGACTTGACGGGCGGTGTGTACAAGCCCCGGGAACGTATTCACCGCAGCGTTGCTGATCTGCGATTACTAGCGACTCCGACTTCATGGGGTCGAGTTGCAGACCCCAATCCGAACTGAGACCGGCTTTTTGGGATTCGCTCACCCTTGCAGGTTCGCAGCCCTTTGTACCGGCCATTGTAGCATGCGTGAAGCCCTGGACATAAGGGGCATGATGACTTGACGTCATCCCCACCTTCCTCCGAGTTGACCCCGGCGGTCTCCAATGAGTCCCCACCATTACGTGCTGGCAACATTGGACGAGGGTTGCGCTCGTTGCGGGACTTAACCCAACATCTCACGACACGAGCTGACGACAGCCATGCACCACCTGTATACCGACCAAAAAGGGGCATCCATCTCTGAATGTTTCCGGCATATGTCAAACCCAGGTAAGGTTCTTCGCGTTGCATCGAATTAATCCGCATGCTCCGCCGCTTGTGCGGGGCCCCGTCAATTCCTTTGAGTTTTAGCCTTGCGGCCGTACTCCCCAGGCGGGGTACTTAATGCGTTAGCTGCGGCACGGATCACGTGGAATGTGACCCACACCTAGTACCCACCGTTTACGGCGTGGACTACCAGGGTATCTAAGCCTGTTTGCTCCCCACGCTTTCGCTTCTCAGCGTCAGGAAAGTCCCAGAGAACCGCCTTCGCCACCGGTGTTCCTCCTGATATCTGCGCATTCCACCGCTCCACCAGGAATTCCGTTCTCCCCTAACTTCCTCTAGTCTGCCCGTATCAGAAGCACGCTCAGTGTTAAGCACTGAGATTTCACTTCTGACGCAACAAACCGCCTACAAGCTCTTTACGCCCAATAATTCCGGACAACGCTCGCACCCTACGTATCACCGCGGCTGCTGGCACGTAGTTGGCCGGTGCTTCTTCTACGCATACCGTCACTTTCGCTTCGTCTGCGTTGAAAGCGGTTTACAACCCGAAGGCCGTCATCCCGCACGCGGCGTTGCTGCATCAGGCTTCCGCCCATTGTGCAATATTCCCCACTGCTGCCTCCCGTAGGAGTTTGGGCCGTATCTCAGTCCCAATGTGGCCGGTCGCCCTCTCAGGCCGGCTACCCGTCGAAGCCTTGGTGAGCCACTACCTCACCAACAAGCTGATAGGCCGCGAGCCCATCCCAATCCGCCGGAGCTTTCCAACACCCACCATGCGGCAGACGCTGAATATCCAGTATTAGCCGCCGTTTCCGGCGGTTATCCCAGAGACTGGGGCAGGTTACTCACGTGTTACTCACCCGTTCGCCACTCGTGTACCCCGAAGGGCCTTACCGTTCGACTTGCATGTGTTAAGCACGCCGCCAGCGTTCGTCCTGAGCCAGGATCAAACTCTCCGTTGAAAAATATCGACAACCACCACAAGGATGGCAACGTCGTCAATCAACAATGAATCCAACCACTGACAAAGAAACACCAAAACTGGCATTCCAATCAATAATCATACTCAAAGAAACCATAACCACCACCACAAACCCCCCACAAAGAAGAGATCCGAAAGCAATGGCCACGGGTAAAACTTGGCATTGACTTTAGACACGCTGTTGAGTTCTCAAGATTCGGGCACGATCCGCGCTTCAGGCCTAACAACCATCCGCTTGGGGCAACTCGATCAACCTTACTCGCTTTCATTCGGACTTTCAAATCCGACTTCCTGCGAGCCGTGAGCTACACCTCATTGTTCGAGGCTTCCCTCACTGTTTGCTGCCTTGCGGCAACTTGTTCAACATTAGTTCATCGAACCTTCTGTTGCAAATCCGATCCGAGGTTCTGGATCGGCGCCATGCGGGGGAACCACCGGTTCCTCCAACGAGGCGCGAGAGAGGACATTACACAGTGCGCGGCCGTACGTCCAATCGAGCTGGCGCGGTCGGCCCGCGCCAGCGGACCATCCCGTTGGGCGGACCGCGAGCCGGTCGCCTCGAGACAGGACTCCATGGCTGTGACTAGGAGATTTGTCACACTCCCGTCGGTATGACCACAGCTCAGGAAGTTGCACCCCTCTTGCCCGCCCGGAGAAGGCGCCCGGTAGGCTGGTGAGCGCTGGTTCGACCCGCGGAAGTGGGCCGTCGCAAGAGGGAATCCGGTGTGAATCCGGAACTGTCCCGCAGCGGTATATGGGAACGACATCACCCGTCCGGCATGCGAGGGATCGCACGCCACACGTGGAGCATTACTGCCCCACCGGACGAGAAGCACTGGGCCTGGGCCTGGGAAGCGGTGGTCGAGGAAGGCGCCGAGAGGCGAAGTGCCCATGAGTCCGAAGACCTGCCAGCAGCGTTGCACCAGCCAGGTGCACTCGCGCGTGGCGTCGAGCGACGGGAACAGACCTGCAGGGTGTTCCCGGATGCGGCCCACACCAGGATGGCGTCGAGGAGCAACTACGTCAGGTCGACGACGAACGTCGACGACAACCTCATCGGAGCAGGAGTCCCATGACAACGACCGAGCCGGTCGCCCGCGAGGGTGCTGTTGAGCTGAAGCTCGCCAGCGACTTCGCGAAGCCGGGGATGGACCAGTGGCGTGCAGCTGCCGCCAAGGTCCTCAACCGCGGGCGCCCAGAAGACAAGCAACTCACAGGGGAGCAGGCGGTCTCCCGCCTGGTCACCACCACCGTGGACGGCATCGAGATTGCGCCGATCTACACGCTGGAGGATGCCCCCGCCGAACTCGGCGTGCCGGGCGTCGCACCCTTCACCCGTGGCACCACGGTGCACAACGGTGAAGCGGACGCCTGGGACGTGCGTGCACTGCACGAGGATCCCGACGCAGCGTTCACCAAGCAGGCCGTGCTGACCGACCTCGAGCGTGGTGCCACCAGCCTCTGGTTCCGCATCGATCCCGATGCCGTGCAGGGCGAGCAGCTGGGCGAGGTCCTGGCCGATGCCCTCCTGGAACTGATCACCGTCGAGGTCTCCAGCCGCACCGACCAGGAGGCAGCCGCAGAGGCGCTGCTGAAGGTCGTCGAGGCCGATCCCAAGCCGGCCAACCACAAGAGCGTCGTGCTCGGCCTTGACCCGATCGGCTGCGCCGCCCTGAACGGCACCGCCCCCGAACTGGGCAAGCTCGGTCAGTGGGTCAAGCGCCTCGACGGGATGCGCAACTCCCGCGCGATCGTGGTCGACGCCACCATCTGGCACAACGCCGGTGCGGGCGACGTGCATGAGCTGGGCTTCGCCCTGGCCACGGGCGTCGAGTACGTGCGTGCGCTGATGGCCCAGGGGCTCACCGCCGACCAAGCCTTCGATGCCATTGACTTCCGTGTCACCGCCACCGTCGACCAGTTCGCCACCATCGCCAAGCTGCGCGCCCTACGCACCGCCTGGAACAAGGTCGGCGAGACCTTCGGCGTCAGCGCCACCAAGCGCGGTGCCCGCCAGCATGCGGTCACCTCGTGGCGCGAGATCACGCGTGATGACGCCTACGTCAACATGCTGCGCGGAACGATCAGCACCTTCGCCGCCGGTATCGGTGGCGCCGAGGCAATCACCACGCTGCCCTTCGACACCGTCTGGGGCCTCCCGGGCGACTTCAGCCGACGGATCGCCCGCAACACGCAGGTGGTCCTGGCCGAGGAGTCGAACATCGTGCGCGTCAACGACCCGGCCGGTGGCTCCTGGTATGTCGAGAGCCTGACCAGCAAGCTGGCCGAGGCCGCATGGGCCGTGCTGGGCAAGATCGACGCCGCCGGTGGCATGGCCAAGGCCGTCGTCGACGGTCTGCCGGTGCGCGAGCTGGAGCCCGTCATCGCAGAGCGCGCCAAGCGTCTGGCAACCCGCAAGAAGCCGATCACCGGCGTCTCCGAGTTCCCGAATGCCGGCGAAGCCGACGTGACCACCGCCAAGCCGCGCCCCGCAGCCCCCGAGTACAAGGGCCTTCAGTGGCACCGTGACTCCGAGGTCTTCGAGGGCCTGCGCGATGCCGTCAAGGCATCGGGTGAGGCCAAGGTCTTCCTGGCCTGCCTGGGCGCACGTCGTGACTTCGGTGGCCGCGAGAGCTTCGCGTCCAATGCCTTCCACGTCGCCGGTCTCGCGACCCCCGAGGTGGAGGGCGGAAGCGTCGAGGAGATCGTCGCGGCCTTCAAGGCTGCCGGTACCCCCGTCGCCTGCCTGTGCTCAAGCGCCAAGGTCTACGCAGACCAGGCACTGCCCGTCGCCAAGGCCCTGAAGGAGGCCGGCGCCAAGACCGTGCTGCTGGCCGGAAACCTGAAGGAACTGGGCGAGAGCGCATCCGAGGCCGAAGGCGTCATCGATGGAACCGTTGCCATGGGCATGGACATCGTCGCGCTGCTCGACCAGACCCTCGACACGTTGGGAGTGTCCAAGTGACCGAGATCCGTTTTGATTCCGTCCCCCTGGGTGAGCAGGCCGTTCCGGCCGATGCCCAGGCGCAGTTCGAGCAGCTGCTCTCCCAGGCACCCGCCGTCGAGCAGTGGGTGACTCCCGAGCAGATCCCCGTGGAGCACATCTACGGCAAGGACGTGTACGAGGGCATGGACTTCCTGGAGACCATGCCGGGCATTCCGCCCTTCCTGCGTGGCCCCTACGCCACCATGTACACGAACCAGCCGTGGACCATCCGCCAGTACGCGGGATTCTCGACGGCTGCCGAGTCCAATGCCTTCTATCGTCGCAACCTCGCGGCCGGCCAGAAGGGCCTGTCGATCGCCTTCGACCTGGCGACCCACCGTGGCTACGACTCGGACCACCCGCGGGTGTCCGGTGACGTCGGCATGGCCGGCGTGGCCGTGGACTCGATCCTGGACATGCGTCAGCTCTTCGACGGCATCCCGCTGGACCGGATGAGCGTCTCGATGACCATGAACGGGGCCGTGCTGCCCGTGCTCGCTCTCTACGTGGTGGCGGCCGAGGAACAGGGTGTGAAGCCGGAGCAGCTGGCCGGAACGATCCAGAACGACATCCTCAAGGAGTTCATGGTTCGTAACACCTACATCTACCCGCCGCTGCCGTCGATGCAGATCATTGCCGACATCTTCGCGTTCACCAGCGCGAACATGCCGAAGTTCAACTCGATCTCCATCTCCGGCTACCACATGCAGGAGGCCGGAGCGACGGCCGACATCGAGATGGCCTACACCCTGGCCGACGGCGTGGAGTACATCCGCGCCGGCGAGTCCGTGGGCCTGGACGTCGACCAGTTCGCACCGCGCCTGAGCTTCTTCTGGGCCATTGGCACCAACTTCTTCATGGAGGTTGCCAAGATGCGCGCCGCGCGCATGCTGTGGGCACGCCTCGTGAACCAGTTCGGTCCCAAGAACCCGAAGTCGATGAGCCTGCGCACCCACTCGCAGACCTCTGGCTGGTCGCTGACCGCCCAGGACGTCTACAACAACGTGGTGCGTACCTGCATCGAGGCCATGGGCGCCACCCAGGGCCAGACCCAGTCCCTGCACACCAATGCGCTCGACGAGGCCATCGCCCTGCCGACGGACTTCAGCGCCCGCATCGCGCGCAACACCCAGCTGTTCATCCAGCAGGAGTCGGGCAACTGCCGGGTCATCGATCCCTGGGCTGGCTCGACCTACGTCGAGAAGCTGACCCAGGACCTCGCGGAGAAGGCATGGGACCTCATCCAGGAGGTCGAGGAGGCCGGTGGCATGGCCAAGGCCATCGAGCAGGGCATCCCGAAGATGCGCATCGAGGAGGCCGCGGCACGTACCCAGGCTCGCATCGACTCCGGCCGCCAGCCGGTGATCGGCGTGAACAAGTACCTGCTGGACAACCCCGAGCCCCTCGAGGTCCTCAAGGTTGACAACGCCAAGGTGCGCGCCGAGCAGATCGCGAAGTTGGAGAAGCTGCGCGCCGAGCGTGACGAGGCTGCCTGCCAGGCAGCGCTCGAGAAGGTCACCTGGGCCGCCGCCAACCCCGACCCGACCGATCCGGAGCGCAACCTGCTGAAGGTGTCCATCGACGCCATGCGTGCGCAGGCCAGCCTCGGAGAACTGTCCGACGCGCTGGAGAAGGTTTTCGGGCGCTACACGGCACAGATCCGTACCATCAGTGGTGTGTACTCCAAGGAAGCTCAGGGATCCGAGTCGCTGGCCGAGGCCCGCAAGGCCGTCGAGGCCTTCGAAGAGGCCGAGGGCCGTCGTCCGCGCATCATGATCGCAAAGATGGGCCAGGACGGTCACGACCGTGGCCAGAAGGTGATTGCCACGGCCTTCGCCGACCTCGGTTTCGACGTCGACGTGGGCCCGCTCTTCCAGACCCCCGAGGAGGCTGCTGCCCAGGCCGTCGAGGCCGATGTGCACGTGGTCGGTGTCTCCTCGCTGGCAGCCGGGCACCTGACGCTGGTGCCCGCGCTGCGCGCCGAGCTCGACAAGCTCGGCCGTCAGGACATCCTGATCGTCGTCGGCGGCGTGATCCCCGAGCAGGACTTCGAGGAGCTGCGCCAGGCCGGTGCCGTTGACATCTACCCCCCGGGCACCAACATCCCGGAGTGTGCTGTCAGCCTGATCGACAAGATGCGCGCTGCGATGGACGCCTGATCCACCCACGCTGCATCCCCGCCGGGCGGTCCGAGCAAGCTCGGGCCGCCCGGCGCCATATCCGCTCCCCTTACCAAGAATGCTCCTGAGAAAGGTCGCACGATGCCCCGCAAGTTCGACGTTCCGGTCCTCGTGGAAGGCGTCCGCAAGGGACAGCGAGCCGCGGTCGCCCAGGCGATCACGCTCGTCGAGTCCCGGCTGCCCGCCCACCGCCCCATGGCCCGTCAGCTGCTCACCGAACTGACCAGCGTCCCCACCGACGCGGTCCGCGTCGGCATCTCGGGCGTGCCGGGCGCCGGCAAGTCCACATTCATCAATTCCATGGGGCAGCGGCTGATCGAGCAGGGGCACAAGGTCGCGGTGCTCGCCGTCGACCCCTCCAGCACCCGCACCGGCGGCTCCGTACTGGGCGACCGCACCCGGATGGGGGAACTCACCCAGAGCACCGATGCCTTCGTGCGCCCCTCCCCCAGTGGCAACCACCTGGGCGGCGTCGCCAGGGCCACCCGCGAGGCCATGCTCGTGGTCGAGGCCGCCGGCTATGACGTCGTGATCGTCGAGACCGTCGGCGTCGGCCAGTCCGAGGTGGCCGTGGCCGGAATGGTGGACACCTTCCTGATGCTCGCCCTGGCGCGTTCGGGCGACCAGCTGCAGGGCATCAAGCGCGGCATCCTGGAGATCACCGACGTGATCGCCGTCAACAAGGCGGACGGGGACAATGCCGGGGAGGCGCGAGTCACCGCCCGCGAGCTGTCGATCGCCATGAAGCTGGTGCAGCAGGGCGGCGACCGCCGGGTCCCGGTGCTGACCTGCTCGGCACTGCAGCGGATCAGTCTCGACGAGGTCTGGCAGGCGGTGCTGGACCACCGCGCCTGGCTGGAGGCCAATGTAGGGCTGGCCCATCACCGAGCGGAGCAGCAGGTGGTGTGGATGCACTCGCAGATCGAGGCGACCCTGCTGGACTCCATGCGCTCCAGCGAATACCTGCGCGAGCTCAACACACGGCTCGAGGACGACGTGCGCCATGGCCGCACCAGCGCCATGGAGGCCACCGCCGACTTCCTGCGCGACTTCGCGGCACAGGTCCCCCAGATGGACTGGGCCAAGGGCGCGAACAGGCTCTGAGGCCCCCTCGACAGGCTCGGGGAGCGCAGGGCCAACAGGCCCCAGAATGTGAGAGCGGCCCCGCAGGATCAAACTTCTGCGGGGCCGCTCTCGTACGTTGGTGCCTCAGAGGCTGGAAATGGGTCCCTCGTTCGCGGCGGGCGCCGCGTAGGTGGGGAACTCCTTGAGCGCCTGCTCGGCGATCTTGTTCATCATGTAACCATCGAGGACGCCACCGACGGCGCCGCCCACGATCGGAACTCCCTTGCCCAGCTTGGCCAAGGTTCCCTGGCCGACGCTCTTCAGCAGCCGGAATCCGACGGCCTTGTTGACCATCATCATCGCCGGGCGAGGCAGGTTGCGCAGCGCCATCGTGGTCAGCCGGCCCGTTCCCGTGACGACGCCAGCCTTGGCCATCACGTCCTCCGCATTGGAGCCCACCAAGGTGAGCAGCACGGCGGTGCGGATGTGGGGCTGGTGGATGTCATAGCCGCGCAGCTTGGCGACGGCGGCGGTCATCCGCGTGGCCTGCACGTAGAACTCCAGCAGGTTCGCCGGGATGGCCACAGGCATGGTGATGAAGCCGCCCAAGCTGGTCAGCAGGCCGCCCGCAGCACCGGAGGTGACGTGGCTGCGGACCACCTTGTTGACGGCCTTCTCCACGTCGCCACCAGCGGAGGACAGCGCGTCGTCGGCCACCGACGCAGCGGAGTCAAAGGGCTTGCGCCCGTCGATCCCGATGTGCAGGATGTTCTCGATCAGCTTGGTGATGGCACTGTCGTCGGCCGCAGGGTCCTGGGCCTGGTCCAGCGCGCTACGGGTCGTGCTGACGTCGGCCTTCTGGCCGCGCAGAATGTCGAAGATTCCCATGCTGCTCCTTGTGGTCTCGGAAGATCGAGGGTGGATCAGGCGCGATCGGCCTTGCCGTCGCCGTCGCGGTCGACGATCAGGCCCTTGGACTCCAGATCAGTGCGGTACTGGTTGCGCACGGCGCGTCCGGTACGGCTCGGCAGGCCGAGGCCCCCAGCCCAGCAGAAGGCCGCCCAGGGCCGCAAAACCTGCGGTGTAGTAGATCCGCATCGTCGGATCCTTGACGCCCGTGTTGTAACCACGGACCGCAGCCATCAGCTTGCCCATGTCCCACACGACATTGACGAGCATGGCACCGCCAGCAATGAGGGCAGCGAGGCCCAGCAGGATGAACAGCCATTTCAGAAACTTCATGGCACGAGCGTATCGGCAGCGGGATGGGTCCGCTGCCCACCAGGCACAGTCCGGGCACGGGTTCGCCCACAGCGTCAGGAACACTGTCTGCCATGGACGACCTCGACCTGCCTGAGCTGCCTCCCTTCGCGGAGGGGCGCTACCACCCCCTGCTGGGTACCGACGTGAGGATCCAGGTCTGGGCCGACGACCAGGCAACCGCCCAAGCCGCAGAGCAGGCGGCGCTGGCCGAGATGGTCCGGCTGCAGGACATCTTCTCCATCTTCGAGCCCACCTCGGAACTCAGCCGGTGGCGACGTGGCGAGATCCAGCACGCCAGCGAGGACCTGCTGGCGGCGCTGCGCGAGGCCCGTCAATGGTTCGTGGAGGGCGACGGCACCTTCCATCCTGCTTCCAGGCCCCTGCAGGAGCGGTGGCGGCGCGCCGCCTCGGAAGGCGTCCTGCCGGACCGTGCCGAGATGCAGGGGATGGCCGACCGGCTGCAGGAACTGCCGTGGCGAAAGGACCCCCTCACTGGGAGCGAGGAACAGGTGGGTGACTGCAGCAGTGCCGACCTCAATGCCTTCGTGAAGGGCTGGATCGTCGACCGCGCGGTGGAGGTGGCCATCAATCCCCCGCACGAGGCGGAGCGAGTGGGGGTGAATGCCGGCGGAGACCTGCGCCACCACGGGAGCGGCACATGGCGGGTGGGGGTCGAGGACCCCCTGCACCCGTCGGACAACCGCGCGAACCGGCTCTGCATGGTCGGCCTGTCCAATGCCGCCATGGCCACCAGCGGCTTCGCCCGTCGGGGCTTCCGGGTGGGTGAGCGGTGGTTCGGACATGTGATCGACCCGCGCACGGGCTGGCCGGTGCAGCACCTGGCGCAGGTGAGCATCGTGACCCCGGACGCCGGGAGCGCAGATGCTCTGGCCACCATCTGTGGGGTGCTCGCCATCGAGGAGTCGCTGGCCCTCATCGAGGGAAGGGAAGGGTGCGAGTGCCTGCTGGTCGACGCCACGGGCGGCCAGCATCCCTCGTCGGGATGGGCCACCCTGACCCTCGACGAGCTCGGGAACGTAGGGGCGTCACGCGGGGCAGGTGAGGGCGACACGCGGGGGTGGTGAGGCCCGCTCAGGCGGTGTACTTCACGTGCACCGTGCTGAGCTCCCCGGAAATTCCCAGGTCGGCGTCGATGGCGGCGCTGCCCAGCGTCTGCTTGCCGGCCACCACCACCTCGTTGCCGTGTTCGACTGCCGCCTCGACGCAGGAGTTGTAGGTGCCCGCCTCGACGCGCTTGCCGGAGGTGTCCGTGCAGTCCCAGGTGCAGTCATAGCTGCCGGCCGGCTTGGTGCCCTCCGTCGTGGTGTCGCTGCCACCGCCGGCCGCGTACCAGGCGGTCAACGAGTTCAGCCACCGGTCCTGGCCTCCGGCCAGGTGACACAGCATCAGCGTCTTGACCAGGTTTCCGTCGGAGTCCTCCACCCAGATCGCTTAGTACGGGTTCTTGACCATCCCACCGCCGCTTGAGGCGTAGGTGAAGCTCACGGTGGCCGTCGCGGTGCTGGGCAGGCTGCCGGAGGTGGTGTTGCCGGCACTGGCCGAGGCGGTCGGCGTCGCGGCGGTGGAGTCATTGGCACAGGCCGCCAGGCCCGTCAGCGCCGCCAGGGAGACCCCTCCGAGGAAGGCGCGGCGCGAAACCTGCGAATAGCGTGAGTTGCTCATGGAAGTTCCCGATCCTGTGTGCTGCCGCAGCAGCTGTTGAGGTTGTACACCGGGGAAAACTAGGAGCCGATCCTGTCCGTGGCCTGTGCGGCCGCTGTCGGCGGTCCATGAACCGACAAAGGCCGGGAGCCGCCACGAGGGTGACTCCCGGCCGAGAGTGATTGGTTCAGAGCGCGTCGTCGGCGATGCGGTCCAGAGCCTTGGTCCAGCGGTCAGAGAGCCACTCGCGATCCGCATCTACGGGCAGCTTGTCGTGGACGATCTCCAGCTTGGTCGTGTTGTCATCCACGGGAGCGAGTTCGAGATCCACGATGGTGGCGGGGGCGTCCTGGTCACGGTGCCAGCTGAAGCGGATCTGTTCCTTGGCATGGAAGCTACGGGTCACCCCGTGCGTTCCGTCATCGGCCTGCCACCCCTGACCCTTGGTGCCGAGCTTGCCACCAGGGCCGAGGAGGGCTTCGGTGCCCTCGTCTGTGAGCAGTACCTTCCACACGTCATCGATCGGATGGGACACCTGCCGGCTCACACGGACGGCGGTGTCCATTGTCGCCTCGGGCGCCTCGCTGGGGATCTGGTCAGACATGTCGGGACCTCTTTCTTGCTGTCGCAGCAACGTCGAGAATCCACCGCCCCCGGTCTTGGGAGCCGGTGTATCGAGAGCCTAGCCCCGTCCATGCAGGGAAGGAAGGGAAATGCGAGAGGCCGTGAACAATGTCACCGGACCTCCTTGAAATTGGATTCACAAGGTCAAATGGTGTGCGCCTGACTGGTGGTACGGGCTCCGGGTAGTCTTGCCCGGTGACTCGTCAGGACAGGCTTCTCCGAGGCGCGGCCGGCATGGTGGCTGCGGCGCTGACGGGCACCGTCGTGGCCTGTTCCCCGGCCACTCCGAGCCCCTCCCCCAGCCCGTCGCCGAGCACCAGCACAAGCGCCTCCCCCAATGCAGACCTGACCCGCCCCGGTGCTGCCCGCAAGGCCGTCAACCAGCTCGTCAAGGCCGCTGACGGCCTCCCCGTGATCAAGGTGGACCTCAGTGCCACCCAGGCCACCCTCAGCGCCCTGAAGGACGACAAGGTGCTGGCCTGGCACTGGCAGGACGGTGTCGTGACGCCCGTCGAGAGCGACATCGCCTACATCGAACAGGCCACCTTCAAGCCGGTCGACTACGACTTGGACGACCTGGGCGAGACCTTCGAGGAGGCGGCACGGATCTCCGGCTCGGCGCACAACCAGCAATTGCAGATCGTCGAGTACGACCACGGCGAGGTCGTGATGACGGTCACCACCCGGCCCGAGTCCATGCCCGCCTTCTTCCGCGCCGACGGCACCCCCATCAACAGGCTCGACTTCGGCACCGCTCGTGGCTTCACCGAGGCGATCGCCGATGCGACCTCCGGCAGCCAACGCGTGCTGGCGATGGGCTGGGAGACCGAGAGCGGCTTCTGGGCGGACACCCCGGGCAAGGAGGACGGTGTCATCACCCGCCGCACGCGCCAGGCACGGGTCCCGGCCTGGCAGTCCGACCGCAAGGCCAACTCCCACGGCCCCACCTTCCCCCCGGCGATGGTCGACGCCGATGTGCTGGCCCAACTGGTCCGCACCCTGCCCGAAAGCACCGGTCGTCCCGGTGCGGACGTCAGCTTCGAGATCGCGCGCAAGCACCAGATGGCGCTGCCGGTCATCACCTTCGACGTAGGCGGCCAGAAGGTGGTGACCACGCTCTCCGGGACCCAGATCACCGACTCCGTCGGCGGGTGACCCGGCCGTCGTGACCTGTCCTGGGTTCTCAGGCCTCCAGGTCCTGCGCGGTGAAGGCGGTGGAACAGATCTGCGGGTTGCCCGAGGTGAAGCCCTTGCCCACCCAGTTCTGGCGCATCGTGGCCGAACCGTGGGTCCAGCTCTCCGGGTTCACCTGGCCGGAGGTGCTTTCCTGGATGCGGTCATCGCCCACCGCGGCGGCGGCGTCGACGATCCGGTTCAGGTCATCCTGGGTGACGCCGGAGACGATGGCGTCCTGCCCGGAGGCGGCATTCTTGAACCACACACCGGCGTAGCAGTCGGCCTGGAGCTCAGAGCGAACGGCCATCGACGTGGGGCCGGTCTGGTTGCCCGCCGACTGGGCCTTCTGCAGCTGGCCGGTGATGTTGGAGATGTGGTGGCCGTACTCGTGGGCCAGGATGTAGGCTTCCGCCGCGTCGCCGCCCTGGGCGCCGAGCTGCTGCAACAGCTGGTCCGCGAAGGCCGTGTCGATGTAGACCTGCTGGTCCGCCGGGCAGTAGAAGGGCCCCACCTGCGAGGAGGCCGCACCGCAGGCGGTGTTCACGCGACCACTGAAAGGAACCGTCTGGGCCATCTTGTACTGGCCCTGCTGGAACTGCGTGGCCCAGTAACTGTTGATGGAGTTCACATAGGCCACCCAGCGGCACTCGCGATTGGTCTGGACGTCCGCGCCGGTCTTGCACTCGGCGTACTGGTTGCTACCCGAGGCCGACTGGTTCGTGCTGTCGGTGGTTGCTCCTCCCAGAACGTCGCTGGGATTGAAGCCGAAGATCAGGCCCAGGATCATGATGATCAGGCCCAGGCCACCACCGATGGCCACGCCACCGCCGCCACCGCTGCCCGACGGGGACATCTGCGAGCTGTCCAGCGTCGCATTCTCATTGAACTGCATCGTTGCCCTTCCCTAGGCTCTGCCGGCACGACGGCACCCGTCCGTCACGACCCCACCAGAGTACCGAACCGGCACTGCCCGGGTGCGCGGACGCCCGGGGCATCGCTCACGGCTTGGCCAGCCGTCCTCGGGAGCAGTCGGGGCGGGGTGGCAACTGGGGTCCACGCGTGGCAGATGCCACAATGGATCAATGCGCATCATTGGGATCGGTTCACCGGGAACCGGGGAGCTGGTGCGCCTCCATGTCGACCACGGACAGCATCCCCACCAGCAGTTGTGGCGCCGAGGTCTGGTGATCACGGACCTGCTCAGCGCTCGCCTGGAGGAGTGCGAGGTGGTGCTGACGGCCCGTGTCCAGCCGCGCACCCCGTCCTCGCGTCCGCCACGGATCAAGCACCGCGGCGTTGACCCCGACCTGGTGATCGCCCCCGGCGAGCAGCCCGTCCCCAACCAGCGGCTGGCCGCCTATGCTGTCGTCCGCTCCAGCCGTGGCGTCCTGGGCACAGAGTGCAGTGACAAGACCGCCGTGCCCGGCCTGTGGCAGCTGCCTGGCGGCGGACTCAACCCCGGTGAGTCCCCGTCGGAGGCCCTGATCCGCGAGGTCGCCGAAGAGACTGGCCAGGAGGTCCGGATCAACCGCCTGATCGACCTGCAGAGCGACCACTGGGTGGGACGCGCCCCCAATGGCGTGCTGGAGGACTTCCACGCGCTGCGGATCATCTACACCGCCACCTGTCTGGAGCCCACCACCCCCAGCGTGATCGACATCGACGGCACCACCTCGCGTGCCGCCTGGGTTCCGCTTCGCAGCTGGCGCTCGCTGCCCTGGACCTCGGGCGCGAGGTCCCTGCTGGACAAGCACCTGGACTCCGTCCCCACATGGTGAGAGGCCGACGCTTCCACATCGGCGCTGCGTTCGTCACGCCGTCCGGCGGTTCCCGGGGGCCCGATCCCCACGTAGCTTGACCTTGGAGTACCCAGCTTGGGATGTCCGACACGCTGGGTACTGCAATACCAAGCTACGTGGGATCCGAGCCGGAGCAGGCTCCCGACGGGAACGATGATGGCCCGCACCCCGGTGGGGGCGCGGGCCATCGCTTCGTCAGGTCAGCGACGGAAGTAGCTGAGCAGACGCAGGATCTCGGTGTATAGCCACACCATGGTGACCGTGATGCCGAAGGCGGCGCGCCAGGCCTCGGACTTCGGGGCATTCATCGCGATGCCGCGCTCGATGTCGTCGAAGTCGATCAGCAGGTTGAAGACCGCCAGACCGGCGCCCAGGAGGGCGGCAACCAGACCGATGGCACCAGAGCGGAAGCCCATGTTGATGCCGGCCAGGGAGAGCAGGAAGTTCACCAGCATCACGCCGGCGAAGGCCGCGGTGGTGATGAAGACCATCCGGCGCATCTTGTTGCTGACCCGGATGTTGAAGAACTTGTAGGCGGCCAGCACACAGCCGGCGGCGGCGAAGGTACCCATCACGGCCTGCGTGACGATGCCGGGATAGGAGGCCTCGAACATGAAGCTGAAGGCGCCGATGAAGATGCCCTCGATCACGGAGTAGGCCAAGACCATCGCCGGGCTGACCTTCTTGCGAAAGCTGACCAGCAGCACCGTCACGAAGCCCACCAGGCCGCTGAGCACCAGTGCGCCGTAGGTGGTGGTCTGCACCTGTGGCCAGGCCAGCGTGCCCAGGTACAAGAAGGTGGCGGCCGCGGCGGCCACCAGGGTCAGCATGGTGACCCCGGTCTTGCCGATCACGTCATCCAGCGTCATCGGGGGCTCGATGGTGCCCTGCGGAGCCTGGAACTGCTGCGGAGCCTGTCCGTAGGGGGCGTAGCCCTGCTGGCCCCACTGCTGCTGGCCGTACTGGAGCTGCGCGTGGCCCTGCTGGGCGCGCGGGGTGAACGCGTCGGGGCGGGAAAGGATCGGGTTTGCCATGGTGGCTGGTTCCTCCTGGTCAGGGGCGTGCCTTCAGTGTATGCAACGACGCCACCACTCCCCCGCATTCCACGGTTGCCCCTGACCCAACCCTGGGTCACACGTCCAAGGGGTTGTCACCTGCTTCCTGACACGAGCGCAGTTGCGAGCCAGCGAGCAGCGGTGCGCGCGAGTGCCGCGGGGGTTCAAGGGGGTCGTCCCCCTCTCCTGACACGAGCGCAGCTGCGAGCCAGCGAGCAGCGGTGCGCACGAGTGCCGCGGGGGTTCAAGGGGGTCGTCCCCCTTGCCGGATGGCGAGAGCACCCCCGATGGGATTCGAACCCACACTGTGGCGGGTTTAAGCCGCCTGCCTCTGCCGGTTGGGCTACGGGGGCCCGATCTCCGAGTCTAGGACAGGAGCACTTGCGCGAGGGCGTCGAGGATGTCGGACTCACTGACCACCATCGGCTCGCCCACGCGTTCGGCGATCCGGGCCAGCACCAGCGCGCCACCGCAGATCACCTCGGCGCGCTTGACCGGCAGGCAGGTCGTGGCCTCGATCCGCGCCACCGGCGTGGCCAGCAGGTCCTGTGCCAGCTGCCTCATCTCGTCGGGCTGCAGGGTCGAGCCGTGCACCCTCTCTCGCTGGTACTCGGCCAGCCCCTGGTGGATGGCGGACAGGCTCGTCGCGGTTCCGGCAACACCGATGAAGCGGCGCACCGAGCCGAATTCGACCTCACTGGACTCCAGCAGTCCGTCGATGAAGGACGTCGCGCCAGCCACCTCTTCGGCCGAGGGCGGGTCGGAGTGCAGGAAGCGTTCCCGCAGGCGCACCGAGCCGACGTCCAGGCTGATGGCATCGGCGATCTCTCCCCCGCGACCACCGACGATGAGTTCCGTGGAACCGCCGCCGATGTCGATCACCAGCACGGGCTCCGCATCCGGGGCGACTCCCGACAGGGCGCCGCTGAAGCTCAGCCGGGCCTCCTCATCGCCGGGAATCACCTCAGGGTCGATGCCCAGCCTCTCGCGGATGCCGGCGAAGAAGAGTTCCCGGTTGTGGGCGTCACGTGCGGCGGAGGTGGCCACGAATCGAATCCGCTCGCAGCCAAAGCCGCGGATGACCTCGGCGAAGGAGTCCACGGCGGTGAAGGTGCGCTGTAGGGCCTCCGGGTGGAACTCCCCCGTCGCGTCCACGCCCTGCCCCAGCCGGACCAGCTCCAAGCGACGGTCCAGCTCCACCATCCGGCCGTCCGGACCGGACTCAGCCACCAGCAGACGGATGGAATTGGTGCCGCAGTCGATGGCGGCGACGCGCATCAGTGGCCCTCGACAGGCTCGGGCGACGTGGAGAGCTCGGGCGACGTGGAGGACGCGTCGGGCGACGGGGAGTCCTGCAGGCAGGGGCGGGTCCAGAAATCGCCCAGCTTGGCCACGGCCTCGTCGCCCAGCGGGTTGACTCCCGGACCGGCCGCCAGCGAATGCCCCACCAGCACGTGCAGGCACTTGACGCGGGTGGGCATGCCGCCGGCGCTGATCCCGTCGATCTCGGGCACCTCGCCCAACCGGGCCCGATCGGCCAGGTAGGCCTCGTGGGCACCCCGGTAGGCGGCGGCCAGCTCCTCGTCGTCCAGCAGGCGCTGGCTCATCTCCGCCATCAGACCCGAGGCCTCCAGCGTCGAGCAGGCCGAGGTCGCGCGAGGGCAGGTCAGGTAATAGGTGGTGGGGAAGGGAGTGCCGTCGGGCAGCCGAGGCTCGGTGGCCACGACACCGGGCTTGCCACAAGGACAGCGCCAGGCGACCCCGGCGACGCCGCGAGGCATCCGGCCGAGCTGTTCATGGATGGCCTGCTCGTCGGAGGTGCTCATCGGTTCAAGGATTGCCATCAGTTCGCTTCTTCTATCGCTTCTTCGTCGGGGTGGGCTTGGGGGTGGGTGTGGGAGACGGACTCTCGGAGCCCTCCACCGTGATCACGGGATCGGTCTTCTCGTCGGCCACCAGTGGCTCGTCGGCGGTGGCGACGGATCCGTTCAGGCGATCCCACCAGGCCGTCGCGTGCTCTCCCTCGGGAACGGTACTGGTGGAGGTGATGCTCACTCCCCCGCCCAGGGGCTTGCCGTTCGCGTCGACGACGCGGTAGCCGACCTCTCCCGGCACCACCCAGCCGAGACGCTCGCGCGCCTGCGCCTTGATGAATTCCGGGTTCCGCCACCGGTCGATCTCGTCGGCCAGCTCCGCATTGGCCACGGTGCGCTCCGCGATCTGCTGCTGGGCCAGGGCCAGATCACGTTCCTGGCGCAGGTAGACCCGCAGGCTGGAGGCGAAACTCAGCAGCAGGATTGCGCACACCACCAGCAGCACGATGGCCCGACGGGTGAAACCCACCCCACGGATCAGACGGGGTACCGAGGCCACGGCCGCCGTGGCGGCCTCGACATTCTCCGGGCGCACCAGACGCTGCGTACTGCGCCCGCCTCGTTCGGCCGCCCGGGCCGCGGTCCTGGCCCTGGGCGAGTCGGCGGAACGGTTCCGGGCAGACGCAACGGCCCGGGTACGCGGCGTACCGCGACCCGGACCGTTGTGTGTGGGCTTGTTGACCATCTACCCAGTGTTACAGGTCCGAACCAGTGCTCAGGCCTTGAAACGCGGGAAGGCGGAGGCGCCGGCGTACACCGCGGCGTCGTCCAGGTCCTCCTCGATGCGCAGCAGCTGGTTGTACTTGGCCACGCGCTCGGAGCGAGCCGGGGCGCCCGACTTGATCTGGCCACAGCCCAGGGCAACGGCCAGGTCCGCGATCGTGACGTCCTCGGTCTCGCCGGAACGGTGCGACATCATCGAACGGAAGCCGGCGCGGTGTGCCATGGTGACGGCGTCGATCGTCTCGGTCAGCGAGCCGATCTGGTTCACCTTGACCAGCAGGGCGTTGGCGGCGTTCTCGTCGATGCCACGCTGCAGGCGCTCGACATTGGTGACGAACAGGTCGTCGCCGACCAGCTGCACCTTGTCGCCCATCTGCTCGGTCATCTTCTTCCAGCCTTCCCAGTCCTCCTCGTTCAGCGGGTCCTCGATGGACACCAGCGGGAAGGCCTCGACCAGCTCGGCGTAGTAGGCAACCATCTCGTCGGCCGACTTCTTGCCGCCCTCGAAGTTGTAGGTGCCGTCCTCGTTGTAGAACTCACTGGCGGCGACGTCCAGGGCCAGGGCGATCTCCTTGCCGGGCTCGAAGCCTGCCTTCTTGATGGCCTCGACGATCAGCTCCAGCGCGGCGCGGTTGCTCTCCAGGTTGGGGGCGAAACCGCCCTCGTCACCCAGGCCGGTGGCCAGGCCCTTCTCCTTCAGGACGCCCTTCAGGGCGTGGTAGACCTGCGCACCCTGCTGCAGGGCCTCCTTGAAGCTCGTGGCGCCGATGGGGGCGATCATGAACTCCTGGATGTCGACATTGCTGTCGGCGTGCGAGCCACCGTTGAGGATGTTCATCATCGGGACGGGCAGGATGTTGGCGGTGGGGCCGCCCAGGTAGCGGTACAGGGGCAGGCCGGCCGACTCGGCAGCGGCGTGCGCGACGGCCAGGGAGACACCCAGGATCGCGTTGGCGCCCAGCTTGGCCTTGTTGTCCGTGCCGTCCAGCTCGAGCATGGCCTGGTCCAGCAGGCGCTGCTCCGAGGCCTCGAAGCCCAGGACCTCTTCGCCGATGCTCTCGACGACGTTCTCGACGGCCTTCAGCACGCCCTTGCCGTCGTAGCGGCCCTTGTCGCCGTCACGCAGCTCGACGGCCTCGAAGGCGCCGGTGGAGGCACCCGAGGGCACGGCGGCGCGACCCTCAGCGCCGTCGTCCAGGATGACCTGCACCTCGACCGTGGGGTTACCGCGGGAGTCCAGGATTTCCCGGGCGTCAATGAATTCGATGGTTGCCATCTGATGTGCCTTTCGCAAGATGGAAATGTTCCACTGTCAGCCTAGCGGGCCGCCCAGCCCACAAAGGCCGCGGCCCCGAATTGCCCCACCCAGTTCGGATGTTGGTCACCCGTTGGACACCCATTCACTCCGCGGCACGGACCGCTTCCTCGAAGGCCCGCACGGCATCGCGGGTGGCCTGGTCTGCGTCGACGCCGCTGGCCTGCGCCCGCTGGACCAGCGCGAGGACCTGACGCCCCAGCTCGTCGGCCGTGATCGGCTCGTCAGCCATCGGCACCTCGACACCATGGCTGCGCACCCGGGAAGTGACCTTGGTGGCACGCGCGAGAGCGGACAGGTGCTCCGGGATCCCCTGCAGGGATGAGGTGCGGCCCTTCTCGGCCCGTTTGCGCGCCTCCCACGAGGTCATCAGGTCCTGCGGGATGTCGGCATCGGTGAAGACATAGGGATGGCGACGCACCAACTTCTCGGTGATGCCACCGGCAACCTCGGCGATGCCGAAGCGGCCCTCCTGGCGAGCAATCTCCGCGTGGAAGACCACTTGGAGGAGCAGATCCCCCAGCTCTTCCACGAGGTCCGTGTCATCCCCCGTCTCGATGGCATCCAGCACCTCTCCGGTCTCCTCCACCAGATAGGTGGCAAGACTCCGGTGGGTCTGCTCTGCATCCCACGGACACCCGACCCGCAGCTGGCGCATCACGTCGAGCAGGCGTACGAGGGCCTCGACGGGCCCTTCGACAGGCTCGGCCACCGTGGGGTGCTGCTCGGGGTCCGGGGTGGGGACGGGGATCATGCTCAGGCCCCGGTACCCAGCACCTTGCCCTGACTCAGGTCCTGCATGGACAGCGAACCCGAACCGCCGGTGAAGGTGCCGCGGGAGGCGTCCCATGCGCCGAAGGCGGGGTTGACCTGCACGTCCAGCCTGCCAAGGCCGTCGGCCAGCTTCTTGGCACCGAGCTTCTCCGAGATGGCGGCGTAATTGGCGAAGCCGGTGATGGCCTTGCCGCACTCCGCGTCGGCCAGCAGCGGACGTCCCTGCAGCTTGTCCAGGGAGGCGCCCTGCATGGCGGGCGTCACCTCGACACCGGTGGTCCTGGCCAGCTCGTCCGAGAGCTCACCGGCCAGCAGCATGCGGCCGATCTCGCCACGGATGACGGCGGGCTGCTGCTCGATGAGCGTGGCGCAGGCCGCCGCGGAATCGTCGACCTGCTGCATCAAGACATCGCTGCCGTTGACCTCGAAGGCGGTGCCACCCGACGGGGTGCTGCACCCGGCGACCAGGGCGAGCGCTGCCACCGAAACTGCCACGCGAGACGACTTCATCTGATTTCCTTCCGGGAGGCCCTGCCGCAGGCCATGGGCTGTCAGGGGGAGTCTAGCGGGCGGCCGTGACCGGCTCGCCCGCTGCCGGCGGCTTCGCATCGAAGATGTCCACGAGCACCCGCGTCGCCCACTCCAGCAGGTCATGCCCGGTCAGGGGCTGGCCCAGGACGGGCGCGGTCGTGGGCCGCGGAATCAGCACGAACCCGGCCTGGTGCTTGATCACACTGCCCGGGTGCAGGCGCCCAAGCCGCAGCTGGCGGGAATCGGGAAGATTCGCGGGGCTGAACCGGATGTTGTTGCCCTGCCCCACCACCTCCGTGACGCCCACGCTGCGGCACAGCAGACGGAAGCGCGCCACCTCCAGCAGAACCCGGGTGGGCCCCGGCAGCGGGCCGTAACGGTCCTCCAGCTCCGCGCGCACCTCGGCAATGTCCTCCTCGCTGCGCACCTCCGCCAGCCGCTTGTACATCTCCAACCGCAGCCGCTCGGACTCCACGTAGTCATTCGGCAGATTGGCGTCCACCGGCAGTTCGATCCGCATCTCCGGCTCGGGCTCGGCCTCGGGGCCACCCCGGAAGTCCGCGACCGCCTCCCCCACCAGCCGGATGTAGAGGTCGAAACCGACGTCGGCGATGTGGCCGGACTGCTCGCCGCCCAGCAGGTTTCCGGCGCCGCGGATCTCCAGGTCCTTCATGGCGATCTGCATGCCGGCCCCCAGGTCCGTGTGGGCGGCCATCGTCGCCAGCCGGTCATGGGCCGTCTCGGTCAGCGGCTTGTCCGGCGGGTACAGGAAGTAGGCATAGCCTCGCTCCCGGCCACGGCCCACGCGCCCGCGCAGCTGGTGCAGCTGGGACAGGCCCATCAGGTCTGCCCGCTCGATCAGCAAGGTATTGGCCGTGGAGATGTCGATGCCGGCCTCGACGATGGTGGTGGAGACCAGCACGTCGGCCTGCCGGTCCAGGAACTGCTGCATCACGTCTTCGAGCTGGTGCTCGTTCATCTGGCCGTGCGCCGTGACCACGCGCGCCTCGGGCACCAGTTCCCGCAGCCGGGCAGCGGTCTTCTCAATGGACTGCACCCGGTTGTGGACGTAGAAGACCTGGCCCTCACGCGCCAGCTCACGGCGGACGGCGGCAACCACCTGCGCCTCGTCATAAGGGCCTGCGAAGGTGAGCACCGGGTGACGTTCCTCTGGCGGCGTGGCGATGACGCTCATCTCCCGGATTCCGGTTATGGCCATCTCCAGGGTGCGCGGGATGGGGGTGGCGGACATTGCCAGCACGTCGACATTGAGCCGCAGCTTCTTCAACGACTCCTTGTGCTCGACGCCGAAACGCTGTTCCTCGTCGATGATCACCAGACCGAGGTCCTTGAACTGCACCTCCCCGCCGAAGAGCCGGTGCGTGCCCACCACGACGTCGACCTTGCCGGAGGCGACGCCCTCGATGACCGCCTTTGCCTCGGTGTCGGTCTGGAAACGCGACAATTGCGCGACGTTGACCGGGAATCCTGCATAGCGCTCACTGAAGGTGGCGTGGTGCTGGGTGACCAACAGCGTGGTGGGCACCAGCACCGCAACCTGCTTGCCGTCCTGCACCGCCTTGAATGCGGCCCGCACGGCGATCTCGGTCTTGCCGTAGCCCACGTCGCCACAGATCAGCCGGTCCATCGGGACCACCTGCTCCATGTCGTGCTTGACCTCCTGGATGCAGACCAGCTGGTCCGGGGTCTCGACGTAGTTGAAGGCGTCCTCCAGCTCGCGCTGCCAGGCGGTGTCTGGGCCGAAGGCGTGTCCACGGGTTGCCTGACGCGCCGCGTAGAGCTTGATCAGCTCCGCGGCAATCTGCTTGACGGCCTTGCGGGCACGGGACTTGCGCTTGTTCCAGTCCGCGCCACCCATCTTGTCCAGGGTCGGAGACTCACCACCGACGTATCGGGTGACCTGGTCGAGCTGGTCCATCGGGACGAAGAGCCGGTCACCCGGTTGACCCTTCTTGCTGGCCGCATACTCGATCACGAGGTACTCGCGAGTGGAGCCGGCAACGGTGCGCTGCATCATCTCCACATACCGCCCCACGCCGTGCTGTTCGTGCACCACGGGATCACCCGCCTTGAGCTCCAAGGGACTGATCTGGTTCTTGCGACGGCTCGGCATCCGGCGTTCGGACTTGTCGGCGGGCTTGTTGCCGGCCAGATCCCCCGTCGTGAACAGGCTCAGGCCCAGTCCGGGCACCCGGAATCCGTGCCGCTGGCTGGTGGGGATGATCGTCACGGTGCCCTTCTCGGGCGCCTCGACGAGGGCATCGGCGACGTGTGAGCCGATCTCGTGGTCCGTCAGGACCTCCGCCATCCGGCTGGCCAGCCCCTTGCCCTCGACGCTGAGCACGACGGCCTCACCCGATGCCACGGCCTGCCCGATCTCGGCAACTGCCCCCTCCGTGTCGCCCTTCCAATTCTCGGCGGCCTTCCAGGACAGGTTGCGACTGTCCACACCCGTCACCGTCAGCCCGGCAAGATCAACCCGCTGGCCGTCGTCGGCGAAGACCGGCCCCTGGTCGACAGGGGCGGCGCTGAAGCTCGACAGGCTCCACCAGGACTGGCCACGTTCCAAGGCATGGGCACGCACGTCCGCCAGACTCCAGTAGGCCGTCGCACCAAGATCAATCGGCGCCTTGCCGCCCGCCGCCGCGGCCGCCCAGGAGGCGTGCAGGAATTCCTGGCTGGTCTGCACCAGGTCATGCGCGCGGGTGCGCACCAGCTCCGGATCACTCACCAGCACCACCGTGTCCGTCGGCAGGACGTCCAACAGCAGCTCCAGTCCGTCCACCAGGGCCGGGGTCAGCGCCTCCATGCCCTCGACGGCATGTCCCTCGGCAATCTTGTCCAGCATCTCCACCAGCTCCGGGTGGTCCGGAACCAGGGCACGCGCCCGGGAACGCACGGTCTCGTCGAGCAGCAGTTCCCGGCAAGGGGAGGCGATCACCTCATCGCGGGTGCTGGGCATGGAGCGCTGGTCCGCGACGGTGAAGTGGCGGATCTCCTCCACCTGGTCACCGAAGAAGTCCACCCGCACCGGGTGTTCCTCGGTCGGCGGGAAGATGTCCACGATGCCACCACGCACCGCGAACTCGCCGCGGCGCTCCACAAGATCAACTCGGTGGTATGCGGCGCCCACCAAGGCGGCGGACAGCTCCGCAATGTCAACCTCCTCCCCCACTGCGATCCGCACCGGGGTGAGCTCGGCCAGGCCCTTGACCTGCGGCTGGAGCACAGAGCGCACGGGAGCGACCACGATCCGCGGCACACCGGCCGGATCATTGCCGGCCAGCCGACGCAGCACCGCCAGACGCCGGCCGACGGTGTCGGAACGGGGGCTGAGCCGTTCGTGCGGCAGGGTCTCCCAGGCCGGGTAGTAGGCCACCTCGTCGGCGCCCGTCCAGCTGCCCAGCTCCGCGACCAGCTGCTCCGCCTCGCGGTAGGTGGAGGTGACCAGCAGGACGGGCCGGCCGAGCCCACGCGAGAGGGTGGCGGTCAGCGCAGCCCGCGCAGCAGTAGGCGCGGTCAGGTCCAGAGTGGTCGTGGCCGTCGACTGTTCGATGGCCCGTGCCACGACGGGATCGGAGGCAAGCAGGTCGGTCAGGCCGGTCAGAGTCACCGGACAAATCTAGCCGCCCACCCAAGCCGCTGCCCGATTCGGCCCTCAGCGCGAGAATCGGGCGTGCGCTGACAGGGCCCGACGGGCTGACCTACAGTTTCGAGGGTGAGCAATCCAGCAAGCCTTGTCATTCTCGGCGCCTCGGGCGACCTGACCCACCGCCTCCTGCTTCCCGGCCTCGGGACCCTGCTGAAGCAGCATTCCCGGCCAGACCTGACCCTGGTCGGCGCCGCCTTCGATGAGATGGGCGACGAGAAGTGGAAGGAGGTGGTGCAGTCCGCGCTGTCCGAGAGCGGCTGCCCCCAGGGCAGGATCGACCAGATCCTGGCCACCACCCGCTACATCAAGATCGACGTCACCAATCCGGACGAGCTGAGGGCCCTGCTGGACTCCTGCCCCAGTGATCCGGTGCTCTACTTCGCGCTGCCGCCAGCCATCACCATGAGAGCCTGCGAGGCACTGGCGACGATGGAGGTGCCGCCCACGCTGCGCCTTGGCCTGGAGAAGCCCTTCGGCGCCGACGCCGAGACCGCCCACGAGCTCAACCAGCTGCTGACCCGGATCGTCCCGGAGCGGCAGATCTTCCGCGTCGACCACTTCCTGGGCAAGTCGACCGTCCTGAACCTGCTGGGCCTGCGCTTCGCGAACCGCCTGTTCGAACCCATCTGGAATGCGCAGAACATCGACCACGTGGTGATCGTGACCGACGAGACCCTCGCCCTGGAGGGCCGGGCCGGCTACTACGACAAGGCCGGCGCCATGAAGGACATGATCCAGAGCCACCTGCTGCTGGTGCTGGCGATGTTCGCGATGGAGGAGCCCGCCCGCGTCGACGAGCTGGAATTGCGTGACCTGATGGCGCATGTGCTGCGCGCCACCGAGCTGTGGAGCGGCGATCCGGTGGCCGATTCCCGGCGCGCCCGCTACACGGCTGGCCGGATCGGGCAGCGTGACGTGCCCAACTACGTCGATGAGGAGGGCGTCACCCCCGAGAACAAGACCGAGACGCTCGCCGAACTGAAGGTGCGGGTCAAGACCTCCCGTTGGGCCGATGTCCCGATCACCCTGCGTTCCGGCAAGGCGCTGGGTGATGCCCGCAATGGCATCACCGTGATCCTCAAGCCCGTCGGTCACCTGCCGGAGGGCTTCAAGAACACGCCCGCCCCGAATGTGATCAGCATCGGCATGAAGCCGGAGAACATTGCCGTGGGCATCACCACCAATGCCGAGGGTGACGTCCTTGATCTTGAGGACTCGGTGCTGTTCACCGAACTCGGCAGCAGCGCGGTGCGGCCCTATGGCGAAATTCTGGAGGGCATCCTTGACGGTGACCCGCTGCTCAGCGTGCGAGGCGACATTGCCGAGCAGTGCTGGCGGATCATCAGCCCCGTGCTGCAGGCCTGGCAGGACAACAAGGTCCCGATGGACGAGTACCGGGCCGGCTCCTCCGGCCCCGCGAACTGGATGTGAGCCTGCCCGCTCAGCTCCCCCTCCGGCCCCACCCATGACTGCGGTCACGGGTAGGGCCGACGCAATGGGTGACGCAGGCGGGATGTGACCCGCCAGCCGCCTGCGTAGCGCCGTGGTCAACCCCTGCACGAGGAGAAGACCATGGCCGTCACGCCCAACATCGCACCGCCGCTTGTCAGTGGCTTCGTCTTCCAGCAGTACAACCTGGTGCCACCCTGTCCGCCTACGAGACCATCGCCCTGCCGTGGCGGCTGGACCGAAAGCGCCCGGACCGAGAGCTGATCATGGACCGGATGGAGTCCATGGGCATCGCTGATCTAGCCAGCAAGCTGCCCATCACCCTGTCCGGTGGTGAACAGCAGCGCGTCGCCCGCGACCCGGGCCATTGCGTGCTGATGGTCACCCACGACCCGGTGGTGGCCCGCCGGTGCGACCGCGTCGCGTTCATGCGTCTGGCCGGCGCCAGTCCACCGCAGAGAGGGGCAGGCGCAAGGGAATGGTGGGACGCGTCATCTGGTGCCTGGTCATCGCTGCCCTGGTGGGACTGATCTTCTGGGCCACCCCCCACGGTGCGCACGATGGACGCTGAGAAGTTCGCCCTGCAGAGCGTCATGCAGGCCACCTTCTTCCTGATCCCCTGTTGGCAACCTTCATGGCCAAGGACTCTCCGGTCACGACGGGGCTACTGACGCGCGGCTGGACCAAGCTGGTGCCCGGCCGCAGCGGAACATGGCACCTGGCGCGCAACACGGTGCTGGGCAAGATGGACCGTCTCGAACGCACGGTGGCCCCCGTGATGGTCACGATGTCTCTGCTGTTCTCGATGATGTGTCTGGGCCAGTCCTTCCAGGCGACGCTGGAGGCCATGGAGGAGGGCGGGAGCTCGCCGGCAATGACCTGCCCGGCCTGCTGCTCCTGCTCGGTGCCCCTCTGGCGATCTCGGTGGCGGGTGGTCTGTCCGCCCTGCTGATGATGGCCCGGCAGCGGTCGCGGAACTGGCACTCGACGAGAGCCTGGGAGCGGCCCCTGCGCAGACCATGGTCTGGGTGGGCGTGGTGATCTGGGTCGCGACGACGGCCTGCACCGTGCTGCCCACGCTGGGCAGTCTGCGCACTCCCCCGCCGCGGGTCATTGCCCGCCTCGTCGCCGCCTGACCGACGGTCCGGGCTCAGGAGTTGTAACGGTTCTGAGCGGCCTCGAGGCCGTCCAGGACCAGCTTCTCCACGGCATCAGCGGCCCGGCCGACCTCGATCTCAAGATCAAGCTTGAGGCTGGAGGGGATGGGGGCCAGCACATAGTCGGCGGCCGCCTGCCGTCCCGGGGGACGCCCGATGCCGAAACGCACCCGGTGGAAGTCCCCGGTGGACAGGTGCTTGCGCAGGCTCTTCAGCCCGTTGTGACCGTTGTCGCCACCACCGATCTTGAGCCGGAGCTGGCCGAAGTCAAGATCAAGTTCGTCGTGGATGGCGATGACATTCGAGGGAGCCACCTTGTGGAATCCCGCGAGCTTGCCGACGGCCTGTCCGGACTCGTTCATGAAGGTGCGCGGCTTGACCAGCACGACCTTGTGGGCATCCAGCCCCGGAGCGCCCACCCCGGCGGAGCTGATCCGTGTCTCGACGACCTCGGCGCGCATCAGCCGAGGAGCCGACCAACTGGCCCGCGCACGGCGGGCCAGTTCGTCGACGACCATGAACCCGACATTGTGCCGGGTGTTGGAGTAGGTGGGGCCGGGATTTCCCAGCCCCACCACGAGCCAGCTGGTCACTCGCCCTCGGACTCGCCCTCAGCGGCGGCAACCTCGGCACCCGCGGTCTCGTCGCCCTCGGTGGCGCCCTCGTCGAGCTCTTCGGCGGCATTGATGCCGACGATCAGGGTCTCGGCGGCCTCACCGTGGAAGGTGGCGCCCTCGGGCAGGGTGATGTCGGCCACGCTGATCTGCGCACCGGCCTCCAGGCCCTCGATGGAGACCTCGATCTCGGTGGGGATGTTCATGGCGGAAACCTCGAGGGCCAGTGCGGTGAGGTCCTGGTTGACGGTGGTCTCGGAGGCGGCCTCGCCGGTCAGGACGATGGGCACCTCGACGGTGATCTTCTCGCCGCGCTTGACCAGCAGCAGGTCGACGTGCTCGATGAAGCCCTTGATCGGGTCGCGCTGGACCTGCTTGGGCAGGCACAGCTGCTCCTTCTCGCCAGCGATGTCCAGGCTCAGCAGCACGTTGGCGGTGCGCAGGGCCAGCAGGATGTCGTGGCCGGGCAGCGTCAGATGCTCGGGCTCCATGCCGTGGCCGTACAGCACGGCGGGCACCTTGTCAGCGCGACGGATGCGACGGGCAGCGCCCTTGCCGAACTCGGTGCGCTTCTCGGCGAAAATCTTCAGCTCATTGGTGGCCATTGCGGTCTTCCTCAACCTTCGTCTCTGGGACGTCCAGATCACGTAAACGCCCACGAGGGAGGAGACGAGCTCTCGCTCAGCACCACGTCGATCACGGCCCCGGAATACTCCGGTTCCCTCGCCAGGCAACAAGCCAAGGATAGGGCACCGGGCCCACTGCACACAAAGCAGCGGGCCCGGCCTGTGCCGTGACCTACTCCGAAACCTCGGTGATCAACTGCGCCGTGCTGGGTGGCGGGGGCCACCACCGTCGTGAACCATCCATCCTTGCCCAACAGCTCCTTCGGGTCCTTGCCGTACCTCGCGTTGGCAGGTTTTCGGACTCGGACTCCTCCGCTCGGGCGCCTTCCCCGCTCTCGCCAGTGGCACAGTGCCTTTGCGTCATCCTCACCGCTGCGCGTCAGTCCTGGATTCTCACCAGATTCCCCGCCCCCACAAGGGGTTTTCCAACATCATGGGAGTACCGGCCGGCAGGGTCTTCCCCGGTTTGGGAAGTGGGGGATACTGGCAGGCGATGAACAACCCCGGCCCCCTGATCGTCCAGTCCGACCGCACCCTGCTGCTGGAGGTGGACCACCCCGACGCGGATGCGTGCCGCGTCGAGATCGCCCCCTTCGCGGAGCTGGAGCGCGCCCCGGAGCATGTGCACACCTATCGGCTCACGCCCCTTGGCCTGTGGAATGCGCGCGCCGCCGGACACGACGCGGAGCAGGTCGTCGACGTCCTGATGCGTTTCTCCCGCTACCCCGTCGCGAGCTCCCTTCTGGTGGACATCACGGAGACGATGGGCCGCTACGGGCGGCTGCGACTGGAGAAGCACCCCACCCACGGCCTGGTGATGATCAGCACGGACAATGCTGTGCTGGTGGAGGTGCTGCGCTCGGCTAAGGTCAAGGGCCTGGTCGGGGCCCGGATCGACGACGAGAGCGTCATCGTGCACCCGTCGGAGCGCGGGAACCTGAAGCAGGTGCTGCTCAAGCTGGGCTGGCCGGCCGAGGACCTGGCCGGCTACGTCGACGGAGAGAAGCACGCCATCGACCTCGTCGAGGACGGGTGGGAACTGCGCCCCTACCAGCGGCAGGCGGCCGAGAGCTTCTGGAACGGCGGCTCCGGGGTGGTCGTGCTCCCCTGCGGTGCGGGCAAGACCATCGTCGGAGCCGATGCGATGGCCCTCGCGCAGGCCACCACCCTGATCTTGGTGACCAACACCGTCAGTGCGCGGCAGTGGCGCGACGAGCTGCTGCGCCGCACCACGCTGACCCCCGACGAAATCGGCGAGTACTCCGGCAGCCGCAAGGAGATCCGGCCGGTGACGATCGCCACCTATCAGGTGATCACGACCAAGCGTGGCGGGGTGCATCCCCACCTCGAGCTCTTCGACGCCCGCGACTGGGGCCTGGTGATCTACGACGAGGTGCACCTGTTGCCCGCGCCGGTCTTTCGGATGACGGCCCACCTGCAGGCCCGACGCAGGCTCGGGCTGACCGCCACCCTCGTCCGCGAGGACGGGAGGGAGGGAGACGTCTTCAGCCTGATCGGGCCCAAGCGTTACGACGCACCATGGAAGGACATCGAGGCGCAGGGCTGGATCGCGCCCGCCGACTGCGTGGAGGTGCGGGTCACGCTGGACGATTCCGAGCGCATGGCCGTCGCCACCGCGGAACCCGACGTGCGCTACCGGCTGGCCGCCACCAGCGAGAGCAAGACCCGGACCGTGCTGGACCTCGTCTCGCGACACCGGGGCCAGCCGACGCTGGTGATCGGGCAGTACGTGGACCAGCTGGAGGAGATTGCCCGGGAACTGGACGCGGAGCTGATCACGGGTTCCACGACGAACAAGCGGCGCGGCGAGATCTGCGACCGATTCCGGTCCGGGGAGGTCGACCTGATCGTCGTGAGCAAGGTGGCCAACTTCTCCATCGACCTGCCGACCGCACAGGTGGCGATCCAGGTCTCCGGCGCCTTCGGTTCCCGGCAGGAGGAGGCACAGCGCCTGGGCCGCCTGCTGCGCCCGAAGGACGGCGTGACGGCCCGCTTCTATGCCGTCGTCGCGCGAGACACACCCGACGCGGACTTCGCCCAGCACCGCCAGCGCTTCCTGGCAGAACAGGGTTACGCCTACCGGATTGTCGACGCCGAGGACCTCGACGATCTGGGCTGACGGGCACCCACGGCTGCGGCCTCGAGCGAGGATTCACCCGGTGTTTGGCCACGCGCCGCTTGTTCTCTGCTGCTCACCAGAGAAGGACTGGTCGATTGTTGACTGCTCGATTTCTTGCCATCAAGAATTTCGGGTCAATGATGCTCCGCGGGCAACCAGTTCCGTCCGGCCCACCGCTTGGTGGACCATCAAGGAGTAGTAGTAATGCACGTTTCCATGAAGTCCCGTCTCGTCGCCGAATTCCTCGGCACCCTGTGGCTCGTCCTCGGTGGCTGCGGCTCGGCCGTGCTGGCCGCCAAGTCCTGAGCACCGATCCCACCCCCGTCAACATGGGCATCGGTTTCGTCGGTGTCGCGCTGGCCTTCGGCCTCACCGTGATGACCGCGGCCTACGCCTTCGGTCACCTGTCCGGTGGCCACTTCAACCCGGCCGTCACCCTGGGCCTGTTCGTCGCCAGGCGCGTCGAGGCCAAGGCCGTGCTGCCCTACATCATCACCCAGGTGATCGGTGGCATCGTGGGCGCTGGCATCCTGTTCGCCGTCGCCTCCGGCAAGGACGGCTTCGACGCCAGGGCGTCGGGCTTCGCCTCCAATGGCTTCGGTACGCACAGCCCCGCCGGGTACTCGCTGCTGGCCTGCTTCCTGATCGAGGTCGTCCTGACCGCGATCTTCCTGTTCATCATCCTGGGCTCCATCGATGACCGCGCCCCGCAGGGCTTCGCCCCGATCGCCATCGGCCTGGGCCTGACCCTGATCCACCTGATCTCCATCCCCGTCACCAACACCTCGGTGAACCCGGCCCGTTCGCTGGCCGCCGCCGTCTTCCAGGGTGGCTGGGCCCTGAGCCAGGTCTGGATGTTCTGGGTTGCGCCGATCATCGGCGCCGTCATCGCCGGCGCGCTCCACCACACCCTGACCGACGAGGGCGTCTCCCTGAGCGAGGCCGCAGAGGGCCGCATGGAGGGCTGAGACCCCTCCGCATCACCCCGTAGATGCCTCGTTCCCGCCCAGTGGAACGAGGCATCGTCATGTTCCCGGCAGGGGCCGACACGTGGAACTCCACGTCACCATGGAGTAGCCGTCACCGGGACCGTGGACTCCTCCATGGTGCCCAGTTCCCGGCACGGCTGGCCCCTCCAGGCCGCGAGTTCGCGGGCCTGGAGGGGCCAGAGCTCCATCGAGGACATCTGCTGCTGCGAGAACCATCCCCAGCGCCCCATCCGCGTCCGCTCGGTGGCGGTGAAGGCGGAGGTGTCCACGTCGAATTCCTGCTCGACGTCGAGCAGGAAGAAGTCCTCGTCCTGGACGAGGATCCGATCCGAATAGCCGTGGGTCACGACGCGGTGGGCGATGGGCCCGGTCAGAGCCTGCGGCACCACATGGTGGCCGGTCTCCTCCGCGAGTTCCCTGGCTGCGGCCTCGCGCGGGCTCTCCCCCTCGTCGATCCCGCCTCCGGGAAGCACCCACCAGGAGGATCCGGGGACCCCCGGGTCCGAATCGCTCATCAGCAGGACTCGGCCGTGGCAGCGCACCAGCACGCGGGCGCCGCGGCGGTTCTTGCGGCCCCGGTGGGCGGGTTCGGGGAGCGGGTCTTTGACCATGACGAGATCCAATCATGCGCGGACAACACTCGGACAACACCAGGACAACACCCTTTGCCCCTTGGACGCTCGTCCAGGAGTCGTCGTGCGGCTTGGCTCGTGCCATGAGACCTCCTGTCATCCTCGTGGCCACCGCCACCTTCCTGCTCGCCGCCTGTTCCGGGACCACCCCGCCCACACCTGGGTCCCTGCCCACGCCGGCATCCGAGGCGGCTGCCACTGCCGCCGCACAGAAGACGCCGTCATCGCTGCCACTGCCCACCGAGGCCCCCGTCGCCACCCGCAAGGCGGCCCACGACGGGATCACCTTCACCCTGGACATGTACCCACTGCGCAGGGAGGGCAAGGCGGTGCTGCTCACCGCCCGCCTGACCGCCGTCGAGGTTCCGGCTGGCGGCGCACAGATCGGCGATGGGTGGAACCTGCTGAACACCGTCAACGACACCACCGACCCCAACTTCGCGTTCGACAGCGGGTTCAAGCTGGTGGACCCCGCCGCCCAGGTGGTGCACCTCCCCGCCCGGATCGACGGCGTCGACGCCTGCACCCGGTCCAATGACCACGTCTGGAAGCGGGGCGACGTGCGATGGATCAGTTGCCTGTTCGCCGTCCCAGCCGGGGACCGCGACCACTTGATGGTGCAGGCCCAGCAGTTCGGAGGGTTCGGCAATGTCCCGCTGCAGTGACCTCGTACGCGTTCTGGCCGTTGCCCTGGGTCTGGCGGTGACCTGGCCCGCCATCGCACACGCCGAGACCATCGCCCCAACGCCCCTGCCGGCGCCCGATGAGTACCGCACCGTTCCTCTGGCCGAGCGATCCTTCCCGATGACGCCCGTCACCCAGGACCTGGCCGGGGTGGCCAGGAGCGCCGTCGCCCCAAGTCGGATCGACGTGCGGATCGATGCCAATGTCGCTTTCGCGAAGGACTCGGCAAAGATCCGCCCGCAGGCCCACACCCGGCTGTCCGAGATCGCCCGCGCCCTGGCGAGCGCATCACCGGGCAAGATCACCATCACCGGCCACACCGATGACCTGGGCAGCGCCGAACACGGCACAGTCCTGTCACGCCAGCGAGCGGAAGCCGTGCGCACCGCGCTCGGCACGGCCCTGGACCGGCACGACGTCCGCGTGGCGGGCCGGGGCGAGGACCAGCCGCTGGTGGAGAACCGTGACGAGGCGAGCCGGGCGCGCAACCGTCGGGTGGAGATCGGCTACCGGGCCACCTGACTCAGAGGCGGTCGGCCACGAAACGCATCTGGACCGAGGCCGCACGCCGCCAGAAGTCGAAGTCGTGCGCTCCCTTCACGAACAGTGTCTGCTCGGGGTGCAGTTGCTCGGCCAACCACTGGTTGCGTTCGTAGTAGAAGTCATTGACGCCGCAGGCCAGGTGCAATGGCAGCCCCTGCAGCTGGCCGATCCGGGTGTTGAGGGTGTTGGCGTCGTGGTCTGCCTTCGAGTCGAAGGCATCCGGGTGCGGACAGTCCTCGTACTTCTCGTAGGTGGCGGTGGCGACGGAGGCCACGGCCTTCACCCGGCCGTGCAGTTCGTCTGCCGCCAGCCGCAGACAGCCATAGCCACCCATCGACCAGCCCATCAACCCCAGGCTGGAGGTGTCCAGTCCCAGCTTGTCCAGCTCCCCCACCAGGCCGTCGGAGACCAGCCGGGCCCAGTCCACCCCGTCGGCACGCTTGTGCCAGTAGGAGTGCTCGCCATCGAGGCTGGCCAGGGCGAAGGGCTGGGCACCCTCTGCGACGCAGCGGGTCTGGAAGTTCTGGTAGCCGACGCGGGTGAAGGGCACGGCGTGACTGTCCCCGTAGCCGTGCAGCACGATGATCACTGGCAGGCCCTTCGCCGGGATGCCCGCCGGCACGCTCAGCGCCCACGCCTCGTCGACACCCGGCCGGTGCGGTGAGCGGAAATTGCCGTAGGTGACCGCGCTGGGCTCGTCGGTGGGCATCGGCACCGGCACACCATCCAGCCCGATCGTCTCCCCGATGCGCTGTCGGCCCGGCAGCACCCGGGCCCAGACGCCGACGCCCACCCCAGCTCCCCCGAAGGCAGCGGCGCCGGCGGTGAGTCCGAACAGTTGCCTGCGAGTCATGGCCATGTGCCCCACTCTACGGAGCGCGCGGGTCCCCTCGACAGGCTCGGGGAACGAGGAGGGAGGCTCAGAGGTGGTCGGCCAGGAAGCGGAGCTGGACGGGCGCGCTGCGCCGCCAGAAGTTGGCGGAGTGGTCGCCCCGCCGCCACATGGTCTGGGGAGCCGGAGACAGCTCCTCGGCCATCCTCTTCGACATGTCGATGTAGAAGTCGTTCACCCCACATGACAGGTGGATCGGCAGGCCGTCGAGACGGTCGAGACGGTTGACCAGGCCATTGGCCTCGAAGTCGGCCGGGCTGTCGAAGGCGTCGCCCTGCGGACAGTGCTCCCAGTCCGGATAGATGGCAGTCGACATGGACGCGACCGCCCGCACCTTGCCGTGCAGTTCCTCCGCGGCCAGCCGCAGGGCCCCATAGCCGCCCATGGACCATCCGATCAACCCCAGTCTGGAGATGTCCAGACCCAGCTTGGCCAACTCCTGCACCAGTCCCTCGGAGACCAGACGTGCCCAGTCCACCCCGTCGGCACGCCTGTGCCAGTAGGAATGATCCCCATCCAGGCTGACCAGGGCGAAGGGCTGGCAGCCCTCGGCCACCAGCCGGGCCTGGTAGTGGTGCAGGCCCAGCTCGTCAAAGCAGAAGCGGTGGTCGTCGCCCCAACCGTGCAGCACGATCACCACGGGCAAGCCCTCCGCCTCCACGCCGGGTGGCAGCGCCAGTGCCCACTTCTCCAAGACGCCGGGGCGCGCGTCGCTGCTGAAGGTGGCCTGTCGCACCGCCCCGGCCGGATCCGTGGGCATCGGCTCGGGATCACCACCCAACCCGAGCCAGTAGCCGACACGCGTGCGCCCCGGCAGTTTCCGCGTCCAGACCCCCGTCGCCACGCCGGCGCCGCCGACCGCGGCGCCTGCCGCACCTAGTCCCAGCGCTCGCCGTCGTGTGATGGTCATGCGTCCAGCCTAGGGGTGCGGTAGTCTCACCCGTCTGCCCCTTCCAGCGTTCGCCGTCCACCCGGATGCCGCGGACCGCCCGCCGGGACCAAGCCGTCGGGCCGGCAGCACCGCCTTCGCAGGAGCCTTGCAATGCCCGAACCCACCCGTGACGTCCTCGACGCCGAACGCGCGCACCTGGCCGCCGCCCACGAAGCACTGGAGCGCATGCGGGAACAGTCGGCCGACTGGACCCAGGGTATCGGTGGGGATTCCGTCAGCACCGCCTACCTGCGCCAGATGCTCTACCGCCGCATGGAGAGCCTGGAGAAGGACCCCGAGACCCCGCTGTTCTTCGGGCGGCTCGACTACGCCACGTCGCTGGGTGCCGAGTTCGACGAGGTGGCCCACATCGGACGTCGACATGTCAGCGGCGAGGTGGGCGGCGATCCCCTGGTGATCGACTGGCGCGCCCCGATGAGCCTGCCCTTCTACCGGGCGCGGGCCGGTCAGCCGATGATGTGTTCCCTGCGGCGTCGCTTCGGTTTCCAGCACGGGGAGATGACGGCCTACGAGGACGAGCAACTGGCCGATCCGACGGAGCTCTCCGAGGGCGTGTCCGCATTGCTGGAGGCCGAGATCGAACGCCCCCGCACCGGCCCGATGCGGGACATCGTCGCCACCATCCAGCCCGACCAGGATGTCCTGGTCCGTGCGGACCTGGCCACCTCCTTGGCCATCCAGGGGGCTCCGGGCACCGGGAAGACCGCGGTGGGCCTGCACCGCGCCGCCTATCTGCTGTACGCCTTCCGGGAGACGTTGAGCCGCCAGGGCGTGCTGGTGATCGGACCGAATGACAACTTCCTGGGCTACATCGGTGACGTGCTGCCGGCGCTGGGCGAGATCGACGCGACGCAGGAGACCATCGAGAGCCTGACCCGCGCCGCCACCGGGCTGACCCCCAAGGCCGTTGACGAGCCTGCCCGGGCCGTGCTGCTGGGCGATGCCCGGATGGCGGAGGTCCTGTCCCGCGCCGTCTGGGGGCACGTCAGCGTGCCGGGCCGCGTGCTGGAGGTGCCGATGGGCACCCGGGTGTGGCGGATCAGCGCCCACTGCCTCGGCGACGCCGTCACCAGCCTGCGTGGCCGTGGCGTGCGCTACCTGGCCGGCCGCGAGATGGTGCCGCAGCGGCTGGCCCACCGGGTGCTGCTGCGAATGGAGGTCTCCGGCGCCACGACCGATGACCGGGTGCAGAACGAGGTGGCCCGCAGCAAGGACGTCAAGGCCATGACGAACGAGTGCTGGCCCGCCCTGACCACGCCGAAGCTCCTGCACCGGCTGCTCACCGACGCCGACTTCCTGACCTCCTGCGCGGACGGAGTCCTCAGCGAGGAGGAGCAGGGCCTGGTGCTGGCACCGAAGCCGACGAAGTCCCCCGGTTCCCACCGGTGGACGGCGGCCGAGATCGTGCTGGCCGACGAGGTGGCTGACCTGCTGACCCGCACCCCCAGCCTCGGGCACGTGATCATCGACGAGGCACAGGACCTGTCGGCCATGCAGTTGCGTGCCGCCGGGCGTCGCGCCACCACTGGTTCGGTAACCCTGCTGGGGGATCTGGCACAGGCCACCACACCGTGGGCCTCACGCTCCTGGAGTGACTCGCTGGCCCACATCGGGCATCCCGAGGCCGAGGTGCGAGAGCTGACCGAGGGCTTCCGGGTGCCGGGTGAGGTGATCGACTACGCCGCGCGTCTGCTGCCCTCGATCGCACCCCAGCTGGCCACCCCCACCTCGATCCGCCACAATCGCGGCGAGTTGCGCATCACGGCCGTCGACGCCCTGCTGACCCGCACCGCTGACGAGGCGAAGCGCCTGCTGGAACGAGAGGGCACCGTGGGCCTCATCGTCGCGGATGCCGACGTGGAGGAGGTCGCCCTCGCCCTGGAGTCCGCCGGCATCCCCGCCAACCGGATGGGTGCCCAGACCGACGGCACCCGGCTGGACCTGGTGCCTGCTGGCCTGGCCAAGGGTCTGGAGTTCGACCACGTCCTGCTGCTGGAACCGGCTGCCCTGGTGGCGCAGGAGGCAGACCGGGTCACCGGCCTGCGTCGGCTCTACGTCTGCCTCACCCGTGCCGTCACGTCGATGGTCGTGCTGCACGAGCACTCACTCCCTGCGGAACTCGACTGAACGACGCTGGTTAGGATGCGAAAAGAGTCCATCGGCCATCGACCCCGTCATCTCAGGAGCAATGATGCCCTCTCCCTCCCATCCCGTTCGACAGATCACCGTGCTCGTCACGGCCGGGGCGCTCGGCCTCGCCGGAGGCGTCGCGGCACCCACACAGGCCGCGCCGGACCCGGCCACTCCCAGGACCACGACGGTGGTCTGTGACCAGCTCGGCGAGGTTCCCCTCGAGGTCACCGGACGCCTGGACGGCCCCGGTGGGGTCCGGGTGGCCGGCAAGGGTCCCGTCACCGTGAGCAATGCCTCCGCCATCCGCGTGGTGGCCCGCTCGGGCGCCGCCCGCCGCGCCGCGGCGCTGGAGAAGCGCGCCGTGAAGACCAAGGGCCTGCGCTGCGAGCCGGTGACCGTGCGCACCACCGCCGGCCAGCTGGGCGACGGAACCAAGGTCGCAGCCGCCGGGATGACCGCGGCACAGTCGGTCGACGCGACGCTGCAGGTCGACGTGACCTTCGACACCGATGCCGTCGTGCGCGCCGCCGCCGACAATGTGGTCACCGCGGCCGCTGCCGCCAATGACCCGGCTGGCTACGGCAAGGTCGAGGCCTTCCCCTACGCCAGCCAGCTGTCCTCCTACACGGCGAGCCGGTCCGGTTCGGTCGCGCTCGCCTACCGTTCAATGGGCAGTAGCACGATCTACAGCCACGTCAAGGGCTCCGCCACCAATGTGACGGCCAGCATCGTCAAGGTGGCGGTGATGGCCACCGTGATGGACAAGGCGCAGCGCGAGGGACGGGCACTGAGCAGCTGGGAGAAGTCCCAGATGGTGCCGATGATCCGCTACAGCGACAATGCCGCGACGACCAGGCTGTGGAACCATGTGGGCCGCGGACCGGCCGTCGGAGCCGTCCTCGGCAAGATGGGGCTGCGCCAGACCACGCCGGGTTACGCGGGCTACTGGGGGCTGACCGTCACCAGCGCCCCGGACCAGGTGGTGCTGATGGACCACTTCTCCCGTGCCAACCCGGTGATCAACAACACCAATCGCGCCTATGGCCTGTCCCTGATGCGCAGCGTCGCCTCGGACCAGGACTGGGGCGTGACCTCGGGGCCCGGCGACGACATCGCCGTCAAGAACGGTTGGCTTCCGCGCAGCGACGGCTGGCACGTCAACAGCATCGGGTACAGCCACAAGACGCCGGTGCCCTACAGCGTCGCGGCCCTGACCCACTCCTCGTCGGCGGGCATGAGCACCCAGATTGCCACCATCGAGGGCGCCTCCCGGATCATCTGGAACAAGCGCGCGACCACCCAGCCGGCTCCCGACGTGAGGTCACCGCGCCGTGGCGACTTCACAGGTGACGGCCGCACCGACCTGATCGCGATCAAGCAGGAGACCCTCTACCTCGTGCAGGGTCTGGGCGAGGGCCGGATGGCGGCCCCCCAGCCATTGGGCCGCGGCTGGGGACAGACCAACTGGATCGGGGTGGTCGGCGATGTCACCAAGGACGGCCGTCAAGACCTTGTTGCCCGTCGAACCGATGGCAGCCTGCACCTGTGGCGGGGAAATGGCGACGGCACCCTGAGCTATTCGCGCCATCTGGGAACCGGATGGGCAGGACTGACCTCCGTGACGGCCGTCGGGGACTTCGATGCCAATGGGACGCCGGATCTGCTGGCACGCCGCGCCGACGGGAGCCTGGTCCGCTATGCACTGCCCGCCACCGGGAACCCGGTGAAAGCCGCAAGCCTGGGCACGGGTTGGGGCGGGATGTCGAGGATCATGGGCGCCCTGGGGGTCAACACTGACCTGAAGGCCGATGTCCTCGCCCTGCGAGGGGACGGCAGGCTGTACGCCTACACATCGGCGGGAGCGACCCTGAACCGTGGCACCCAGGTTGCCGGCAACTGGAGCCCGTCTCTGATGAGCGGCTGCGGAGACACCACCGGCGACGGGATCGAGGATGTCTGCTACCAGTCCGGCACCCGGCTGGTGACCTACCCCATCTCGCGTGGTGGGCGCCCCTTGGCGGCTCGGCTGTCCGGGACCTCGCTGGCGGGATTCAGGCTGCTCGGCTGACCTCGTCGTCGATGAGTTCGCGCCAGGTGCGCACCAGCGGCGCGTCCACATAGGCCTTGTACTGGCCCAGTGGGCGCGCCGCTCGGCCGATGTGGAAGGCGCGCACGCCGGCGCGGGCCAGCCACGGCACGTGCTCGGCGTGTAGCCCGCCGCCGGCCATCACCAGTGCAGCGACCTGTGCGTCGGCCCGGCAGCGAGCCACCAGGTCATCCAGGCCGAACTCGACCCCGCGGGCGCTCCCGGCCGTGAGCACCTGGTCGACACGGGGAAGGCGGGGCACCAGGCGCCATGCCTTGTCCAGGTCCAGCACCTGGTCGATGGCGCGATGGAAGGTCCACGGGCAGTCCGCGGTGGCGGCCAGGGCGGCACACACCTCGGCGTCGACCTCGTCGTATCCGTTGAGGAAGCCGAAGACGACACCGTCAGCCCCCGCGTCGCGGTAGGCATTCACCAGGCCCTGGAGCCGGACGAACTCTCCTCCGTCGGTGCCGAAGCCAGCCCGCAACCGCACCATGGGCCGCACGGCCAGGCTGGTGGCCGTACGGACCTTCTCCACCATGGCCGGTTCGGGGGACATGCCGCCGTCGTCGAGCGTGCCGAGCAGTTCGACGCGATCGGCACCGCCCTCCTCGGCGCGCCGCGCGTCGGCGTCGTGCAGGCAGATGATCTCCAACAGTCCGGGCATGGATTCATCGTGCCATGCCGGCGTCGCGCGGGAATGCCACGAGGGCGGCTCCCCGAGTGGGGAACCGCCCTCGTGTCCCTTCGAGGGGCTCAGCGATCGTGATCAGGCCGAGCCAGGGGTTGTGGTGCGTGGATCAGAAGTCCATGCCACCCATGCCGCCGTCGGCGCCGCCGGGCATGGCGGGAGCCTTCTCCGGCTTGTCGGCGATGACGGCCTCCGTGGTCAGGAAGAGGGCCGCGATGCTGGACGCGTTCTGCAGGGCAGAGCGGGTCACCTTGGCCGGGTCGATGATGCCCGACTCGACCATCTTCACGTACTCACCGGTGGCGGCGTTCAGGCCCTCACCGACGGGGAGGTTGGCAACCTTCTCCGCGATGACGCCACCCTCCAGACCTGCATTGAGGGCGATCTGGCGCAGCGGGGCCTGGGCTGCCTGCAGCACGATCTGGGCGCCGGTGGCCTCGTCGCCCTCGAGGGCGGAGAGGTCCACATTCTTGGCGGCCTGGATCAGCGCCACGCCACCGCCGGGGACGATGCCCTCCTCGACCGCAGCCTTGGCATTGCGGACGGCGTCCTCGATGCGGTGCTTGCGCTCCTTGAGCTCCACCTCGGTGGCCGCGCCGACCTTGATGACGGCAACGCCGCCGGCCAGCTTGGCGAGGCGCTCCTGCAGCTTCTCGCGGTCGTAGTCGGAGTCCGAGTTCTCGATCTCCTTGCGGATCTGCGAGACGCGACCGGCGATCTGGTCGGCATCGCCGGCACCGTCGACGATGATGGTCTCGTCCTTGGTGATGCGGACGCTGCGCGCCTGGCCCAGCAGCTCCAGGGTGGCGGTCTCCAGCGAGAGGCCGACCTCCTGGCTGATGACGGTGCCACCGGTGAGGATGGCGATGTCGGCCAGCATGGCCTTGCGGCGGTCACCGAAGCCGGGGGCCTTGACGGCCACGGACTTGAAGGTGCCGCGGATCTTGTTGACGATCAGGCCGGCGAGGGCCTCGCCGTCGGTGTCCTCGGCGATGACCAGCAGCGGACGGCTGGACTGCATGACCTTCTCCAGGACCGGCAGCAGCTCCTTCAGCGAGGAGACCTTTCCGTCGACCAGGAGGATGTAGGGATTCTCCAGCTCCGCAACCATCGCCTCGGTGTCGGTGACGAAGTAGGGGCTGATGTAGCCCTTGTCGAAGCGCATGCCCTCGGTCAGCTCGAGGTCGAGCCCGAAGGTGTTCGACTCCTCGACGGTGATGACACCTTCCTTGCCGACCTTGTCCATCGCCTCGGCGATGATCTCGCCGACGATCGGATCAGCGGCGGAGATCGATGCGGTGGCGGCGATCTGCTCCTTGGTCTCGATGTCGATGGCCATCGTGCCGAGCTCTTCGCTGATGGCCTTGACGGCTGCCTCGATGCCCTTCTTCAGGCTCATCGGGTTGGCACCGGCAGTGACATTGCGCAGGCCCTCACGGACCATCGCCTGGGCCAGCACGGTGGCGGTGGTGGTGCCGTCGCCAGCGACGTCGTCGGTCTTCTTGGCGACCTCCTTGACGAGCTCCGCGCCGATCTTCTCGAAGGGATCCTCGAGCTCGATCTCCTTGGCGATGGAGACACCGTCGTTGGTGATGGTGGGGGCGCCCCACTTCTTCTCCAGGACGACATTACGGCCCTTCGGGCCGAGGGTGACCTTGACCGCGTCGGCGAGGGTGTTCATGCCCCGCTCGAGCCCGCGGCGGGCCTCGATGTTGAACTCAATCAGCTTTGCCATGGTCTTTCGGGAGTCCTCCCGCGTCAGGGGCTCTCGCCCCACGGTTGTCAGTGTCATAGGGGTGCGGCTGGTGCGATGCCCGCGACGGACGGGGACCGGCCCCTCATCGTCCAACTCGCTGGCACTCGAGCAAGCCGAGTGCCAACATCATGTTTAGCACTCTCCCCAAGCGAGTGCAAACAGCAAACGCAGAGCCGAGGAGGCGGCAGGATGGGCGCGCATCCGTCGGGGGCCGCGCGGACGAGGAGAGCCATTCCTGGCAGTGGACCCTGTGCGCCGGCCTGCCCTTCCTTCCGCTCTACGCCGCGTGTGCGGCATGGTCGGCAGTGAGGCACGGGAACCCGGCCAGCGCGAACTTCTTCGAATGCCAGGCAGACCTCGCTGATGGCGGATACCACCCGGAGCGCCAGCCCCGGAATGCACCAGGGCCCGCTCCGCAGTGATGCGGAACGGGCCCGGAGAGCTGTCAGACGACTCAGTTCTTGAGGTCGTCGACGACGTCATTGAGCTTGTCCTTGCCCTGCTCAACCTTCTCGCCAACCTGACCGTCGAACTTCTGGGCAGCGCCCTCGGTCTGGAGCTTCTCGTCGTTGGTGGCGTCGCCAGCGGCTTCCTTCACCTTGCCGACGACCTGGTCCTTGGCGTTCTCGAACTTGTCTGCGATACCCATGTGGTCTCCCATTCGTCTGCACCGGGCTGACCCCGGAGTGATGCGCATGACGCTAGCCGCGCCGATCCATCACCACAACGAAATCCGCGGGGAGCGTAACGCGGCTCAACGCGGCAGCCGCGTGGCGGATCGGGCCTCTTGGCGACGCTCCCGCAGACGCCGGAGACGCTTCACCAACAGCGGATCGTGGGCGAGTGCCGCGGGATCGTCCAGGAGCTGGTTCAGGACCTGGTGGTACCGCGGGGTGGACATCCCGAAGCGCTCACGAATCTCCTGCTCCCTCGCTGCGCGGGATCCCTTCCAGCCACGCTCGAAGTCGAGGATCTCAAGACTCCGCTCGTCGAGGTCCAGCGGGCGCAGTGGTTGTGTGGCATCGGACATGGCCTCGATTCTAGGCCGTACTCAGCATGACTTCAGGCCTCGCGTCGCACGGGTGAGCCCCCACCTGCCAGACTTGGCAGAGCACGCACACAACTACGAAGGGCGACACGATGCAGCCGATGTCGGGAGCCATCCAGAACTACGCGTGGGGGTCAACCACCGACATCCCTCGCATCCTGGGGGTCGAGCAGACCGACCAGCCACAGGCCGAGTACTGGCTGGGAGCGCATGCCAGCGCCCCCTCCGTCGTAGACGGCGAGAGCCTCGTTGTGCGCCTCGAACGCGAACCCGGCATCATCGGCGGAGCGAGCATCGAGCGCTTCGGCAACCAGCTGCCCTACCTGTTGAAGGTGCTGGCAGCCAACCGGCCGCTATCACTGCAGGCCCATCCGTCACGGGAGCAGGCCGAGGCCGGATTCGCACGCGAGAATGCCGCCGGGATCCCCCTCGACGATCCCAAGCGCACCTACAAGGACTCCTGGCCCAAGCCCGAGCTGATGCTCGCCCTGACTCCCTTCGACGCCCTGTGCGGCTTCCGCGACCCGAAGCAGACCGCCGAGCTCTTCGAGGCCTTGGAGATCCCGGCACTGGACCAGATGGTTGCCCCACTGCGCCTGCGCGAGGGCTCGGCCGGTCTGGCGGAGGTCTTCCTGGACGCCCTGGGCCAGAGTGATGAACGTCGTGACCTGGTCAACCAGACCGTCGCCACCTGCGTCCCCCATGCCGACGCGGAGGGCCCCGTCGGCGACTTCTGCCGTACCGCCGTGATGCTCGACGAGTACTACCCGGGCGACCCTTCCATCCTGGCCGCCCTGATGATGAACCGCTTCACCATGCAGCCGGGCGAGGGCGTCTTCCTGCCCGCCGGGAACCTGCACGCCTACCTCAAGGGCGCTGGCATCGAGATCATGGCCAATTCGGACAATGTGCTGCGCGGCGGCCTGACCCCCAAGCACATCGACGTCGACGAGCTGGTGCGCGTCGTGGACTTCGATGCCGCCCCCGTCGAGCTGGTGCGGGGTGTGGAAATTGCTCCCGGCCTGCTGCGCTTCCCCACCCCGGCGCCGGAATTCGCGCTGTGGCAGGTGAGTCCCGGTGACGGCGTCGAGGTCGAGCTGCCCTCCACCCAGAGCGGCCGCATCCTGCTGGTGATCGAGGGCACCGTGCGCGACACGGAGGGAACGGAGCTGACCAAGGGCCAGTCCGCTTTCCTCGTCGCAGGGGAGCAGGTCACCCTGTCCGGCGACGGGATTGCCTTCCTGGCTGCCCCGGGCGTGTGACGTACTGGAGAGAGACGGTTTCGACCGCTCCGCCGGACCGGATGTGACCGCTCGGCCGGCTGAGCTTGTCGAAGCCACCCTCCCCCGGCACAATTGACCAGTCGGCCCGCCCGTTGCCCGGGCGCCGACAGTGCCTCTGTAGCTCAGTCGGTAGAGCGCCTCTCTTGTAAAGAGGATGTCGCGGGTTCGAATCCTGTCAGAGGCTCCAGACTTCCCGCCCGGGTCAGGAGACCAGCGGGCGCCCGTCGGCCTTCCATCCGCGCATCCCGCCCTTGATCTCGACGGCATCGACGCCGTTCTCGCGCAGGATCGCGACCGCGCGGCCGGCCTTGGTTCCCCCTCCACAGGTGACCGGCAGCGGCCCCGGTGTCGTCGGCAGGTCGATCAGTCGGGCCTGCAGCCGTTCGAAGGGAATGTGCACCGCCCCCGGAGCATGACCCGCGGACCACTGGTCATCCGCACGGACGTCCAGGATGACGGCATCGTCGGACAGCTCGTCGCGGCCGATCGTCGGCAACTCATCGCTCATGTGCCTATTCTGCACACCTTCCACTCGACTCACTCAATACCCCTTGGGGTATATTGGTGGCGTCCCCACCCCGGAAGGAAAACCCATGAAACTGGTCGTCGTCGGTGGCGTCGCCGCCGGAATGTCCCTGGCCGCCCGAGTCCGCAGGCTCGACGAGGATGCCGAGATCCTCGTCCTGGAACGTGGACACCACGTCTCCTTCGCCAACTGTGGCCTGCCCTACCACGTCGGCGAGGTGATCAAGGACCGGGACCGGCTGGTGCTGCAGACCCCCCAGAGCCTGGCGCAGAGCCTCAACCTCGACGTGCGGCTGCGCCACGAAGTGATCGACGTGGATGCCGGCTCCCGCAATGTCACCGTGCGTGACCTGGACTCCGGCCGCGAATTCATCGAGCACTACGACGAACTGGCACTGTGCGTGGGGGCCAGCGCCATCATCCCGCCGATCCCCGGGGTGGACCTGCCCGGCATTCACGTACTGCGCAGCCTCAGCGACATGGACCAGATCAAGCAGCGCGCCGACAAGGCCCTGACCTCCCCCCACGGGTTGCGGGCCCTGGTCGTGGGAGCCGGCTTCATCGGACTTGAGGCCGCGGAGAACCTGCGCGAGCGCGGATCCGACGTGCACGTGGTGGAGATGGCACCGCAGATCCTGCCGCCCGTCGACCGCGAGATCGCCGCCGACGCCGAGCGCACCATGCGCAGCCACGGCATCAAGCTCCACCTGGGCACAGCCGCCACCGCCTTCGATGCCGACGGGCCCGCCATCACCGCCACCCTGGACGACGGCAGCCGGATCACCGCGGACCTCGTGGTGCTGGCCATCGGGGTACGCCCGCTGACCGAGCTGGCCGTTGCGGCCGGCGTCGAGCTCGGGGCACGCGGTGGCGTGAAGGTCGACAACCATCAGCGCACCACCATCGAGCACATCTGGGCCGCCGGGGACGTGGTGGAGAGCCCACACACCGTGCTGCCCGGACACCACCTGGTGCCGCTGGCCGGCCCCGCCAACCGACAGGGACGCGTCGCCGCCGAGAACATCTGCGGACGCGAGACCAGCTATGACTCCACACAGGGAACCTCTGTGGTCAAGCTCTTCACCATGACCGTGGCGGCCACCGGCGCCAACAGCCGCCAGCTGCAAGCGGCGGGGATCGACTTCTCGATGGTGCACGTCCACCCCACCGGCCACGCCGGCTACTACCCCGGCACCTCCCCGATGCACCTCAAGGTCCTCTTCTCCCCGGATGACGGACGGCTGCTGGGCGCCCAGTGCGCCGGCTTCGACGGCGTCGAGAAGCGCATCGACGTGATCGCCACCGCACTGCGCATGGGTGGAAGCGTCTTCGACCTGGAGAAGCTGGAACTGTCCTATGCCCCGCCCTACGGTTCCGCCAAGGACCCGGTGAACATGGCCGGATTCCTGGCCAGTAACACGATCCTGGGCGACGCGCGGCTCTGGTACCCCGGCGATTCGCTGGAGGGCTGCCGCGTCATCGACGTGCGCGAACCCACCGAGTTCGACGTCTGGCACCTCGACGGCTCCGAGAACGTCCCGCTCGGCACGCTGCGTGAGGCGCTGACCGACTGGGACCGCGAGCAGCCCGTCCGGCTGCTGTGCGCCGTCGGCTTCCGCAGCTACCTGGCACACCGGATCCTGGTGCAACGCGGCTTCACCGACATCGCCTTCCTGTCCGGCGGTTCGGCCACCTACCGCGCGTGGACCGGAGACCAGCCGGACGTGGTGGACCTCAGCGCCATCATCTCCCAGGAGCCCCTCATCGCCCCCTTCACCGCTGCCCCGACCGAGACCCAGACCGTCGACCTCGACTGCACCGGTCTGGCCTGCCCCGGCCCGATCATGCGGCTGTCGGAGACCATGAAGGGCCTGCGCCCCGGCGACGAGATCGTCGCCACCGTCTCCGACATGGGCTTCGCCGCGGACGGACCGGCCTGGGCCCGGCGCAATGGCCACGAGCTGGTCAGCCTCGAGCAGTCCGGCGCGGGGGTGAGGGCGGTCTTCCGGCACTCGGGTGCTGTCGTCGCCCAGGCAGCCGCAGCCAGCGCCGCCCCTGCCCCCAGCGCGAAGGCCAAGAACTCCTTCGTCGTCTTCTCGGGAGACATGGACAAGATGATCGCGGCCTTCATCATCGCCAATGGGGCGCTGGCGCTGGGCAATGACGTCAGCATGTTCTTCACCTTCTGGGGTCTCAACGCGTTGCGCGACCCGAAGGCACCCAAGCGGGACATGAAGCCGATGGACAAGATGTTCAAGGCGATGATGCCCTCTGGCGCCGACGCCCTGACCCTGTCCCAGATGAACATGGGTGGCGCCGGAACGGCCATGATCAAGAACGTCATGAAGCAGCACAATGTGCCCAGCGTGCCGGAGCTGATCCAGTCGGCCATCGACGGCGGTGCCCGGCTGATCGCCTGCACCATGACGATGGACCTGCTGGGCATCGACAAGGCAGACCTGATGCCGGGCGTGGACTTCGGCGGCGTGGCCACCTTCCTCGACGAGGCGGGTGACTCCCAGACCACGCTGTTCATCTGACCAAGGTCAGGGGCTCGACGAAAAGTGTGGATGGTGGCCACCGAGCTCGGTGGCCACCATCCACACTTTTCCGGACATGGAAGACTGGCGGGCGTGACCGACACCACTGCACCCAACGAACCCGTCGAGCCCGGCACCTGGGAGAAGGTCGTCGAGGCCAATCCCCAGCACGCCCAGAACTACGCCGAGCGCTTCCGGCGGATGGAGGCCGAGGGCGCCGACCTGCTCGGTGAGGCCCGCTTCGTCGACGCAATGGTGCAGCGCAATGCACGCATCCTTGACGCCGGCTGCGGCCCCGGCCGGCACGCCGGCTACCTGTCCGCTCGTGGCCACGACGTGGTGGGAGTTGATCTTGACGAGACCTTGATCGAGATCGCCAAGGTCGAGCACCCAGGACCGGTCTACTTCGCCCAGGACCTGACACTGCTTGATCTTGCCGGCCACGGCGTCGAGGCCGGATTCGACGCCATCCTGTGCGCCGGAAATGCGATCGCCTTCCCCGCAGCCTCCAGCCGCCGACGGATCCTGACGAACCTGGCCAAGGCACTGGCCCCCGAAGGACGGGCGGTCTTCGGCTTCGGCCAGGGCCGGGGCTACGAGTTCAACGACTTCATCACCGACGCCCAGGCCAGCGGTCTGGTGCTCGAGCTCGGCCTGTCCACCTGGGACCTCAAGCCCTTCCGCGAGGACTCCAACTTCCTGGTGGCCATCTTCTCCCGCGCCTAGTTGTTGGTGGCAGACAGGTTCATGACACTCGGGTGATGGGAGCTTTCCCGCCGAGGGCGCTGTGGCCTCGTTCAGTGTTGTAGAACGTGAGCCAGTCGGCAAGGGCGTCGCGGCGTGCTTGGTTGCTGGTGAAGGGCTGTCGGTAGGCCCATTCGGTTGCCAGGGTCCGGTTGAGGCGCTCGACCTTGCCGTTTTGCCAGGGGCAGTGGGGCTTGATGAACTTCTGTTTCGCGTCGAGGGCTTCGACCGCGGCGATGAAGTCGCTGCTGTTGCGGTAGGCGAAGGCATTGTCGGTGATCACCCGCTCGATACGGGTGATGCCGTGGTCTGCGAAGAAGGCCGCGGCGCGGGTGAGGAAACCAGCGCAGGTGGGTCCCTTCTCGTCGTCGTGGATCTCGATGTAGGCCAGCCGGGTGTGGTCGTCGACCGCTGCGTGGACGTAGTCGTAGCCGATCTTTGCCCGCTTGTTCCTCTCGGCGCTGGTCGCGGCCCGTCCGCGGCTTCGCCAGCCTCCACCGTGGGGGATCTTGCCGATCTTCTTGACATCGAGGTGGATCAACTCACCGGGGTGTTCGCGTTCGTAGCGGCGGGTGGTGGCCTGGCTGCCGCGGATCACTGCTGCGGTGATCGGATCGAGGTGGGCCAACGGGGGCATGTGATGACGCTTCCAGATCGCCGAGACGGTGCGCGCGGGAACACCGGTCGCGGCGCTGGTGTGGGTTGGGCCCTGCCGGTGCAGCGCGCGGTGCGCCAGGACCCGGACCTCGACCTGGTGGTTGGTGCGCCGGGGCATGGTTCGGGGTCGGCTGGAGCGGTCATGCAGACCTGGTTCGCCGTGCTGGTCGTAGCGCTTGAGCCAGTGGTGTGCGCACTGGCGTGAGATTCCCATCGCCTTGGCGGCGTGGGCGACCTTCCAGCCTTGCTCGTGGACGCGCTGGACCAGCAGACGCCGACCGTTGACGTTCAGACGGGCTTTAGAGTGGGCCATGAGGACCTCCGTTGTTCATCTGTGACCTTCGACAAGCCACAACCCAACGGGGGTCCTCCCTTCACGTCAACCCGCAAACTGTCATGAACGTCCCTGCCACCAACACCTAGTCTGGAGCCCATGAGTCCCAGCATCGAGGTCATCCGGGCTGACATCACGGCCCTCGGGGAACACGTCGACGTCATCGTGAACGCCGCCAACTCCGGACTGCTGGGCGGTGGAGGTGTCGACGGCGCGATCCACCGACGTGGTGGGCCCGAGATCCTGGCGGCCTGCCGTGAGCTGCGCCGCACCACCCTTCCGGACGGTCTGCCGGCAGGCAGCGCGGTGGCGACGACGGCCGGCGGGCTGGACGCGGACTGGGTGGTGCACACCGTCGGGCCCGTCTGGGCGAAGACCATCGACAAGTCCGAGACGCTGGTCTCCTGCTACCGGGAGTGCCTCCGCGTCTGTGACGAGCTGGGTGCCGCGTCGGTGGCCTTCCCGACGATCTCCGCGGGAATCTACGGATGGCCGATGGCAGACGCCACCAGGGTTGCCGTCGAAACGGTGCGGGCCACCCCGACGCAGGCCGAGCGGGTGCTGCTGGTGGCCTTCAACGAGGCCGCGGAACAGGGCTACCGGGCTGCCCTCGGCTGAGCGGTCAGCCCTGCTTCTTGTTGGAGTTGACCACCGTCGAGCCGATGATGAAGACCACCAGGCCAATCGCGACGTAGTTCGCGTACCTGGCGTAGACCTTCAGGGCGTGCACGGCGGGCTCGCCCATCCACCAGCCCAGGCCGAAGTAGAGGCCCAGCCACAGCGTGCTGGCCAGGAAGTCCAGGGCCATGAACTTCTTCCACCCCATGCCCGTGGCACCGGCCAGGACGAAGATCACCTGCATCAGCGGCAGCGGGATGGGCACATAGGCGACGAACATGCCCAGCCAGCCCATCTTGTGCGCCCAGCGCTCGGCCCGGGCGTAGTTCCTCGTCGCCCGCGCGGACTGGCCCGCCCAGACCTCGATCATGCCGCGGCCCCAGAGTTTGCCGGCCCACCAGAAGACCCAGTCGAACTTGATTGACATGAGGGATCCGGCCACCATGCACAGCGGCCACCAGTGCGAGAGCCCCTGTGAGGCCAGCGCCCCGAGTGCGGCGGTGCCCGAGCGGGATCCCATCAGCGCCACCAGCAACTCCGGGCTCCGGCCCAGCAACCATCCGCGCAGCGGCAGCATGGCCAGCCCGAAGACGCCCATGAACATGATCCAGCCCAGACACTGCTTGTCCGCCTTGCTCGGCTCGTGCCGCCACGGCATCCCCGGCTGGTCCCACCACGGCTTCTCCTCCTCCACCGTTGCGGAGGGGGCACCCACGGGCGGGGGCATCGTGCTGTGGGCCTGCCAGGAACTGGCCTCGGCCGGCGGCTCACCGGGGCTGTTGGTCATGGCCCCGATGCTACCTGCGCGCGCGAGTCACCCCACCTGCTCGCGGGCCTTCGCGAAGGCGGCGACGGCGGCCTCCAGGTCGGCCTGCGTCAGGGTCGCGGACATCTGGGTGCGGATCCGGGCCTTGCCCTGCGGCACGACGGGATAGCTGAAGGCGCGGACATAGATGCCCTCTGCCAAGATGATGTCGGCCATCTTCGCGGCCTTCACGGCATCCCCAATCATGACGGGCACGATGGCGTGGTCGCTTTCGGGGATCTCGAAGCCCTGCCGACCCATCTCCGCACGGAACCAGGCCGTGTTGGCATGGAGCTTCTCCCGCAGGTCACCGGACTGTTCCAGCAGCTCGATCGTGGCGAGGGCCGCACCAGCGATGGAGGGGGCCAATGAATTGCTGAACAGGTAGGGGCGGCTCTTCTGCCGCAGCATCTCGACGATCTCAGCGCGGGCGCAGGTGTAGCCGCCGGAGGCGCCACCCAGCGCCTTGCCGAGCGTTCCGGTGATGATGTCCACCCGGTCCTGGACCCCGTAGCGTTCCGGGGTTCCGGCACCGTTCTGTCCGACGAAGCCGACGGCATGCGAGTCGTCCACCATCACCAGGGCGTCGTACTTCTCGGCCAGGTCACAGATCTCGTCGAGCGGAGCCAGGTAGCCGTCCATGGAGAAGACGCCGTCGGTGGCGATCAGCCGGTAGCGGCAGTCCTTGGCCTCGATCAGCCTGGCCTCGAGGTCGGCCATGTCGCGGTTGCGGTAGCGCAGCCGCTTCGCCTTGCTCAGGCGCACGCCGTCGATGATCGAGGCGTGGTTCAGCTCGTCGGAGATGATGGCGTCGTCGGGCCCGCAGAGCACCTCGAACAGACCCCCGTTGGCATCGAAGCAGGAGCTGTACAGGATGGTGTCCCACTGGCCCCCCTCGTCCTGGACCTGCGAGCCTGCGAGCGCGGGGGGTTCGAAGGGGGGTCGTCCCCCCTCGTCCTGGACGACAGGATGCAGGAACGAAGTGATCTTGCTCTCCAGGGTCTTGTGCAGGTCCTGGGTGCCGCAGATGAAGCGCACCGAGGCCATCCCGAAGCCCCACTCGTCGAGTGCCTTCTTGGCGGCCTCGACCAGGCGGGGATCGTCGGCCAGCCCGAGGTAGTTGTTGGCGCACAGGTTCACCACACGCTTGCCCTCGACGTCGATGTGGGCGCTCTGCGCGGAGCTGAGCGGAACCTCCACCTTGTACAGGCCCTGCTCCTTGAGCTCGGCCAGTTCCGCGAGGAGGGTGTCCTTGATCTTGGTGTACATGTCAGTTGCTCCAGTCCATGACGACCTTGCCGCCCTTGCCGTTGCCGGCGGTGGCGAAGGCCTCCACGTGGTCGGTGTGGTGGAAGCGGTCGGTGATCACTCCCGAGATGTCGAGCCCGGATTCCAGCAGGACGCTCATGGCATACCAGGTCTCGAAGATCTGGCGGCCCGTGACGCCCTGCAGGGTCAGCATGTTGAAGATGATCTTGGAGAAGTCGATCTCCGTGGGACGGCTGGGCGTGCCGAGCAGCGCGATCCTGCCGCCATGGGTCATGTGGTCGATCATGCTGGACAGTGCCGCGCCCGAGCCCGACATCTCCAGCCCGATGTCGAAGCCCTCCTTCATCCGTGCCCGCTCGAAGACGGCATCCAGGCTCTCCCGGCCGACATTGATCGTGTCGGTCAGGCCCAGCTGGCGCGCCAGCTCGAGCCGCTCGTCGGACAGGTCACTCACGACGACGTGGCGAGCACCCGCGTGCTGGGCCACCAGCGCAGCCATGATCCCGATCGGTCCGGCACCGCTGACCAGGACGTCCTCCCCGAGGCTGGGGAACTGCAGGGCGGTGTGCACGGCATTGCCGAAGGGGTCGAAGATCGCGGCGACATCAGGGTCGATCGGGCGGTGGTGCACCCAGACATTTCCTGCCGGCATGGCGAAGTACTCGCTGAAGCAACCCGGCACCATGTAGCCGATGCCCTGGGTGTTGCGACACAGGTGCCTCTTGCCCGCCAGGCAGGCGCGGCAGCGTCCGCAGACATAGTGGCCCTCGCCGCTGACGAACTGACCCACCGTCAGGTCCTCGACGGCGGAGCCGAGTGCGACGATCTCGCCGCAGAACTCATGGCCGATGGTCAAGGGGGTGGGGACGACGCGCTGCGCCCACGCATCCCAGTTGTCGATGTGCAGGTCCGTACCGCAGATACCGGTGCGCATGACCTTGATCAGCACCTCGTTGGGACCCGGCTCGGGCTCCGGGAGGTCCACCAACTGGAGCCCCGGCTCTGGAGCCCTCTTGACTAGTGCCTTCACGATTCTCTCCTCACGACACCGATGAGCCGAAAATACTCGTGTGGACAGACTGGATCAACGCAAGCTCACCGCTGGCCAAAACATTCCCGGGGATGCACACTTGGGCTCGTGGCGATCTCATCGTTTGACATGTTCAAGATCGGTATCGGCCCGTCCAGCTCGCACACCGTCGGGCCGATGCGCGCCGCCGCCGAATTCTCGCGGGACCTGGCCGCCAGCGACGTCATCTCGCGCGTGACGCGGGTCAAGGCGGAGCTCTTCGGATCACTGGGTGCCACGGGGCACGGACACGGCTCGCGTCCGGCCGTCCTGCTCGGCCTGGAGGGCGCCAGCCCGGAGACCGTCGACACCAAACAGGCCCCGGTGCGCACCGCCGAGATCGAGGAGTGCCGGCGCATCCACCTCGGCTCGGTGGATGGCCCCGAGATCGACTTCGACGTCGCCGAGGACCTGGTGCTGCACCGCACCCGCCGGCTGGACTTCCACACCAACGGCATGGTCTTCACGGCCTTCGGCGGCGGCGAGGTGCTCGCCCGTCGAACCTTCTACTCGATCGGCGGCGGCTTCGTGCTGGAGGACGACGGCTCGGGCCGCCCGTCGATCACCCTCGACTCGACCCCGGTGCCCTTCGACTTCCGCACCGGCGCGGAGCTGCTGGCGCACTGCCGCGACCACCGGCTCAGCATTCCCGAGGTGCAGATGGCCAACGAGCTGGCCCTGGGCAGGTCCGAGCAGGAGGTTCGCGACGGGCTGCTGCGGCTCTGGTCCGTGATGGATGCCTGCATCGCCGAGGGCTGCGCCACCTCGGGCATCCTGCCCGGTGGCCTGAAGGTGCGACGACGCGCCCACCGCCTGCACCTGGACCTGACCGCTCGCGAGCAGCAGCCCCGGGGACCGGTCGACCCGCTGGCGGCGATGGACTGGCTGCACCTGTGGGCACTGGCCGTCAACGAGGAGAATGCCTCCGGGGGACGGGTCGTCACTGCCCCCACCAACGGGGCGGCCGGGATCATCCCGTCGGTGCTCAAGTACGCCGTCACCTACATGCCGGGAGCCTGTGACCACACCGTGGTGGACTTCTTGCTCACGGCCGGTGCCATCGGCGGGATCTACCAGCAGAGTGCGTCGATCTCGGGTGCCGAGGTGGGCTGCCAGGGCGAGGTCGGGGTGGCCGGATCCATGGCCTCGGCCGGCCTGTGCCAGGTGCTGGGCGGCAGCCCTCAGCAGGTGGCCAATGCCGCCGAGATCGGGCTGGAACACCATCTGGGCCTCACCTGTGACCCCGTCGGCGGGCTGGTGCAGATCCCCTGCATCGAGCGCAATGCCGTCGCCAGCGTGCAGGCGATCACCGCAGCCCGGTTGGCGCTGCAGGGCGACGGCCAGCAGATCGTGAGCCTGGACCAGGTGATCAAGACGATGATGCAGACCGGCGCGGACATGAAGACCAAGTACAAGGAGACGGCCCGCGGCGGCCTGGCGGTCAACATCGTCGAGTGCTGAGCCTCGACGGGCTCGGGCACCGGTCCACGAGCCTGTCGAGAGGTCAGACGCGGTGGTACTTGACGGTGCGACGCGGCTCCGCCATCAGGTCCGCCACGGCCTCCCGCCAGACAAGGTAGTGCTTCTGGGTCTTGTGGAATTCCAGGTCCGCCGGATCCGTGTAGTGCTCGACCAAGCAGAAGACCGTCGGGTCCTCATCGGACTGGATCAGCTCGAAGACCTCGACCCCGGGCTCCAGCCGGCTCGCCTCGGCATTGGCCAACGACGCGGCCTTGAAGGCTCCGACGCCATCCGGCGTGGTGTGCACATTGCAGTGGACGATCAACATCTCTTCTCCTCCCGGCGAGTGGCCCGATGCCACCCGCTCCAAGCATGCCATCCGGCCATCCGGGGCCGAATAGTTCACGATTTCGTAACAATGCGAAGCATCGTCCCTAGCCACAGCGGATGACGATGGCAAACACCGGGGGGCGCCCTTCACTGTGCACCACCGATGTGCGAGTCTTTCCGGGTGGACAGAGTTGGTCCACGATTCCACTACGGATCGTCGGGCACGTACCTGCCCGTGGAAAGGAAGTGTGGCAATGGCCACCGTCAGTTTCAATGACGCCTCACGCGTCTACCCGGGGGCGGACCGCCCCGCCGTCAACAAGCTGAACCTCGAGATCGGCGACGGCGAGTTCATGGTGCTGGTCGGCCCGTCGGGCTGTGGCAAGTCCACCAGCCTGCGCATGCTGGCCGGCCTCGAAGAGGTCAATGCGGGCAGCATCCACATCGGTGACCGCGACGTCACCGACCTGCCGCCCAAGGACCGTGACATCGCCATGGTCTTCCAGAACTACGCCCTGTACCCGCACATGACCGTCGCGGACAACATGGGCTTCGCGCTCAAGATGCAGAACGTCCCCAAGGAGGAGCGCCAGCAGCGCGTCCTCGAGGCAGCCAAGCTGCTGGGCCTGGAGGACTTCCTGTCCCGCAAGCCGAAGGCACTGTCCGGCGGTCAGCGCCAGCGCGTCGCCATGGGCCGCGCGATCGTCCGCAACCCGCAGGTCTTCCTGATGGACGAGCCGCTGTCCAACCTGGACGCCAAGCTGCGCGTGCAGACCCGTACCCAGATCGCCGCCCTGCAGTCCCGCCTGGGCGTCACCACCGTCTACGTGACCCACGACCAGGTCGAGGCCATGACGATGGGTGACCGCGTCGCGGTGATGAAGGATGGCGTGCTGCAGCAGTGCGACACCCCGCTGGCCCTGTACGACACCCCCGCCAACCTGTTCGTCGCAGGCTTCATCGGCTCTCCGGCCATGAATCTGAACGTCGGCAAGGTCGTCGACGGTGGCGTGCAGGTCGGTGACTACGTCGTGCCGGTCCCCCGCGAGACCCTCGCCAAGGCCGCCAAGGAGACCAACCTCACCATCGGCATCCGCCCCGAGGTCTTCAGCGTGGCTCCCGACAACAACGGCATCCCGGTCGACGTGGCCGTGGTGGAGGAACTGGGCGCCGACGGCTACATCTACGGCACCCTGGCCGGCCTGCCCGATGACGAGAAGCTCACCGCGCCTCAGATCGTTGCCCGCGTCAGCGGCCGCGTCCAGCCCAAGCGTGGCGAGACCGTGCGTCTGGCCGTGTCCCCGGACAATGTGCACGTCTTCAGCAATGAGTCGCAGCTGCGCATCTCCGGCGGCACCAACACTTGGCGCGCCTGACCTTTCCCTCACCCAGCGAATGACCCCCGCCCATCACGGGCGGGGGTCATTCGTCTTTGCTGCCCTCCTGTCTCCGCCCGGCCGCCGTCAGGGCTCCAGGGCCAGGGGCTCGTGAGCCGGCCGCGGATCAGTCTGCAGCCGCCCGTAGGTGTGGGTGTCCACACGCAGGCGGCCGTACTGCAGTTTCTGGCGCTCCGTGCCCTCGTGCACGAAGCCGGCGGCCAAGGCTATGCGTCCGCAGACGGGATTGTCGACGCGATGCCCCAGCTCGAGGCGAAAGACCGGCTCCGTCACCGTGAACAGGACGTGGTCGGCGACGGTGCAAGCGGCCCGCTTCGCCCATCCCTTGCCGCGAACGGCCGGGGCAAGCCAGTAGCCCATCCGGCCGGTGGAGTGGGTCCGGTCCACATTCCCCACGCTGACATTGCCCATGGCCACCCCGTTGATGGCCAGGGCGAAGTACCACAGGCCAGCCCGCTCCTCGATCCAGGCTCGCGCCTCGGCGGTGTCCTGGAAACTGGGCAGCTGCGTGGCGAGGTCCGCCGTGCCGCGCAGGTGCCGCAAGAGGGTGGGCGCATCGGTCACGCGCCACGGGCGCAGGACGGGTTCATGGGGCATGCCCGCAGTCTGCGGGGTCCGATGGGCCCGGCGCAAGGAGCTTCGCGCCGAGCCCGGCCGGATCAGTTCACACTGACGTGCACGTGGTCGAAGTGGTTCGCGGTGGCGGAGCCGCGGTCGGCCATCGGGCGCCAGTCCTCGTCGGCCCGCTGCACGCTCCAGATGTGCTGGCGCCAGATGACGTACTTGATGCCCAGCTCACTGGCGTGCTCCTTCATGTACGCGGCGATCTGGCCCCCGGTCGCCTTGTTGGCCGTCATCAGGTCCACCGCGTGTCCGGTGCCGTGGTCCTGCGCGCTGGCGCCGGAGCGCAGGCCGCCAATGCTGGTGATCTGCGGGAAATTGGCGTTGACGGCCTTGGCCACCTTCACCGCATTGCCGGACAGGCCGGAGGCGCTCACGGTGGTGGATGCGGCGTAGGTGACGGCGCTGGTGCTGGCCGTGGAGACCACGGTCCTCGCCGGGGTGGTGCCGGCCGCCGGCGAGGCCGTCACCCGGGAGGACCTGAGGGCCACTGACTTCCTGGCCACTGACTTCCTGTGCTGGGTCGTCGGCTTCGTGACGGTGGCCTTCCGGACGGGGCCTGCTGGCCTGGCGGGTGCCTTGCGGGTGGCGGCAGAGTCACCGCACCGTGCGTCGCCGGCGGCAGTCGCGGCCTGGGCCGCGCAGGCGGCACCGGTGGCGAGTACGGCCGTGGTGGCCAACGAGGCCGCGATCCGACGGGGGGGGTGGAGATGGTGGACATGGTTGCTCCTGGCGCCGGATCGCTCCGGACTGGGGATCTTCCCGGCTGGACTCTCCAGCCGTGTCGTCGAAACCAGGCTTTCCTGAGGACCCAACGAATACTGAGGAATTCACATAATTTATGACTTCGCTGTGAGTCTCCGGCCCGCGTCGAGCGTCCGAGAATCTGGACAATTCACCAGCCGACGCCGCGTTGTGCCTAGTCTCGACGTCATGACCGCCCCATCCCAGCCCTCTCCCACCCCCAGCCGCCAGACGCGCGGCCTGCGTACCGGTCTCGACAGCGACCCCGCCAAGCAGTCGGTGGTCCCACCCATCCACATGTCCACCAACTACGCCTTCCGCGGGCTCGACGGACGCGGCGAGTACGACTACTCCCGCAGCGGCAACCCGACGCGGGACCTGCTGGGAGAGGCGCTGGCGACGCTGGAACATGGCACCGACACGGTGGTCACCACCTCCGGGATGGCCGCCGTCACCCTGTGCATCAACAGCTTCGTGCCCACCGCGGGCCGCGTCGTGGCACCCCACGACTGCTACGGCGGCACCTGGCGCCAACTCCACTGGCTGGCCGAAAAGGGCCAGCTGAGCGTCGACTTCGTCGACCTGACCGACCCCGAGGCCGCGCGTGCGGCACTGTCCGCCCCGGCGGACCTGGTACTTCTGGAGACCCCGTCGAACCCCCTGCTGCGGCTCACAGACATCGAGACCGTCGCCGAGCTCTCCCACGCGGCGGGGGCCGTGGTGGTGGCCGACAATACCTTCTGCTCACCCCTCCTGCAGCGGCCCCTGGAGCTGGGTGCCGACATCGTGCTGCACTCCACCACCAAGTTCATCAACGGGCACTCCGACGTGATCGGCGGTGCCGTCATCTCCCGTGACCCGGACCACGCACAACGGCTCGCGGGCTGGGCCAATTGCCTGGGCCTGACGGCCGGGGCCTTCGACTCCTACCTGGTCCTGCGCGGCCTGCGCACACTCGATGCACGGATCCGCGTGCACGAGGCGAACACACGAGCCGTGGTGGACCTGCTGGCCGGCCACCCCGCCGTCACCAGGGTGCACCACCCGTCGCTGCCCGAGCACCCCGGCCACGAGCTCGCCGTCCGCCAGCAGGTGGGCGGATTCGGCTCCCTGCTCAGCTTCGAACTGGCCGGTGGCATGCCTGCCGTCCATGCCTTCGTCGCGAATCTCCAGGTGGCCCTGCTCGCCGAGAGCCTCGGCGGCGTGGAGAGCCTGGTCTGTCATCCGGCCACGATGACCCATGCCAGCATGCCCCCCGAGGTGCAGCAGGCCGCGGGCATCACGAACTCACTGGTCCGGATGAGCGTCGGGATCGAGGGGGTCGACGACCTCGTGGCCGATCTGCGGCACGGTCTGGACGCCGCTGGACGGGCCTGAACCGCCCCCGAGCCGGGCATCGCCCCACGTCAGGTGGCACCATGGGAGTGTGCCTCGATTCCTGTCCGCAAAACCCGATGCCCGGCTGATCCCCCTGCCCTGGGGAACCCCCTTGGCCGAGTGGCCCACCGAGCAGCTCGTCGCGCTGCCCCGCGGCATCTCCCGCCACGTGGTGCGCTTCATCACCGTCGGGGACCAGGTCTATGCGGCCAAGGAGGTCATCGAGCATGCGGCGATCCACGAGTACCGCATGCTGCACGACCTGATGCGGCTCAACACGCCCGCAGTCGAGCCGCTGGGCGTGGTGACCGGCAGGATCGGACCCGACGGCCAGCCGCTCGACCCGGTGCTCATCACCAAGCACCTGCAGTTCAGCCTTCCCTACCGCAGCTTGTTCACCTCCGGCGTGCGCCAGGACACGGTGCTGCGGCTGATCGACGCGCTGGTGGTGCTGCTGGCCCGCCTGCACCTGCTCGGCTTCCTGTGGGGCGACGTCTCGCTGTCCAATGTGCTCTTCCGTCGCGATGCCGGCGCCTTCGCGGCCTACCTTGTTGATGCGGAGACCGGCGAGCTGCACGACGAGCTCACCGACGGACAGCGTGAGCACGACCTGCAGATTGCTCGCACCAACCTGTTCGGCGAATTCCTGGACCTGGAGGCCGGCGGTCTGCTGGACGAGGCGCTGGACCCGCTGAACCTCGTCGAGACCATCGAGAACCGCTACCGCGAGTTGTGGGCCGAGCTGACCGGCGTCGAGGAGTTCGGCGGCAATGAGCTGCACCGCATCGAGTCCCGGGTGCGTCGACTCAATGCCCTGGGCTTCGACGTGGCAGAGCTGGACATCACCACCTCCCCCAATGGCGAGACGGTGCGGATCCAGCCCAAGGTGGTCGACGCCGGCCACCACTCCCGTCGGCTGATGCGGCTCACCGGTCTGGACACCGAGGAGAACCAGGCCAGACGGCTGCTCAATGACCTGGACACCTTCCGGGCCCGCACCAACCAGCAGCATGTGGACGAGGCGCAGGTGGCGCACCAGTGGCTCACCCAGGTCTTCGAGCCCACCGTCGCCGTGATCCCTCCAGACCTGGCGGGCAAACGTGAATCTGCACAGTTCTTCCACGAGGTGCTGGACTACCGCTGGTACGCCAGCCAGCACCGCGGCCACGAGGTCTCCACCATCGACGCCGCCCACGGCTATGTGCAGGACGTGCTGCGCAATCTCCCCGACGAGGCCATCGCGGACAGCGCCATGGACCAGATCGCCGATGGCAACCGGATCCTGGCCAACCCCTTCGACCCCTCGCAGGGCTATGCCGACGACACCGCGGAGAAGCCCTATGACCCCTGGGAGGACGGCGTCGACGACGACCTGCCCCCAGCACCCTTCGGCGGCTTCGACATCGCGGCCCTGCGCGCGAAGGCGAAGGGCTGAGCCATGGCACTTCGTCACCCCGAGGGCCAGATGCCGATCTGGGTCGTTCCCGCGATGCTCTTCGTCACCGGCCTCGTGCCCCTGCCACTAGCCCGACGCACCGAGTGCCTCTCCCTGGAGAATGGGACACCCACCCCTGACCGGCTCTGCCAGGCCTCCATCCCCGCCGGGGCATGGTTGTTTGCGATCATCTGCTGGCTCGCGGCCCTGATCATCTGGTCGGCCCAACGCCAGGACCGTCGGGGCCGCCGCTGACGGCGTCCGGGGCGCGACGGTCACGTCCCCTAGACTGGAGCGGTGAACTTCCGTCTGTATGACAGCGCCACCCGCCAGCTGACCGACTTCGAGCCCCTCGAAGAGGGCAAGGTGTCGATCTACCACTGTGGCCTGACCGTGCAGAGCGCCCCTCACCTGGGCCACATCCGCAAGGAGGTCGTCTTCGACGTCCTGCGTCGCTGGCTGGCCTTCTCCGGCTACGACGTGACGATCGTCGCGAATGTCACCGACATCGATGACAAGATCCTCGCCAAGTCTGCCGAGGCCGGCGTCGAGTGGTGGGCCCACGCCTACCGCTTCGAGAACGAGCTGCACGCCGCCTACCGGTCCTTGGGATGCCTGCCGCCCACCTACGAGCCGCGCGCCACCGGTCACATCCCGGAGATGGTCGAGCTGATCGGTGAGCTCATCGAGAAGGGCCACGCCTACCCTGCCCCCGACGAGTCCGGTGACGTCTACTTCGACGTGAAGAGCTGGCCCGCCTATGGCAGCCTGAGCCACCAGAAGGCCGACGACATGGAGGCCGCCGCGGACTCCGATCCGCGCGGCAAGCGGGATCCCCGCGACTTCGCGCTGTGGAAGGGCTGGAAGCAGGGCGAACCGACCACCGCCTCCTGGCCCTCGCCCTGGGGACGCGGCCGTCCGGGCTGGCACATCGAGTGCTCCGCGATGGCCGGCAAGTACCTCGGCGACGCCTTCGACATCCACGGTGGTGGCCTTGACCTGCGCTTCCCGCACCACGAGAACGAGCTGGCTCAGTCGACCGCGGCCGGACGCCCCTTCGCGAAGTACTGGATGCACAACGCCTGGGTCACCATGGCGGGCGAGAAGATGAGCAAGTCGCTGGGCAACACGGCGCTGGTGACCGAGGTGACCAAGACCTACAACCCGCGCGCCGTGCGCTTCTTCCTGCTGGCGCCGCACTACCGCAGCATGATCGAGTTCTCCCCCGCCGACGAGGAGTCGCGCGGCTCCCTGGTGGAGGCGGAGAAGGCGATCGAGCGGATCGACTCCTTCCTGGAGCGGGCCGTCGCCTTCAACCAGGCACACGCCGAGGAATTGGGTGCCACCCACGAGTGGTTTGCCGAGCGGGCTCTGCCGCAGGCCTTTGCCGACGCGATGAATGAGGACCTGGGCACCCCCAAGGCCGTCGCCGTGCTCTTCGAGGAGATCAGCCAGGGCAACAAGGCGCTGGCCGCCAAGGATCTGACCGCGGTGGGCCGGCACCTGATGGCGGTCCGCGACATGCTGGACGTCTTCGGGCTGGACCCCGAGGCGGACGAGTGGGCGCACCTGTCCTCTGACAAGGGCTCCGACCTGGAGCCCGTCGTCGACGCGCTGGTGCAGAAGCTGCTGGCCCAGCGGGCCGAGGCCCGCGCCCACAAGGACTGGGCCGCTGCCGACGCGATCCGCGACACCCTGGCCACCACCGGCCTGAAGATCACCGACACCCCCGAGGGTGCTCGCTGGGAACTGGAGAACTGACATGGCCGGAAACTCTTCTCGTCGAGGCGCCACCACCAAGGGCAAGGGCAAGACCGCCGGATCGGGCGGACGGGTCCGCAAGGGCCTTGAGGGCCGCGGCCCGACACCCAAGGCCGAGGAACGCACCTACCACAAGGCCTACAAGGCCAAGCAGGTGAAGCCCGGCACCACCAAGGAGCAGCTGGCCCGTCGCCAGGGCGGCAGCCGGACCGCGTCCAGGCCTGCAGGCAAGGTCGGCGCCGAGTGGGTCGTGGGCCGCAATCCCGTCTATGAGTCGCTGCAGGCGGGCATGCCGGTCAAGGGCATCTACGTCGCCGAGGGCGCCGAGCGTGACTCCCGGCTGGCCGACGTGCTGAAGCTGGCGGCGGAGAACTCCCTGCCCTTGCTGCAGATCACCCGGGGTGAGCTGGACCGGATGACCGGCGGTGCCGTCCACCAGGGCCTGGCCCTGCAGCTGCCCAGCTATGACTACGCCCACCCCGACGACCTGATGGCGGACTCGCTTGAGGGCGAGACTGCCCCCCTGGTGGTCTTCTGCGACGGCATCACGGACCCGCACAATCTGGGCGCCATCATCCGTTCCGCAGCTGCCTTCGGTGCCAACGGGGTGTTGATCCCCGAGCGTCGCAGCGCGTCGATGACCGCGGTGGCGTGGAAGAGCTCGGCCGGTGCGGCCGCCCGCATCCCCGTCGCGATGGCCACCAACCTGAACCGAGCCATCGAGAGCTACCAGAAGGCCGGCTTCACCGTCGTCGGTCTGGCCGGTGAGGGCGATGTGGAGATCGGCGGGATCCCCGGTGTCGACGGCCCGCTTGTGGTCGTGGTCGGCTCCGAGGGCGACGGCCTGGCCCGCCTGACCCGGGACAAGTGCGACCACCTGGTCAGCATCCCGATCACCTCGACGGTTGAATCGCTCAACGCGAGCGTCGCCACCTCGATCGCGCTCTACGAGATCAGCCGCTGCCGCTGACGCCATGTGACAGGGCCGGGGCGGGCCTCCGACGCACTTCCAGCGTCGGAGGCCCGCCCCGCGTCTGTTGTGGATCCCCGCCCGTGGGGCAGGGACTCCAGGGGACTTTGGGCAGGTCCGTGGACCGAGACACCCGAGGCGATAGATTGGGATGGTCCCCAGCCGCCTTCCTGCCTCAGGAGTCCTAGTGACCGACGTCGCGTCCACCAACAGCACTGCCGCCAGCGCCTACCGCACCATGCTCGACATCATCGGCGGAGTGGAGCCGCGTATCGCGGACGCCACCCGTCAGGAGCTGACCGACCAGCGCGAGAGCCTCAAGCTGATCGCCAGCGAGAACTACGCCAGCCTGCCAACGCTGATGACCATGGGTACGTGGTTCAGTGACAAGTACGCCGAGGGCACCGTCGGTCACCGCTTCTACGCCGGTTGCCAGAACGTCGACACCGTCGAGTCCGTCGCCGCCGAGCACGCCCGCGAGCTCTTCGGCGCCGAGTACGCCTATGTGCAGCCCCACTCCGGCATCGACGCCAACCTGGTGGCCTACTGGGCGATCCTCAACAAGCGGATCGAGAGCCCCGAGCTGGAGCGCCTGGGCGCCAAGACCGTCAACGACCTGTCCGAGGAGGACTGGGAGACGCTGCGCAAGACCTTCAACTCCCAGCGCGTGATGGGCATGAGCCTGGACGCCGGCGGCCACCTGACCCACGGCTTCCGCCACAACATCTCCGGCAAGATGTTCCACCAGCGCTCCTACGGCACCGACCCCGAGTCCCAACTGATCGACTACGACAAGCTGCGGGCCGATGCCAAGGAGTTCAAGCCGCTGATCCTGATTGCCGGCTACTCCGCCTACCCGCGTCGCGTGAACTTCGCCAAGATGCGCGAGATCGCCGACGAGGTGGGCGCCACCCTGTTCGTCGACATGGCTCACTTCGCGGGTCTGGTGGCCGGCAAGGTCTTCACCGGCGAGGAGAACCCCATCGCCTACGCCGACGTGGTCGCCTCCACCACCCACAAGTCGCTGCGCGGCCCCCGCGGTGGTTTCGTGCTGAGCACCGCCGAATACGCCCCGTCGATCGACAAGGGCTGCCCGATGGTGCTGGGTGGCCCGCTGAGCCACGTGATGGCCGCCAAGGCCGTCGCCTTCGCCGAGGCGCGCCAGGAGAGCTTCCAGGCCTACGCCCAGAACGTCGCCGACAACGCGCAGAGTCTGGCCGAGGGCCTGATGAGGCGCGGCGTGAAGCTGGTCACCGGTGGCACCGACAACCACCTGAACCTGCTCGACGTCACCAGCAGCTTCGGGCTGACCGGTCGCCAGGCCGAGAGCGCCCTCCTCGACTCGGGCGTCGTGACCAACCGCAACTCGATCCCGAACGACCCGAACGGTGCCTGGTACACCTCCGGCGTGCGGATCGGCACCCCGGCCCTGACCTCGCGCGGCTTCGGTGCCGACGAGTTCGACACCGTCGCCGAGCTGATCGTCGACGTGCTGAAGAACACCACGCCCGTCACCGCCAGCACCGGCAAGCCGGGCAAGGCCAAGTACGCCGTGGCCGACGGTGTCGCACAGCGCACCAAGGACGCCTCGGCCGAGCTGCTGGGCAAGTTCCCGCTGTACCCCGGCCTGGAGCTCTGAGCCAGGAAGACCAGAACGGGCCCCGTCATGACGACGGGGCCCGTTCTCGCGTTCAGCGGCCGAATAGCTGCCCCTGGACGCTGACAATGAAGGCATTGAGCGAGTCGGGCAGGTCTCTCAGGTGCCAGTCACCGGGCGCCCGGTACCAGTCGAGGTCGTCGCCGTCCGGGGTGTCATCGTCATCGGCGGCCACCAGGGCGTCGACCCAACGTTCCCGCCCGCCGAGCACCACTGCATAGGGCAGGATCCGGGACAGCTCGGCCAGTTCGCGTCCGGTCGGCAGCTGGGCGGTGGGCTGGGTGCGCAACTGCGAGGCGAGCGCGGACAGACCGGCCAGTAGTGCCGAGCCGTGGGTGGTGCGGCGCGGCATCTCCTGGGCGATGAGCAGTGCCCCCAGGGCGAGGGCGGTCAGCGCGAAGCCCACCAGGCCGAAGGTGGTGAAGGTCACCAGGCCGATCGTGGCGATGATCGCCAGGACCAGCGTCGCCCAGCCGAGCATCGTCCAGCGGCTGCGGGTCTGTTCTGGGCTCCGGTCGAACCAGCCGCGCCGCACCACGTCGGCGTAGAGCTCGTGCTGGACGCGTTCGACGACGGGGGTGACGGCCTCCGAGATGGTGGACACCACGGCCGCGGGACCCTCGGCCGGCGCGACGGCATCGAGCAGGTGGAGCTCGAAGGGCCTCAGGTCGCCCTCTCCCCCGGCGGTGCGCTCAAAGGTCCAGTCCAGTGCCTTGTGGGCGCCATCACGGGGTAGCTCGACGATCCGCAGCCAGCCGCGCACGGCGAGGTCCAGCAGGGTGGCGGTGACGTCGATCGGGTCGACGCGCTCGTCGGCGACGGTGCCGACATGGCCGGGCCGCACGTCATGCAGGACCGTGAAGCTGCTCTCCCCCGGTCCTACGGGGGTGAACTCGGCCACAGGGGTGATCTGGTGTTCCTCGAGGTCACGGCCGGCGCGCCGGTGCAGCCAGAAGAGCAGGGCACCACCCAGCAACAGCGGCAGCAGGGAGGCGAGCAGGGTGTTGCGGTTCACGCTGAAGGCGCGGTCCAGGGACCACTTGTGCTCGATCCGCGCGTTGGGTGCGACGACGCTCCCGGGCACGGCGAAGTCCAGGGTGATCACCTCGCCCGCGGCGCGGGGCCCGTCGGTGAAGCTCGGTTGCGGCGATCCGTGGGTGCCACCACCGAAGGTGGTGCAGGGGCTGAGCCGCTGGACGGGTCCGGACTCGCAGTTGACGAAGCTGATGGCGCCGGGAGTGTCGATGCCGCCGCTGACCTGGGACAGCGGGACGTCCAAGCCCTGCAGAACATTCCACGTGACCTCGGTGCGGGCGGGCTCGCCCGCGACCGGTGCGGCCTCACGCGCGGCCCCGGTCACGACATAGCTGATCGTCACCGGCCCCTTGGCGCCGGAGGTGTTCACCGCCACCGTCTTGGCCTCGTCCTGGGTGGTGATGGTGAGGCCGAGGTCCTTGCCGCCGGCCTTGGCCGTCACGGAGTCGACGTCGAAGCTGTAGTGCGCCCTGTCCAGCGTGTCCTCGGTGAGCGCGAAGCGTTGTTCGAACTGGCGTGGGAGGTCACCGGCGAAGGTGATCGTCTCGGTGACCTCGAGGCGACCATCGGGAAGGACCCGTCCGTCGACCTGCATCGTGTTGCCGCCGGTCTCCGCATGCGCAGGAGCCGCGAGGCCGCCCAGGCCGAGGGTGGCGCCCAGCAGTCCCGCTGCGAGCAGTCGCGAGGGGCGGGTGAACAGACGTGACACGCGCTGACCTTTCTGCCATGGCCCCTTGCGGACCGGTGACCGACACCAGCTTTGCACAGCCTGCAGCGAACACCGGCGTCTCGGCTGGAAGCCTTGACCCGTGTCCGGGCAGGGTGGTGCAGTGCTCACCAATGCCCTTAACTCGCTCGCCGCGGGCGCCCTGTTGTCCGTCGTGCTCCTCATCCCCGTGGTGGTGTGGCAGTACCGACGCTATGGCGAGATCGCCGAGGTGCGTCTGGGGCTGATCGGGGCACTGCTGGTCTACTGCTCGGCGCTGGTGGCCTACACGATGTTCCCGCTGCCGGATCCGTCCACCTTGACCGACGCCTGGTGTGCCCGGCGCGTCAGCTTCAACCCCGACCCGATGGACGGTGTACGACGGGTGGCGCGCGCGACGCAGGGGCTGCCACACCGACAGACGCTGCTGGACCACACCGTGCTGGAACTCGTCTTCAACGTCGTGCTCTTCGTCCCACTGGGCTGGTTCGGCCGCCGGATCCTCGAGTGGAAGGTCTTGACGACGCTGGCCGTGGGCGTGGGCGTCTGCCTGCTGATCGAGCTGACCCAGTACACCGGCATCTACGGGATCTTCCCCTGCGCCTACCGACTGGCCGACGTGGTGGACCTGGTCACGAACACGACCGGCACTGTGGTGGGCATTGCCCTCGCCATGCTCTTTCCCCGGCTCTTCCCCACCTCGGACCAGTTGGAGGCCGATGCGGACCGTGCGCGCGAGGTGGACCGTGGTCGACGTTGGCTGGGGCAGGTCCTGGATGCCGCCTACTTCGTCATCGCGCTGGCGGCGGCGGGCTTTGGTCTGGCGCTGGTGATGTCCGCCGCCGGACTGGCCACGCGACAGGACCCGTCGCGGCTGTGGACCGTCGTGATGGTGGCCGCCGACCTGCTGGCGCTGGTCTTCGCGGTGCTCTCCTTCACCGGTGACGGTTCGTCGTTGGGCCAGCGCACCACCTTCCTGCGGCCGGTCGTTCGGGGCAGCAAGCGGGCACCGTCGGGCCGGCGACGGCTGCTGCGCCCCTTCGTGACGATGGTTCCGGTGGCGGTCCTGGTCTTCGGTCAGCCGACGGGGACCGGACGGCTCGTGGGCCTGGCCTGGGCAGCCCTGGCTGTGCTGTCCATCCTCCTGTCACGCCGCGGACTGAGCGGGCTTGCGCTCGGCCTTGACTACTCCGACAAGCGGGAACGCCCGGCATGACCGGTTCTGACAGGGGGGCCGGATATCCTCGCACTGTGACGCAGCAGCAGTGGCCCGGCCGGCAGGACAACCCGTGGGGACCGCCCCAGGGAAGCCCGTGGGGCACTGGTGGCGCGCGCCAGCGGCCGTCCGGCGGGCAGCAGGCACAGTTGGGGCATCCCGGGCAGGTCTTCGGGCAGCAGGGGTACCAACAGCGTCCCCCCTACCAGTACCCGGTGGGCAGGCCGCCATACCCGGGCCAGACCTACGGGCGTCCTCCGCGTCGTCGTCGCAACCCGCTGGTGACACTGCTCAAGGCACTGCTGGTGCTGGCCGTGATGGGCTTCCTTGGCCTGCTTCTGTTGGGCTGGGTGTTGACCAAGGTGGTCGAGACCATGCCGGTGCCCGCCCCCACCGAGGTTGCGACGATGGCACAGCCGCCCGCCTCAGAGGCCAGCCAACTGCCGTCGAACCAACCGTCGGTGCAACCGACATCAGCGGCCTCCGCGCCCCCGGGCGGTTACCAGAATGACGACTATGCCGTGCCCCCTGCCGACACTCGCCCGCCCGGCCTCCCGGAGCCCGAGACCTACGAGGAGGCCACCAGCCTGCTGAAGGCGAACCCGCTGTATGCCACCGCGGTGCCGCGCCCGGTGCGCTGCGACATGCGGGAGATCGACGTGGACAATGCCTCCAAGCCAGAGCTGACCACGCACCTGAACGACATGATGGGCTGCCTGATGCGCGTCTGGGAGCAGCCCCTGACCGATGCCGGCTTCAAACCGGTCCGCCCCAGCGTGACCGTCTATTCGGGCAGCGTGACCACCAAGTGTGGGAAGTTGCCGGCCGCCAATGCCGTCTACTGCGGGGCGGACCAGCAGGTCTACTACGCGGAGGACCTCCCGACGGTCGTGCCCCGCTCACTGCGCGGTTCCCGCTTCATCACCGAGGCCGTCGTGGCCCACGAGTTCGGGCACGCCGTGCAGGCACGCAGTGCCATCCTCATCTCCGAACTCGCGTGGGAGGAGAAGTCCAGCAAGTCCACGGGTCTGCAGCTGAGCCGTCGCCTGGAGGTGCAGGCGGACTGCTTCGCCGGGCAGTTCCTGGGCTCCATCCAGCAGTCGACACAGATGAGCGACGAGGAACTGGCCAATGTGGGCAAGCTCTTCTACTCGATCGGCGACGACGTGTTGACCGGCCGCAAGAACTACGAGGGCAACCACGGTTCCGGCGCCAGCCGGATGGCGTGGACCGGCACTGGTCTGGAGAGCACCTCTGTGGGTGCGTGCAACAGCTTCAGTGCCCCGGCACAGAAGGTTCGCTGAGTCAGGAGGCCACGACCAGGGCCGTGGCGATGGCCGCGACGCCCTCACCTCGGCCGGTGAGCCCCAGGGCGTCGGTGGTGGTGGCCGACACGCTCACCGGCGCGCCCAGAGCCCCGGACATCACGCCTTCCGCCTCGGCCCGGCGCGCCGCCATCCGGGGGCGGTTCCCGATCACCTGCACCGCCACATTGCCGATCTCGTAGCCCGCGGCCCGGACCCGGCGGGCGGTCTCCTGGAGGAAGGCGGTGCCACTGGCCCCCGCCCACTCCGGTTCCGCGGTGCCGTAGTTGCTGCCCAGGTCTCCCAGCCCGGCGGCGCTGAGCAGCGCGTCACAGGCGGCATGGCAGGCGACGTCCCCGTCGGAGTGCCCCGACAGGCCGATGCTCTCGTCGGGGAAGTACAGGCCGGCGCAGTGCATCTGTTCGCCCTCGACGAGCTGGTGCACGTCCGTGCCGATGCCGATGCGGAAGGGGATGCTCATCGTCGGCCCAGCCTGAAGACACGGCGGCCGGAGTGGTGTCCGATCGTGCGGCGTACCTTCCACAAGGCCTTGGCAACCGTCAGGTCGGTTGGCTCGGTGATCTTCATGGCCAGGCGAGAGCCCTCCACCAGCACCACCTCGTGGCCCAGTGCCTCAACACAGCTCACATCATCGGTGAAGGGGACGTCGCGGTCCGCCATCTCACGGTGGGCCCGAACGATCACGTCCAGGGGGAAGCCCTGTGGCGTCTGGATGGAGCGCAGCTGGCTCCGGTCGAGGACCTCGGAGCCGTGCCCATCCTCCCGGACGCGACGAATGGTGTCGGTGACCGGAACGTAGGGTGCCACGGCCGCCGCACCCTCGTCGACGGCCTTGACCACACTGTGCACGACGTGGGCGGGGACCATCGGGCGTACCGCGTCGTGGATCAGCACCACACGCGCGCCGCGCAGTTCCGGGTGGTCGTGGACGAACTCGATCCCCTTCCTCACGGATTCCTGCCGGCTGGACCCGCCGAAGGTGGTGAAGACGGGGATCGGTGATCCGGAGTCACTCCAGTGCTCGCTCGCCTTCTCGTTGATCACCACGACCACGTGGGTGCATCCGCCCGCGGCCATGGCCTCCACCGCCACCGTCACCACGGCACGGCCGGTGAGCCGGAGGAACTGCTTCGGCGTCTGTCCCCCGAATCGGGTACCAAGACCTGCAGCAACGATGATGGCGACGACGGGCTCCGACATGCTCGCCAGTATGCCAGTCCGTCGTCGACGATGGACCCGTCAGTACCCAGCCCGCAACGCGAAGAACCGCCCCCATCGCAATGATGGGGGCGGTTCCTGGAGAACTCGGGATGGCCTCAGATCAAGAGGCCAGCACCTCGTCGAGCATGACCTCGGCGCGGTCCTCTTCAACCTTCTCGGCCAGGGCGAGCTCGGAGACCAGGATCTGACGGGCCTTGGCGAGCATTCGCTTCTCGCCGGCGGACAGACCGCGTTCCTTCTCGCGACGCCACAGGTCTCGCACCACCTCGGCAACCTTGAGGACATTGCCGCTGTGCAGCTTCTCCAGGTTGGCCTTGTAGCGACGGGACCAGTTCGTCGGCTCCTCGGTGTGCGGCGCACGCAGCACTGCGAAGACCTTCTCCAGTCCGGCCTGGTCCACGACATCGCGCACGCCCACCAGGTCAAGGTTGCACGCCGGCACCCTCACGACCAGATCGGTCTGCCCAATGATCCTCAGAACCAGGTACAGGCGGTCCTCGCCCTTGATCTTGCGGGTTTCAATGTCCTCGATGACTGCAGCCCCATGATTGGGGTACACCACCGTCTCACCGACCGTAAACGTCATATTGTTCGCAACCCCTTTCCCGGGGTCCATTCTAGCACGGACAAAGGTTGACCTGACTTGCATCTTGCCTTGTCAAGCGGTATTGGGATCTGGCGAAAGGGTTGACAAATTCGACCTCGTGTGCGGGTGATGAGCATTCTTCGCGCCCGCGCAGCGGCACAACCCGAGCGCGTGGTAGGCGCGGGATGAGGAAAATGGCTAGTCTGATCGCATCCGGACACCGAAAAGGAAAACCTGACGATGACCCTGCCTGCTCCCACCTCCCGGCTCCGCCCCGTTGCCCTCGTCGCCGTCGCGGTGATTGGTCTCGGCATGACCGGCTGTGCCAACTACGACACGCTCGACCCGTACCAGCCCGCCGCCGGCGTCCAGACCGATGCCGCCGGTGTCAAGGTGCGCAACCTGATGGTGGTCAGCGACGGAGGTTCCATGCACCTCGCCGGAACCGTGATCGCCAATGCCGACGACACGCTGACCAAGATCTCCGGCACCGCGCTGACGGAATCCGGTGATCCCGCCGGCGGGCTCACCATCAGCCCGGCCACCAGTATCAAGCTCCCGGCCGACAAGGGCGTCAAGCTGGCGGACTCCAAGATGACCGTCAAGGGTGACGTCAAGCCGGGCGGCATGACCCAGATCTCCCTGCAGTTCGGCAAGGCCAGCCCGCTGACCATGACCGTTCCGGTCGTCGACGCCAAGGCCCACCAGATCAACACTCCGAGCGCCACTCCGTCGGCCTGAGCAAGGGCTCGGCCACCACGCGGCCACTCCGGAAGCCGCAGGTAGACGAAACCCCGACACCGCGAGGTGTCGGGGTTTCGTCATGCCGGGTCCAGCGGGGATCAGCCCTCGAACTTGTATCCGAGCCCGCGCACCGTGACGAGCAGCGTCGGACTGGACGGGTCGCGCTCGATCTTGGCCCGCAGGCGCTTCACGTGCACGTCCAGGGTCTTGGTGTCGCCCACGTAGTCGGCTCCCCAGATCCGGTCGATCAGTTGTCCGCGGGTCATCACGCGCCCGGAATTGCGCAGCAAGAGTTCCAGCAGCTCGAACTCCTTGAGGGCCAGCCGGATCGGCTCCCCGTCAACGGTGACCTCGTGGCGCTCCACGTCCATCCGCACGCCCCCGGCCTCGATCAGCTCAGGAACGAGTTCCTGGTCCTGACCACGACGCAGCACTGCCCGGATCCGCGCCACCAGCTCCCGATGGCTGAAAGGCTTGGTGACATAGTCGTCGGCGCCCAGTTCCAGGCCGACCACCTTGTCGATCTCCGCGTCGCGAGCCGTGACCATGATGATCGGCACATTGCTGCTCGTCCTCAGCTGGCGGCATACCTCGGTACCGGGCATGCCCGGCATCATCAGGTCCAGCAGCACCAGGTCTGCACCGACCCTCTCGAACTCGGCCAGGCCCTTGGCACCGTCGGGCGCCTCGCTGACCTCGAAGCCCTCCTTGCGGAGCATGTAGCCGGTGGCCTCGCGGTAGGACTCCTCGTCCTCGACGATCAAAACGCGAGTCATGACAACCTTTCCGATTCCAACGTTGAGGGCTGCAGGGGCAGCCGGATGGTGAAGGTGGAGCCCTGTCCGAGCTTGCTCCAGACATTGACCGTGCCGCCGTGCACGGCGGCGATGTGCTTCACGATGGACAGCCCCAGTCCGGTGCCGCCATTGTCCCGGCTCCGTCCGTAGTCCACACGGTAGAAGCGTTCGAAGATGCGCTGCTGGTTCTCGTCGCTGATCCCGATGCCGTTGTCGGCAACGCTGACCTCGACGAAATTGTCGCCGTCCTCGTCGACGAGCGACGTGGTGATGGCCACACGTGCCTTCTCATCGGAGTAGACGATGGCATTGGTCACCAGGTTGGCCAGCGCGTCGGTGAGCTGGGTGCGGTCCCCCAGCACTGTGAACTCCTCGTCGCCCGTGCGGACGAGATTCACCGCGCGCTTGGTGGCCAGCTCCCGGCTGCGGGCCAGGGCATCGTCGAGGATGTCGCCCACCTGGACGAACTCTGCACGCAACATCGGGTCGTCCGCCTGGAGGCGCGACAGGTCAATGATCTGGGTGACCAGCTCGCCCAGGCGCGCGGACTCGCGCTGCATCCGGGCGGCGAAGTGACGCACGGCTTCGGGATCATCGGCGGCGGTCTCCACGGCCTCCGCCAACAGCCGGACCGCCCCGATCGGGGTCTTGAGCTCGTGGCCGACATTGGCCACGAAGTCACGGCGGGTCTCGTCGACGCGCAGCAGTGGCGTGCGGTCATCGGCCAGCACCAGGACCTGCCGGTCCCCCAACGGGGAGACCCGCACGTTGAGGTGCAGCGACGGGGCCCCGATGCCGCGACCCACCTCGGTGTCGAAGACGACCGGTTCCTGCTGGCGGCGCACGGCGCGGATCTGCTCGAGCACCTCGGCGATGACCACGCGGTCCCCGCGGCAGATGCCGAGCGTGCGGGCCTGTGGATTGCTGTGCAGCACCTCGTCATGCGGGCCGATCACCAGGGCGGCGGAACGCAGCAGGTTCACCACCTCCACGACCTGGGGCTCCACGACGGACGGCTTCGTCGGCTCAGGTTGGGCCACCTGCTCGTAACGGGACAGTGAACGCATCCACCACCAGGTGACACCGATCCCCAGCACCAGACCCAGCGCGAGGCCGAGCAGTATCCAGAGGGCAGTCATCACTGCCCCAGCATATGGCCCGGTCAGTGCCCATGTGCCGCGATGCAGACCCTCGCACCGAGCGCCACAGAAACGATTTCCCGACTGTTCACCTGCTGGAAACCCGAAGTCAGCATCTCGTCCCCCGCCTGACCCTAATCTCGTTGACGATGCCTGCGCCCAAGGGTGGCAGGATGTCATGACGCGACCAGTCGCACCACCGAGGAAGGCACCCCTGCCATGCGCGAGACCTATCACGAAGAACTCAACGACGTCGTCAACCAGCTGGTGAGCATGAGCAGCAATGTGCGCACCCAGGTGCATGACGCCACCCGGGCGCTGCTGGAGGCCGACCTGCGCATCGCCGAGCGCGTCATTGCCGATGACGCCCGTCTCGACGCCATGCACGAGCAGATCGAGAAGCAGTGCTTCCAGCTCCTGGCCCGCCAGGCCCCCGTCGCCGGGGAGCTGCGCACCATCGTCGCTGCCCTGCGCATGGTCTTCGAGCTCGCCCGCATGGGTGACCTCGCGGCCCACGTCGCCAAGATCGCTCGCCTGCGCTACCCCGAGCACGCCGTGCCGGCACCCCTGGAGGCCAACTTCACCCGGATGGCCCAGCTGGCCGACGCCATGATCGCCGCCGCCGGCCGCACCCTGGACGACCGGGACGTCGAGGAGGCCAGCAAGCTGGCCGAGAACGACGAGGAGATGGACGAGCTGCGCGCCGAGCAGTTCAAGGTGCTGCTGGCCGATGACTGGGAGCACGGCGTGGAGATGGCCGTCGATGCCGCCCTGCTGGGCCGCTACTACGAGCGCATCGCGGACCACGCCGTCGCCATGGGCCGCCGCATCATCTACGTGATCACCGGCGAGGCCCCCGACGGCGAGAACTGGCCGAACGCCTGATCAACCCATCCTCACGACACGAGGCCCAGACCTGATGGTCCGGGCCTCGTGCATTGCTGGGCAGGTGTCAGTCCCGCAGGGTCACTTCTTGCCCTGGTTCTTGACGGCCTCGATGGACGCCTTGGCGGCCTCCGGGTCCAGGTACTTGCCACCCTTGGTGACGGGCTTGAAGTTGTCGTCCAGCTCGTAGTACAGCGGGATGCCGGTGGGGATGTTCAGGCCGGCGATGTCCGAGTCGCTGATGCCGTCCAGGTGCTTGACCAGGGCGCGCAGCGAGTTGCCGTGGGCGGTGACCAGGACGGTCTTGCCGGCGGCCAGATCGGGCTTGATGTTGCTCTCCCAGTAGGGCAGCATGCGCGCCACGACGTCCTTCAGGCACTCGGTCTGGGGACGCTCGGCCTCGGGGATGTCGGCGTAGCGGGCGTCATGGAACTGCGAGTACTCGGCGTCCTTGTCCAGCACGGGCGGCGGGGTGTCGTAGCTGCGGCGCCACGCCATGAACTGCTCCTCGCCGTACTTGGACAGGGTCTCGGCCTTGTCCAGGCCCTGCAGACCGCCGTAGTGACGCTCGTTGAGGCGCCAGCTGCGCTCGACGGGGATCCAGTGACGGTCGCAACCGTCAAGGGCCAGGTAGGCGGTGTGGATGGCGCGGCGCAGCAGGGAGGTGTGCAGCTTCTCCGGCAGCAGGCCCTCGGCCTGGAGCAGCTCGGCGGCCTTCTTGGCCTCGCCGACGCCCTTCTCATTGATGTCGACGTCCACCCAGCCGGTGAACAGGTTCTTCTGGTTCCACTCACTCTCGCCGTGGCGGAGCAGGATGAGCTTGTAGGTCATGCCCCCACCCTACCGATCGCGGCACGTCCGCACCGGCGCAGGGCTTGCCCTTCTGCGTCGGAATGGAAGAATCAAGGCATGAGCAGCGACGCCAACAGCAAGCGAAAGATTGCCCTCGTGACGGGTGCCTCCTCCGGCATCGGGGCGGCCACCGCCCGCCATCTGGCCGGTGAGGGCTACCACGTGATCTGCGCCGCCCGGCGCATTGACCGGATCCAGGCCGTGGCCGACGAGATCGGTGGACGTGCCCTTGCCTGCGACGTGACCGACGCCGAGCAGGTGGACACCCTTGCCCGCGAGGTTGGTGACCGGCTGGACCTGCTGGTGAACAATGCCGGTGGCGCCGTCGGCCTGGAGCCGGTCTCGGAAGCCGATCTGGAGGCCTGGCGCACCATGTTCGAGGTCAATGTCTTCGGAACCGCTCGGGTGACCAAGGCCCTGCTCCCGGCCCTGGAACAGGCGGAGGGCACCATCGTCTTCGTCACCTCGACCGCCGCCGACGGTGCCTACGAGGGCGCGGCCGGCTACTGCGGCGCAAAGTCGGCCGAGCGCGCGATCGTCGAGGCCTGCCGGCTCGAGCTCTTCGACAGGCCCGTCCGGGTGACCGAGATCGCCCCCGGCATGGTGCACACCGACGAGTTCAGCCTGACCCGCTTCCACGGGGACCAGACCAAGGCGGACAAGGTCTATGCCGGGGTGGACGAGCCCCTGGTGGCCGACGACGTCGCCGATGCCATCACCTGGATGGCCACTCGCCCGCGGCACGTGAACATCGACCGGATGACCATCCGCCCGCGGGCCCAGGCCTCGCAGTTCAAGGTCCACCGCGAGGGCTGACCACCCGGAAACGTCACAGTGGCGAGGCCCGAAGGCCTCGCCACTGCTTTGCGTTCTCGCGACAGGTCTTGCGACCTCTCGCACATCCCCCACTTGGATGTAGAACCCCAACCTCCGCTACCGGTGTTGGTTAAGTAGAACGTACGTCATATGTGGGTTCCGGACAACTGCTCCGCCCCCGGATCAGACTTCCTTCAGGAAGGGCGCCCCAGACGGGCTCAGGGAACGTCCCTGACACACCTCGGGAACACGGGGCCGGGGAGCATGGCAAGGCGGCGGAACACCGAGGGGTCCCGCCGCCTTGCTGTCCGTGGATCAGGCCAGCTCGATGAGGGCCTGGCCACCCTGCACGGGCGTCCCCGCCTCAACCAGGATGGAGCCGACCTTGCCAGCCGCCGGGGCGGTGATCTCGGTCTCCATCTTCATGGCCTCGAGCACCACCAGCACCTGGCCGGCGGTCACCTCGTCGCCCTCCTTGACCAGGATGCGGGCCACCGAGCCGGCGAGCGGCGCGACGACGGCATTCGAGGAGCCAGCGGGCATGGAGGCAGTGCCCGGCGCCGGAGCGGCCATCGGGCCGCCGCCACCGATCACGATGGGAGCCAGCGTCTGCTGCTCCTCCTCCACCTCGACGTCGATCACATATTCCTGACCGTTGACGGTCACCTTCAGTTTCATGTCACTTCTCTCGTCTCAGGTTCAGTAGTGGTCAGACGGCCCGGAAGTGGGCACGCCCGCGGGACTCCGTCGCCCAGTTGTTCCGGTTGCGCAGGTGCACAGCCTTCACCTCGGCGTTGTGGCCCAGGTAGGCGGACACGGCGGCCGAGATGGCCACCATGACGTCCTCGGGAATCTGCTGGTTGGCCTTGAGACCTGCGACCTGGGACTCCAGCGCGGTGAGGCGCTTGGAGAGCTCGGCCACCAGCTCCTGCAGCTGAGCAGTGCTTGCTTCAGTCATTGTTGCTCCGATCAGGCCGGCTCGAGGCCGTGCTTCTTGGCGGGACGAAGCTGGCGCTTGCTCTGCAGGATCTCCAGCGTCAAGGCGATCTGACGACGAGTGTCGGCAGGATCGATGATGTCGTCGACCTGGCCACGAGCGGCAGCCATGTAGGGCGTGGAGAAGGTCTCGCGGTACTCCTCGACGAGTTCCTTCTTGCGGGCCTCGGGATCCTCGGCAGCGGCGATCTCCCGACGGAAGACCACGGCCGCGGCACCCTCGGCACCCATCACGGCAATCTCGGCGCTCGGCCAGGCGAAGACCTTGTCAGCGCCCAGGTCCTTCGAGCACATCGCCAGGTACGAACCGCCGTAGGCCTTGCGCATCACGATGGTGATCTTCGGGACGGTGGCCGCCGAGTAGGCGAACAGCATCTTCGCGCCGTGGCGGATGATGCCGCCGCGTTCCTGGGCGACACCCGGCAGGAAGCCGGGCACGTCGACGAGGTTCACGATCGGGATGTTGAAGGCATTGCAGAAGCGGATGAAGGTCGAACCCTTGTCAGAGGAGTCGATGTCCAGCACGCCCGACATCACCGACGGGTTGTTGGCGATGAAGCCGACGGTGCGGCCCACGACGCGGCCGAAGCCGACCACGAGGTTCTTCGCCCAGCCCGCGCGCACCTCGAGGAAGTCGCCCCGGTCCACGATCTCGCGAATCACCTCGCGCACGTCGTAGCCCTTGTTGCTCTCCTCGGGGATGATCCCGCGCAGCTTCTCGTTGGACGCCACATTCTCGTCGGGAGCGACGATCGGCGCATCCTCCGCATTGTTCTGCGGCAGGAAGCTGAGCAGCTTCTTCGCGATCAGCAGGGCCTGCTCGTCGTCGTCGGCGACGAAGCTGACCACACCGGAGGACATCTGGGCGTCGGCGCCGCCGAGCTCGTCCTGCGTGACGTCCTCACCTGTGACCTGCTTGATGACGCCGGGGCCCGTGATGAACATGTGGGCCTTGCGGGTCTGGATGATGAAATCGGTCAGGGCCGGGCTGTAGACCGCGCCACCGGCGCAGGGGCCGGCGATGATCGAGATCTGCGGCACGACGCCGGACAGCAGGACATTCTCGTAGAAGACCTTGCCGTAACCGGACAGCGAGTCGATGCCCTCCTGGACACGGGCGCCGCCCGAGTCATTGATGAAGACGAAGGGCGTGCCCGTCTCGAGCGAGGCGTGCAGCGCTTCGGCCACCTTGATGTTGTGCGTCTCGCCCGCGGAGCCACCGGAGACGGTGAAGTCCTGCGAGGCGAAGTGGATGGGACGTCCGAGCACCGCACCAGCTCCGGTGATGACGCCATCGGCGGGCATGTCCGCCTTGTCCATCCCGAAGAAGGTGGTGCGGTTCTTGCGGAAGGCGCCGTCCTCCAGCATGGTGCCGGGATCGAGCAGGGCATCCACACGTTCCCGGGCAGTCATCTTGCCCTTCTCGTGCTGCTTCTCGATGCGCTTCTCGCCGCCACCTGCATGGACTCGGGCCCGCTCACTGGCCAGATGCTCGAGGCGCTCTGCCATGGTGTGCTTTGCCATTGTTTTCCTTAGTCGATTCAGCTCGTGGGTGGTAGTCGATCAGGCCGGCTCGACCTTGACGCTGTGCTGGCGCCCGTCGAAGCTGACGCTGTAGGTGATCGGCGAGCTGAGGGCCTGCGCCTTGCCCGCGGCAACGTCCTGCTCGCGCTGGAGCTGCTCGGCGGTCTTGCCGACATTCTTCGGGCCATCCTGACGGGAGGCGAAGAACTTCGGGGCGACACCCGGGAACATCGCGTTGGTGAGGACATCCTCTTCGGTGCCGTTGAAGCCGGGCAGAGCCGCGGCATCGGTCTCCAGCTTCTCCCACTCGGGCTCGAGCAGATCGGCCGGACGGCCGGTGATGACGTCCTTCTTCTGCTGCGCCTTGGCCAGCTCGACAACCTCGGGGTTGCGCTCGCCGATGCACTCGCCGTAGTAGCCCAGCATCAGGTCGGCGAATTCGCCGGTCATCACCTTGTAACGGCCCATCAGGACGTTGAAGACGGCCTGAGTGCCGACGATCTGGCTGGACGGGGTCACCAGCGGCGGGAAACCGGCGTCCTTCTTGACGACGGGCACCTCCTCCATGACCTCCTTGATCCGGTCGCCAGCGCCCTGGGCCTTGAGCTGGCTCTCCATGTTGGAGAGCATGCCGCCGGGGATCTGGCTGCGGAAGATGTCGGTGTCCACCAGAGTGGCGGACTCGAAGGCCTTGTACTTCGGGCGGATCGTCGCGAAGTGGTCGCGGATGCTGATAAGCCGGTCCATGTCCAGCCCGGTGCTGTATTCGGTGCCCTCGAGCATCTCGACGAGGGACTCGGTGGGGTTGTGGCCCGGGCCGAGCGACATCGAGCTGATGGCGGTGTCGACGACGTCGGCGCCGGCCTCGATGGCCTTCATCAGGGTGACCATGGTCACGCCGGTGGTGGAGTGGCAGTGGACGTTGATCTGGGTGTCCTCGCCGTAGGTCTCCTTGATGCCACGGATGATGTCGTAGGCGGGCTGCGGCTTGAGCAGGGCCGCCATGTCCTTGAAGGCGATGGAATCGGCACCCATGTCCAGCAGCTGGCCGGCGAGCTTCACGTAGCCCTCGGTGGTGTGCAGCGGGGAGATGGTGTAGCAGATGGTGCCCTGGGCGTGCTTGCCCGTCTTCTTCACGGCCTGCATGGCCTGGGCCATGTTGCGGGGATCGTTCAGGGCGTCGAAGACGCGGAAGACGTCCATGCCGTTCTCTGCCGACTTCTCGACGAACTTCTCGACGACCATGTCTTCGTAGTGACGGTAACCCAGCAGGTTCTGGCCACGCAGCAGCATCTGCAGCTTGCTGTTGGGCAGCAGCTTGCGGAACGTGCGCAGACGCTCCCACGGGTCTTCGTTCAGGAATCGGATGCAGGAATCGAAGGTGGCACCGCCCCAACACTCCACAGACCAGTAGCCGGCTGCATCGATGTCAGCACAGGCTTCGACCATGTCCTCCATGGCCATACGGGTTGCCATCAGGCTCTGGTGTGCGTCGCGGAGAGCGACCTCGGTAACGCCAATTTGTCGCGGACTCATGGCTCCATACTTCCACGCTGGCTGGGCACTTTGAACCCCGGGGTCGCATTTGTGCACGACCGCACAAGGTGCCCTCGACAAGTTCTCCCAGCTGGTCGGACCACAAGCCATGATGCTGCGTGACAAGGCTCACACCACGCCAGCCACCTGCCATGACAGACTCTTTGCCATGACACGAGAACTTGAGTCCCACGAGTGCACTGGCAAGTGCAACTGGCACCCCACCGACGAGGTCGTCGATGCCGGACGGGTCTTCGCGTGCGAAGGCTGCGGCAGCGAGTGGACGCCCGATCTGGGCTGGACCCCGCGCAATGCGGATGGCGAGGTCAGCCTGGAGGTGGCCGCAGCCAAGGCCTCGCTCCAGGCCCGTACCGCCGTCGACACCCAGACGCAGGTGCGCGAGGGCAATGGCGGGGGCGGCATCGGCTCCTGGTAGCCCCTCGCAGCCTCGACACAAGGAACTCGACACAAGGAACTCGACACAAGGAACTCGACACAAGGAAGACGGCCGGTTCCCCCTACGGGGAACCGGCCGTCGTCAGTCAGGCGCTGGGCGATCAGGCGGTGTGGGTACCGGCCGAACGCAGCTGCTGGCAGGCCTCGACGATGCGCTGCGACATGCCGGCCTCGGCGCTCTTGCCCCAGGCGCGGGGGTCGTACTGCTTCTTGTTGCCGATCTCGCCGTCGATCTTGAGCACGCCGTCGTAGTTCTTCATCATGTGATCCACGACGGGGCGGGTGAAGGCGTACTGGGTGTCGGTGTCGACGTTCATCTTGACGACGCCGAAGTCGACGGCGTCGGAGATCTCCTGCTCGGTGGAGCCGGAACCGCCGTGGAAGACCAGGAAGAAGGGCTTCTCGTCGGTGCCGTACTTCTTCGCGACAGCCGCCTGCAGGTCCTTGAGGATCTCCGGGCGGAGCTTCACGTTGCCGGGCTTGTACACGCCGTGCACGTTGCCGAAGGTGAAGGCAGTCAGGTAGGAACCCTTCTCGCCCAGGCCGAGGACCTCGGCGGTGCGCAGGGCGTCCTCGACGGAGGTGTACAGCTTGTCGTTGATCTCGCCGACGACACCGTCCTCCTCGCCGCCGACGGCGCCGATCTCGATCTCGAGGATCTGGTGGTTGGCCTTGGTCTGGGCCAGCAGCTCCTCGGCGATCTGCAGGTTCTTCTCGACGTCGTCGAGGGCGGAGCCGTCCCACATGTGGGAGTTGAAGATCGGGTCCTGGCCCTGGGCGACGCGCTCGGCCGAGAGCTTCAGCAGCGGGCGGACGTAGCCATCGAGCTTGGGCTCGGGGCAGTGGTCGGTGTGCAGGCCGACGTTGATGGGGTAGTTCTTGGCCACCTCGCGGGCGTAGTCAGCCAGCGCGACGGCGCCGGTCACCATGTTCTTGATGCTCGGGCCGGAGCCGTACTCGGCGCCACCGGTGGAAACCTGGAGGATGCCGTCCGAACCCGCATCCGCGAAGCCCTTGAGGGCCGCATTGATGGTCTGCGACGAGGTGATGTTGATGGCGGGGTAGGCGAACTTGCCTGCCTTCGCCTTCTCGTACATTTCGGCGTAGACCTCGGGAGATGCGATGGGCATGTCTGCCTCTTTCTTTTGGGAACGGTGTTGCTCGGTCCCCATTCTTCCAAAGAACGTCGCCCAGCGCAGCACCGGGTCAGAAGATCGCGTCCAGCCCCGAGAGGTCGAGGCCGTGGCGGCCGCCGGACATGGCGCGCACTCCCCCGTCGATGGTGCCGGGAAGCGCGTCCAGGAAGCTCAGGGGCATGGACCAGACCTTGCCCTGCACGGCCTCCACCACCAGCTCGGGACCAGCGCCCACCCGCAGACCGGCAGCCTTCAGGGCACGAACCTGTGACCAGTCGAGGTCCAGCACCGCACCCTCCAGCGTGTGCAGGCGAAGGCCCTGCCGGGTGGCCTCGAGGGCGGCGCCGCGACCGATCCGGGACAGGTTGCGCCGCGCGTTGACCAGTCTCAGCGCCGTCACGATGATCAAGACGATGCTGATGCCATAGCCCGCCACCAGCAACCACGGGCTGCCCCACCGCTCGCGCTGGGTCCACCAGACGCCCGTCCAGATGGCTGCACCGAGCAGGGTCCACAGGATCGAGCCCCTCAACGTGGAGGCCAGCGTCGCCACGGAATTGGCCATTGGCACGGGATTGAATCCCACCACGAATCCTTCGCGTGCAGCTTCGGACCGTGACGCTCCCTGGGAGTCTTGGCTCATGACCCCATCGTAGGGTGCTCGGCCGCGTCCTCGGCGCGGGCCTGGGCGCGTGGCAGCAGGGTGGAGTGGATGCGGTAGCGGTCCGCACGGTAACGGCTCAAGGAGAACTCCACCGGCGTCTGGTCGGCGAAGGTGAGCCGCTCCTGGACCAGGAGGGGCGCCCGACGGGCGATCCCCAGGATCCGCGCACTGTCCATGTCCGCGGCCTCGGCGCTCACGCTCTGCTCGCCGTGGGTGGCGTCGAGCCCGTAGCGCTCCACCATCAGGTCGTAGACGGCCGCCAGGTTGTGCTGCAAGAGACCAGGGAAGAGGGCCGAGGGGTACCAACCCACCTCGTGGGCCATCGGAGTGCCGTCCGCCGTCCGCAGCCGCTCCAACCGGACCACCTGGTCCCCCGGGGCAATCCGGAGGCGTTCGGCCACTTCCTCACTGGCCGGTTCCTCCGCCGCGGACAGGACCTGGGTGCGCGGCTTGAGGCCACGGGCCCGCATCTCGCGACTGAAACTCATCAGGTGCAGGCGTGAATTGATCCGGGGGCCGGTGACGAAGGTGCCCTTGCCCTGGGTCTTCTCCAGCAGGCCGGCCTCCACGAGGTCCGCGATGGCCTGACGGATGGTCACCCGGCTGACACCGAGCTGACCCACCAGCTCCCGCTCCGATTCCAGGGCGTCACCAGCGTGCAGTTCCTCACGGATGCGACGCTCGAGGATCTGGCGCACCTGCGCCCTCTTGGTGGTGATCACCCTGTCGTCGTCGACGACCTCCATCGAAGAACCCTCCCGGAAGATGCGACCACCCGAACGCGTGGTCTGCCAACCATACCAGCTGGGCTCATGCCCCTGGCACGCGGGCGTCGCTCACCGGGCGTGCTGGAGCGCCCAGGAGTACACCGCGATGGCCGCGGCTGCACCGGCGTTGATGGACCGGGTTGACCCGTACTGGGTGATCGCGACCAACTTCGAGCAGGCGGCCACCATCTCCTCGGTCAGGCCGGGCCCCTCGGAACCGAAGACCAGACAGCACTTCTCCGGGAGCGGCTCTTGCTCCAGGGGCACGCTGCCGGGCAGGTTGTCCACGCCCACCGGGCTCACGCCGTGCTCGTCGAGCCAGGTGACGAGGGAGGCGACATCCGGATGGTGGTGCACGTGCAGGTAGCGGTCGGTGACCATGGCGCCACGACGATTCCACCGTCTCCGCCCGACGATGTGCACGCCGGCGACGTTGAAGGCATTGGCGGTGCGAACCATCGAACCGATGTTGAAGTCGTGCTCCCAGTTCTGGATGGCGACGTGCAGGCCATGGCGCCGCGTGTCGAGCTCCTCCACGATGGCCTCCAGCCGCCAGTAGCGGAACTCGTCGAGAACATTGCGGCGATCCCCGACGGCCAGCAGCTCCGGGTCCAGCCTGGGATCATCGGGCCACGGCTGCGGATGGGGGCCGACGCCGGCCGTCGGGGCCGTCGGATCGGGCGCCTGTTCGACAGCCGCAGCAGGGTCATGGCTCAGGTTGGTCACAGTCCCCCACGTTAGCCTGTCGAGCGTGACCGACCTGATGAGCAGCATGCTGCTGACCCCGATGCTGATGCCCGACTGGCTGGACCCGGCAACCCTGATCCACAACCTGGGCAACTGGGCACTGTGGGGCGTGGCCCTGATCCTCTTCCTCGAGTGCGCCATCTTCCCGGTGCTGCCCGGTGACTCGCTGCTGTTCACCGTCGGCATGTTCATCGCGATGACCCCCCCGTCAATCACCTTCGGCAGCATGAGCAAGCCGATGGTCTACGTCGTCGCCTGCCTGATCATGACCGTCTTCGCGATCGTCGGGAATGTCGCCGGTTACTACGTCGGCAAGTTCGTCAGTCCCTGGCTGTTCAAGCCGCGGGACAACTTCTTCGGCAAGATATTCAGCGAGAAGCACCTCCAGCAGTCACACGACTTCTTCGAGCGCTATGGCTCCAAGGCGCTGGTGCTCGGCCGCTTCGTGCCCTTCGTGCGCACCTTCGTCACGATGGTGGCCGGCGCCTCGCACATGAACTTCCGCCACTTCATCACCTGGACCGCCGTCGGTGGCGTCATCTGGGTCTGGGGCGTCACCCTCCTGGGCTACCTGCTCGGCAATGTGAAGTTCATCGGCGACAACATCGACCTGGTGCTGCTGCTGATCGTCTTCATCTCCGTCGTGCCGATGATCGTCGAGTACCTCAACGAGAAGCGCAAGGCCAAGAAGGAAGAGGCCGCCTGAGCCTGGGTTCCGCCGGCTGGCTGCATCCTGCAACCGTTCCTGACACCTGCAACCGTCGTAGCGGTTGCACCCGTCGGGAACGGTTGCTGCATGTCAGGCCCCCAGGGCTCTTCGGATGCGCCGGGTCAGGATGGTGGGCTTCTGGAGGTCCCGGTCCATCCAGCGCACCTGCCGCCATCCAAGGTCCGCCAGGTCGTTGTCACGCTGCTTCTCCCCGTAGATCCACGTAGACCATCTGGTCCTCCCACGCGAAGTCCAGACTGGCCAGACCATGTCCATGGGAGTCCCGCACGACGAACTGGATGCCAGCGGTCGGCATGACGGCGGCCCCGCCGCTCACGAGGAGGGACGGGGCCGCCGGATGCTTCAGGGGCGAGGGGTCACTGACCGTCGCGCGGCCGCGGCTGGGCCTGCTGCTCGGGCTGCCAGGCCTGCTGAGCCTGGGGAGCCTGTGGGTTGGGCAGCTCATTGCTGGTGGCCGAGGCGGCCTGGTTGACGCCCGGGGCATGCTGCTGCGGGGCGTCGCCGCGGTAGCTGATCTCCCCGAAGTTCACGTCGGGCGCCTGGCGCACGGCGGCGTCGTTCACCTCGAAGTAGGTGGCCTTCTCGAAGTGGAACATGTTGGCCACGATGTTGCTGGGCACCGACTCCACCTTGGTGTTGTAGGCGCGCACGTTGGCGTTGTAGAAGCGACGACCGGCGGCGATCCGGTCCTCGGTCTCGGCCAGCTGGCGCTGCAGCTCGAGGAAGTTCTGGTTGCTGCGCAGCTCTGGGTAGGCCTCGACGCTGACCATCATGTTGCGCACCGCACCGGACAGCTGGGCCTCGACATTGGCCCGCTCCGGATCGGCCTCCGCGGCGCCGCCCTGGGACAGGGCCATCGCCTGGCTGCGGAGCTTGGTGATCTCCTCCAGGGTGTTGCGCTCGTGTCCGGCATAGGCGCGCACCGTCTCGACGAGGTTGGGCAGCAACTCATAACGCCGGTTCAGCTCCACGTCGACCTGGCGCCAGGACTCCTGGATCACATTGCGCTGGCGGACGAAGCCGTTGTAGGGCGCGATGAACAGGATGCCCGCAAGCACCAACAGGCCCAGCAGGATGAACAGGATGGTCCACATGGGTCACTCCGAGTCTCGAGAACTGATGTGGCAACACTAACGGGTGGGCAGGGGCGCGCGGCCGGATTGGCCTACGCCGAGCGCGTACGGGCACCCACCGCGCCACTACTGTGAAGTCATGACCGATCGCGAAGAGCTCATCGAGCACGTCAAGAACCTGGCCGTCGTGCACGGCAAGGTCACCCTGGCCAGCGGCAAGGAGGCCGACTACTACGTGGACATGCGCCGCGTGACGCTGGACGGCGCCGCCGCTCCCGTCGTCGGCCGCGTCATGCGCGACCTCGTCGCCGACTGGGACTTCGAGGCCGTCGGAGGCCTCACACTGGGCGCCGACCCGATCGCCGTCGCCATGCTGCACACCGCCGCGCACGACGGTGGCCGCCTCGACGCCTTCGTGGTGCGCAAGGCCGAGAAGGCCCACGGCATGCAGCGCCGGATCGAGGGCACCGAGGTCTCGGGACGCAAGGTGCTCGTGGTCGAGGACACCTCCACCACCGGTGGCTCCGCGCTGACCGCCGTCGAGGCGTTGCGCGAGGCGGGTGCCGAGGTGGTGGGCGTCGCCTGCATCGTCGACCGCAACACCGGCGCCAAGGAGACCATCGAGACCGCGGGGCTGCAGTACCGCTACGCGCTGGGTCTGGAGGACCTGGGGCTCTGAGCCCGACGCGCACTCCCCCAGCGCGAAGACGCTCGGGTTCGTGCGATCCGCGTGTGTTGCAACAGGAGCGGATCGCACAAACCCGAGCGGCCCCTCGACAAGCTCGGGGAGTGTGCTGGGAGTTCGGGGACCGGCCGCTACTTCTTTTCCGTCTTCACCAGGTGGGCGAAGGCGACGGAACGGTCCGGTGAGTGGAAGAGGTCTTGGCAGGTGGTGAGGGTCAGAATCGCCCTGGAGGGCTTGGCCGTCGGCTTGCCGGGCACCGGGTCCAGCACCCAGCCGCCATCGACGTCGGCGACCGTCAGCTGCGAGGCACCGCTGTCCAGCTCATAGGTGAAGATGGCCTCCCGGGTCTCCACGACCACCTCCGCGCCCTTGTCCAGCTCCAGAAGGTGACGGAAGGGCTCGCCCCGGGTGATCCGGTGGCCGGCGACGGCGAAGTTGCCCACCTCGCCCGGTGCCGCAGTGCCCTCGTACCAGCCGATCCCCTTGCTGAGGGTGTCGGCGTCGGTGCCCGCAAGCACTGGCCGCTCTCCCCCGAGCTGAGGAATCCGCATCAGGGCAATGGCCTGGCCAGGCACCTGCTTGCCGTCGGCAACCTTTCCCGGCTGTCCGTCCCTGGCCCACGAGTCACGCAGCTCGTCGACCTGCCGGGTGGCCGCCTGCCGGGAGGTGATGTTGGTGCCGAAGAACTGCCATCCGGCCCAACCGAGCACGCCCAGACCCACCAGGAGCAGGATGCCCCCGATGATCGTCGAGGCGCGCGGCCCCCGGCGCGACGACCGTGCCACTACTTGACCTCCCCGGCGAGCACCTTGAGCACGCACCGGTCGGACTTCTCGACGACCTTGGCCTTGGCGCTCAGCTCGATCTTCTTGCCCGGCGCGGCGTCGAGCTGCTTGGCCAGGGCGGATCCGCGGGGCGTGCCCGAGTCATTTTTCAACCAGATCACCATGATCGAGTAGTCACGCTTGGCCTTGGCGGAGTTGGTGAGCTCCAGCTTGGCCGTCTGCTCCCCCTTCTCAAGCCCGCAGGAGACGAGCTTGACGTCACCGACGGCGCCGGCCGGGGTCTTGGCGAAGGTGGGCTCCTTGGGCAGCGGCGGCGCCGAGACCTGGGGGACGGCGGAGGCGGAGTCGGCAGCCTTCTCGTCGGAACTGCACCCCGCCATCCACAGGCTCAGGGCCGCGCAGGCGGCAAGCGTGATGGCGGTGCGGGGGAAGGTGGTCACGAGTTCTCCTTGTTCTTGCGTGCAATAAGCATGATGCCCGACAGGGTGAGCAACAAGCCAGCGATCGGCAACCACGGCGGCACGGGCGAACCGGTGCTCGCGATCGGTTGCGGTGCAGGGGTGGTCGGGCTCGGGGCCGGAGCCGACGGGCTCGGGGCCGGAACCGACGGGCTCGGTGCCGGAACCGACGGGCTCGGTGCCGGAACCGACGGCGTCGGCGTCGGGGTGGGCTCCGGCTCGTCCACCCGGGTGGTGACGATCGCCGTGGCCGGCGGGACATCCGGGGTCGACGGGCTGTGCAGCGTCGCCGTGTTGACCAGGCTCCCCGCTGCCGCCTCCTCCGGACTGACCACGTGGGTTCCGGTGCAGACCCGCGCGGCACCGGCCAGCAGGGGCTGGTCCTGGGCCGAGGTGCAGGTCAGCGAGTCGCCCAGCATCGGGTCGGTGACCACGGCATCGGTCAGGGGCAGGTCACCGGTATTGGTCAGCGTGATGGTCCAGGTGATGGTCTCGCCCACGGTGCCCACACCGTCGCCGCTGGCGTCGCTGGCGGTCTTCACCAGCGTCGCACCGGGCTGGCCCTTGGCGGGCACCACGACGGTGGGAGACCAGATCGTGCCGGTCAGCTCGCTGCTGGCCTGTGCCCGGTTGACCACCTGCCCGGCCTGGATGTCCGCGCGGGTCACCTCGTGGACGCCAGTGCAGGTCCGGGTCTGGCCGGGTGCCAGCGGCTCGTCCTGGCCCGGCGTGCAGGTCAGGTCGGGCAGCATCGCGTCGGTGACGGTCAGGCCGGGCACCGCCACGTCACCATTGTTGGTGACCGCCAGCGTGTAGGTGATCTTCTCGCCCAGCGAACCCACCCCGTCGCCATTGGTGTCGTCCAGGTTGGGCGACTTGGTCAGAGTGATGCTGACGCTGGGGCTGGTCTCGAGGACTGCCTCACCGGTGACCGGTTCCGGCAGCTGCGGGGAGGCCAGGGTGGCCACATTGCGCACCTGTCGCGCCTTGGCCTCCTGCTCGGTGATCACGTGGCTCCCGGTGCAGGTGCGCACCGCATCAGGGGCCAGCGGCTCGGTCAGGGCCGGGGCGCAGGTGAGCGAGGGGAGCATCGGGTCCGTGATGGTGGCACCGCGCAGGCTCACGTCACCGGTATTGGTCATGGTGATCGTGTAGTTGACGGTCTCGCCGACGCTGCCGACGACGTCCCCGTTGCCGTCCACCAGGACGGCGGTCTTGGCCAGGGTGGCGGCCGGGCTCGGGGTGACCGGGGTCACGACGGAGACCGGATCGGTCGGGATCTCGGTGCCCAAGGGGTCACTGGCCTTGATGTGGGCGCCATTGGTGACGGTGCCGATCTCGGCGTCCTGCCGCCAGACCGTGTAGCTGGCGTGGCAGACATTGCTCGCGCCCGGTGCCAGCACGGCGGGCAGCGGGGTCTCACAGACCGGCGTGGACAGCCCCGGCATCGGGTCGGACAGGGCGCTGACGGTGGCGGTGGCGGTGCCGTCATTGGTCATCGTGAAGGTGTAGGTCAGCACCTCGCCGGGCTCGACGACGGTCTTGTCCGCGGTCTTGGTGAAGCCGACGGTGTGCGTGGGCTCCACGGGGACCGTGACTGTGTCCTTGTCATCGGCGGGGCCACCCGGGGTGCCGCCGCTGGCGACGACGGTGTTGGACAGGCTGCCGCGGTCGATGTCGGCCTGGGTGACGGCGTAGTCCGCGGTGCAGGTGGCCAGCTGCCCGGGAGCCAGGCTGGTGCCGGGCAGGGACAGCACGCCGTCGACGAGGGTGGCCTCGACATTCTGCCCGTCCACGGTGCAGGCCGGGTTGCCCAGTCCCTCCATCGTGTCGGCCAGGCGCAGGTCTGTCGCGGTGACGGTACCGGTGTTGGTGAGCGAGAAGGTCCAGGTGACCCGGTCCCCGGCCGCAGTGACCTTGCTGGCCGAGGCCGCCTTCTCCACGTCCAGGCCGAGCGTGCGAGTGCCCAGCAGGCGACGGTCGGCACGCAGCGGTTCCAGTGCCGTGCCGCCCTGGGTGGCATTGAGGGTGGCGACGTTGTACAGCTCGCCGCGGTCGATGTCTGCCTGCGTGACGGTGTAGTCGGCGGCGCAGGTGCGCTTCTCCCCGGGTGCGAGGCTCAGCGGCGCCTGGGCGTCCGGCATGGGACGGCTGGTGCCGGCCGCGTCGGTGCAGGTGATCGCCCCGAGCCCGGCAAGCTCGTCGGACAGCACGACATCGGACAGCGTCTGGTTTCCGGTGTTGGCCAGCTCGAAGGTATAGGTGAGCTGCTGCCCGGCGGCGGTGAGTTCGGTGGCGTCGACGGTCTTGGTCAGGCCCATCTTCACGTCCGCGGGCACCGTGACGATGGTCTCGTCGTCGGTGACCGGGTCCAGCGCCGTGCCGGCCGGGTCATTGCCCTTCAGGGTGGCGGTGTTGAGCAGCGAACCGGCGTCCAGGTCCGCCTGGGTGACGGAGTACCAGGCCCGGCAGAGGACCCGCTCGCCCGGGGGCAGTTCGGCGGGCATCTGCGGGTAGCAGTCCATCGTGCCCAGTCCGGGCAGCGGGTCGCTGATGGTGACGCCGCGCAGCGTCACGTTGCCGCTGTTGGTGCCGATGAAGGTGTACAGCACCCGTTCGCCAGCATTGGTGACCAGCGTGTGGTCGGCCGTCTTGGTCAGGCCGAAGGCCGGCTGCTGGACGACGCCCACGGTGGTCGAGCCCTCCGCCGGGGTGACGGCCTGGCCCCACGGGTCCAGGCCCGCGACCGTGGCGGTGTTGGGGATGCTGCCACGGTCCAGGTCGATCTGGGCGGCGGTGAAGGTGGCCTTGCAGGTCATCGACTGCTGGGGTGCCAGCACGGTGCTGGGGCACTGGATCGGGGTCATGCCCTGGCCGGTCTTCGGGTCGGAGACCACCACGTCGTGGATGGTCACGTTGCCGGTGTTCTTCGCGACGAAGGTGTAGGTGATCACGTCGGCCCGGGTGGTGACCTCGGTGAGGTCCGCGGCCTTGGTGAGGCTGAGTGCCGGCGTGCCGACGCTCGTCACCTTCGCCGTGTCGGTGCTGCTGATGTCATCGGCAGGATCATCGGGATTGCCGACGACATTCTCCGCCGTGGTGGTGGCGGAGTTGGCAACCAGTCCGCGGTCCAGGTCCGCCTGTATGACGGCCCGGGTGGCGGTGCAGGTCTGCTTCTGGCCGGGATCCAGCGCCGAACCCTGCAGCGGGGTGCAGGTCAGTGCGGACAGGCCGTCGATCTGGTCGTCCACCCGGACATTCTCCAGCGTCGTGTTGCCGGTGTTGGTGGTGGTGAAGGTGTAGGTCACCTGCTGGCCGAGGGTGTCGAAGGTGGCGGGGCTGGCCGCCTTGTCCAGCACCAGCTCGGGCTGGCGCTGGGCCGGGACCGTGGCACTGCCCGTGGCCGGATCCACCGATTCCCCGGTGGGGGTCTTGGCCGTGGCCGTGGCGACGTTGACCACCTGACCGGCATTGATCTCTGCCTGGGTGACCACGTGTTGCACGGTGCAGGTCATGCTGGTGCCGGGGGCCAGGACGACCGGGGCCTTGAGGTCACAGCCGGTGGTGGTGGCGGAGTTGTCGGTCATCTCCACGTCGTGGGCGCTGACGGTTCCGGTATTGGTGACCACGACGCTGAAGTCGACGGTCTCCCCCGCCCGGGTGACCTCGGAGCTACGGGCCTGCTTGGTGACCGCGAGTTCCGGAGCACCGACGACGGGCAGCCGCACCGTGTCGGCGGAGGGCTCCACCGGGTTGCCGTGCCGGTCACGCGCGGTGATCTGCGCGGTGTTGACCAGCTCGCCACGGTCCATGTCCGCCTGGGTCACCACATAGTTGGCGCGGCAGTGGGTGACGCCGCCCGGCTCCAGTTCGTAGCCGTCACAGGTGATGCCGGACAGTCCCGGGAGGGCGTCGGTGATCTGGCCACCGGAGACCGTCAGCTGACCGGTGTTGGTGATGTCGACGAAGTAGTCCACTCGCTGACCGGCGGCAGTGATCTGGTCCAGCGAGGCCGTCTTGTCCAAACGCAGGGAGGCGGTGTGGGCGCTCCTGGTGATGGCGCTGGCCACCTCGGTCGGGTAGGGCTGGCCCGTCACCTCCTTGGCGTTCAGGGTGGCGGTATTGGTCACGAAGCCACGGTCGACATCGGACTGCTTGACGGTGTAGGTGGCCTTGCAGGTGGCGCCCATGCCGGGCTGCATGGGGACGTCGTAGTTCTGCGGGACGACGATGTCGGTACCGTCCAGGACGCAGGTCATGGCGGAGATGTCGGCCATGGTGTCGACCGCGTTGACGTAGCGGGCCCCCATGTTGCCGACATTCTGCACGTGGAAGGTGTACTCGAGCGTGTCCCCGGCCACCCAGTTCTCCGGACCGCTGACCTGCTTGGTGAAGTCCAGCTCCGGGTTGTACAGCGCGGGCACGTGGACCGCGCCCTCCCCCGCGACGGCGGCACCCGACGGATCGGTGCCGCTCACGGTGGCCACATTGGTCATTCCGGAGGCTTCTAGGTCCGCGTGGACCACCGTGTAGCTGCCGGTGCAGGTCATGGTCTGCTGCGGCTGCAGGCTGCTGCCCAGGGCCGGCGAACAGTCAAGTGCGGCATCGAGCGGGAGCGAGTCGGCCACCTGGACGTTCGCGACGGTGACATTGCCGGTATTGGTGGCGGTGATGGTGAAGGGCACCACCTCGCCCACCCTCTGCACCAGGGTGGTGGAGGTCGTCTTCTCCACCCGCAGGCCGGGGTCGCTGTTCGCGAGCACCGTGGTGCTGGCGGGCGGCGAGGTCACCGGATCGCCCTGCGGTGTCGTGGCGCCGGCGGTGGCGCTGTTGACCACGGCACCGAAATCGATGTCGGGCTGGGTGACAGCATGGTTCGCCTGGCAGGTGACGGCCTCACCCGGGGCAAGGTCCACGGGAAGAGTCACGGCACTGCCGTCGGCGCGCACGCACTGCAGCGCCCCAAGACCTGGCAACTTGTCGGTGATGGTGGCCTGCCGCGCGGTGGCATTACCACCATTGCGCAGGGTCATGGTGTAGACCAGCGGGTCGCCCGCCGCCCTCACGGTGGTGTGGTCCACGGTCTTGGTCAGGTCCAGACGCGGCGCGGCGTCGGCGGTCACGGTCGCATCAGCGGTGAGTTCGGTGTGGTCGTACGCTTCGGACCCGGAGACGTATCCGTCCAGGGTTGCGATGTTGTCGATCCGGCCGTGGTCCAGGTCCCCCTGGGTCACCGTGTAGGTGGCGGTACAGGTGAACGTGGCGCCGGGGCGCAGGTCGTCGGGGGCCCCGAAGTCACAGCTGGGCGTCGAGAGGCCGGGCAGGCTCTCGTCGACGATGTCGGCGGCGAAGAGGGTCTTGGTCCCGGTGTTGCGGGCGACCATGGTGTAGGTCACCTGCTCCCCGACGCGGGTGACGGTCTCGGCCGAGGCGGTCTTGGCAAACTCGACGTCGAAGGTGCCCTCCACGGTGGGGATGGAGACCTCGTCGCTGGTGGCCTCGACGGGGTTGCCGTTGGGATCGGTGCCCACGACGCCGGCGCGGTTGTCCAGCTCGCCGAAGTCGATGGCGTCCTGGCCGGTGATCCGGACGGCCTTGCAGGTCATCGTCTCCTGCGGAGCGAGGCTCGAACCCTGGGCCGGCAGGCAGGACAGGGTGGTGCCCGGGTAGAGGAATTCGTCCTCGCTCACCTTGACGTCAGCGACGGTCGTGTTGCCAGAGTTGGTGACCACGATCCGGAACTCACCGGGGTCTCCGAGCGCCAGGGGTCCGGCGGACACGGGGGTCTTGGCAATCTCCAGCGAGGAGCTCTGGGGCGCCGGGACCTCATCGGAGTCGGTGCCCGGCGTGACGGGGTCCCCGCCCACCGGGTCGGTGCCGGTGACGGTGGCGTTGTTGCTGATCCGGCCCCGGTCCAGGTCCGCCTGGGTGGCGGTGTAGCGGCCGGTGCAGGCGGTGCTGGCGCCCACCGCGAGGGTGGTGGCCTGGCAGGTGATGGGCGCGGAGCCCAGCAGCGGATCCTCGACGGCCACATCGGTGACCTCGATGTTGCCGGTATTGGTGACGGTGAAGGTGTAGGTCACCGGGTCACCGGCCGCGGTGACGGCGGCCACGTCGTGGCTCTTGTTCAACGAGAGCGACGGATTGTGGATCGGGATCACCGTGGCGGTGCTCGGCGAGCTGATCGTGCCCCCCGCTCCCGGGACGGTGCCGGTGACGGTGGCGGTGTTCTCGATGGTGGCCAGGTTCATCTCGTCCGCGGTGACCTGACGCGTGGCCGTGCAGTGCATCTCCTCCTGGGGGGCCAGCCTGCCACCCAGGGGCTCGTCGCAGTCGAAGGCTGACAGGCCTGGCATCGGGTCCTCCAGCATGATGGCGTCAAGACTCGTGGTGCCGATGTTGGTGATCATGAAGGCATAGGAGACGGTGTCGCCGGCGGCGGCGACACGGGCCGGGGAGGCCGTCTTGACCAGCTTGATGGCCGGTTCCTGGACGGCGTCGACGACGACGGGATTGGAGTCCTCGGCCAGGGTGGTGCCCGTTCGGGTGATCGCGGTGACCTCTGCCACGTTGAGGATGCTGCCGGCGTCGAGGTCCGCCTGGGTGACGGTGTGCGTCCCGGTGCACTTCTTCGTGCCACCCGGTTCGACGCTGGCTCCCGACACCCCGCCCTGGACCGTGCCCGCGGCGGAGGTGATCGAGCACACGTAGCTGCCCGCATCCACCTTCGGGTCCCCGACGTAGACACTCTCCAGCGTCACATTGCCGGTATTGGTCATCACCATCGTGTAGGTGACCACGTCACCGTCTGCATGCACCTCTTCGACGTCCGCAGACTTCGTGAGCGTCATCGACGGGCGCTGCACCGCGGTGAGCACCGCATTGTCCTGCGCGCTGACGGTGGTGCTGCGGTCGGGATCGCTGGCGGTGACGGTGGCGGTGTTCGTGATCCGGCCCAGGTCCACCGCCAGCTGCAGGGAGTCGCGGGTGGCGGTGCAGGTGATCCGGCCGCCGGGTGCGAGCGTCGCACCCGCAAGGGGCGTGTCGCACACGATCGTGCTCAGCCGTGGCAGCGGGTCAGCCAGCGTCAGGTCCGTCAGCGCGACATTGCCGGTATTGGTGATGACGAGGGTGTAGGTGGCCGTCTGGCCCGGGCCGTCGAAGGTCCCGGGGCTGACGCTCTTGTCCAGCGTCACGGCGGGCTCCTGCTGCACGCCGACGTGGGAATCGGCGCTGCCCTCGGCCGGGGTGTCGTTCGCGTCATGGGCGGTGACGTCGACGTGGTTCTCGACGCCGACCGGCGGGGTGGCGGTCTCGTCGGCGGCATTGATCTGGTCCTGCGTGACCACCGAGGTGGCGGTACAGGTCAGTTCCTTGCCCGGTGCCAGGCTGTACGGCGAGGTGGAGTCGCAGGTGAAGGCGGACAGTCCGGCCAGCGAGTCGGCCAGGGTGATGTCCTCCAACGTGGCGTTGCCGGTGTTCTTGACGATGACGGTCCAGGTGATGGCTTCGCCGACGACGCTGACGCTCGCGGGACTGCCGACCTTGGAGACCGTCAGGGCGGGGGCCAGGTCCGCGGTGGACACGGCCGGGCCAGAGGGAGCCGTGACCGTCTGTCCGTTCGGGTCCGTGCCGGAGGCGGTCGCGATGTTGGAGATCTGCGTGGCGTCCAGGTCCGCCTGGGTGACCTTGTGCGTGACGGTGCAGTGCATCGTCTCGCCACTGACCAGGCTGGAGCCCAGCGCCGGGGAGCAGGTCACCTGTTCGGTGGGGATGCTCTCGGCCAGCTGGACATTCTTGACGGTGGTGTTGCCGGTATTGGTCACACCAATGAAGTAGGTGAGTACCTGGTCGACGGCCGAGTAGTTCGCCTGGTCCACGGTCTTGGTGGTGGTCAGGCCGGGCTGCTGCGTGGCGGTGACGGTTGCCTGGTCCGTGACGGGTGTCAGGCCGTCGGCGACCACCTTGGCGGTATTGGTGACGGACCCCGCGTCGATGTCGGCCTGGGTGGCAGAGCGGGTGGCGGTGCAGGTCTCCACCTCACCGGGAGCCAGGGAGACCGGGCCGGAACCGGCGCGGGTGCTCCCGTCTGGCGCCGTGATGGTGCACTGCAAGGGCAGGCTGAGGCCCGGCAGCGGGTCTGAGAGGAAGACATTGGACAGGGTCACGTTGCCGGTGTTGGTGGCGGCCATGGTGTAGGTGACGGTCTGTCCCACCGCGGTCACCGTGCCGGGGTCGACGCTCTTGTCCAGCGTCATGGCTGGCTTCTTCACGGCCGTTGCCTGCACGCTGTCCTGGGCACGGACCGGGGTTCCGGCGGTGTCGGTGGCCGTGGCTGTGGCCGTATTGGGCACCCGGCCGTAGTCGAGGTCCTGCTGGGTGACGGTGTAACTGCCGGTGCAGGTGGCAACCTTGCCGGGAGCCAGCTGGTAGTCACAGGTGACGGTGCCGTCGGGGCGGGTGCGGGTGAGCAGCGGGTCGCTCATCTGCCCGGCGATCACCGAGACATTGCCGGTATTGGTGACGGTGATGGTGTAGTCCAGCACATCGCCGACCGCGGAGAAGTTCTGCGGGGTGACGGACTTGTCGACGACGATCTCCGGGGCCAGATTGATGACCACCTTCGAGGAGTCCTCGTCGGTCACGTCGGTGCCGGCGACGTCGGTGGCCGTCGCCATGGCGGTGTTCTCCAGTCCCTTGCCCTCGGCCGGGCGTGCGGCGTCGATGTCGTCCTGGGTGAGGGTGTAGCTGGCGGTGCACTGCACGGTCCTGCCGGCTGGCACCGTGGTCTGCGGACAGCTGACGGACAGCGTGGCCCCTCCGCCCAGGTTGGTGAACTGGTCGCTCACCTGCAGGTCACTGAGCGCCACATTGCCGGTATTGGTGACGTCGAAGGTGTAGGTGATCTCCGTGCCCTTGGTGCCCGCCGAAGAGGGGTTGACATTCTTCACCACGTTTATGGCCGGCGACAGCTTGGCAACCGAGACGGCCTCATTGCTGGGCTGGGTCAGGCCGCCCAGGCTGGTGCTGCCGGTCGCCGTGGCCACATTGACCACCCGCTGGGCGTCCAGATCGGCCTGGCTGACGGTCTTGCTGACGTGGCAGGTCATGGTCTCGCCGCTGGCCAGGGTGCCTCCCAGCGCCGGCGAGCAGCTGAGCGCGCCCATGCCGTCGGTCAGGGACTCGGTGAGCTGCACATCGTCGACGCTCAGGTTGCCGGTGTTCTCCACGACGATGTTGTAGTCCAGCACCTGGCCGACGCTGGCAAATTCGGTCAGGTCGACGGTCTTGATGACCCGGAGTCCCGGCTTGGGCACTGCTGGCACCGTCACCCCGGACGTGGCGGTCGGTCCGGGCGCACCATCGGCCAGCACGGTGCTGACGGAGGCGGTGTTGATGATGGCACCGGCGTCCAGGTCGGCCTGGCTGACGGTCAGGATCCCGGTGCAGGTGCGGGTCTCACCCGGCGCCAGGTTGGTGACCTCCGGGGTGCAGCTGATCGAGGTCAGGCGACCGGGCAGCCCCTCGGTCAGGTTCCAGCCGTAGACGGTGGTGTTGCCGACATTCTTCTCGGTGAAGGTGTAGACGACACTCTCGCCCACCACATTGATCTCGGTCTTGTCGGCGGTCTTGGTGAACTCGATCTTCGCGACGGGGGCGGTCCTCACCGTGGCCGTGGCATTGGCGATGGCCGGCTGACCGTCGGCATCGACGCCCTGGACGCTGGCCTTGTTCGTGATGGAGCCACCGTCCAGCTGCCCCTGGCTGACGGTCAACGTCCCCGTGCAGGTCATCGCCTCCAGCGGCTCCAGGGCGGTCTTCGGGCAACTCGGGACGCTCAGGCCGGGCAGCGGGTCGGTCAGCGTCACGCCGGTGAGTGCGACATTGCCGGTATTGGTGACGACGAAGGAGTAGTTGACCAGGTCACCGGCGGCATCCACCGAGGCATCGGCCGGGGTGGCGGTCTTGGTCAACGACAGTTCGGGAGCGTGGTTGGCGCTGACCTTGGCTGTGGCCTCCGAGGACAGCTGCTGGGTGACGCCGCCATTGATCGTCTCGCCGGTGGCGGTGGCGGTATTGGTGAAGCCACGGTCGTCGATGTCGTCCTGGGTGACGGTGTAGGTGGCCGTGCAGGTCATCTGCGACGGATTGTCGGCATCGGGAGAACCGTCCAGCGTGGTGGCCGGGCAGCTGACGGTGCCCCCGGCATTGGTGATCATCGGATCAGCCACGGTCAGGTCGGTGATCTGGCCGGTGCCCAGGTTGGTGACGACGAAGGAATAGGTGACTTGGTCACCCACCCGGGCCACGGTGCGGGGTTCGGCGGACTTCTCCAGCATCATCCCGGTCTGGCCGAAGTAGATGACGGTGAGCACGGAGGCGGCACTGGCGTCGTGCTGCACGCCCTGGTTGTTCGTGCCATGGCCCACGGCCTCATTGGTGATGGAACCGGCGTCGATGTCTGCCTGGGTGACGGTGTAGGCGCCGGAGCAGGTCATCGTCGCGCCGGGCTGCAGTGTGGAGCCCATCGCGGGGGTGCACTGGAAGGTGGCCTCGGCCAGCTTCTTGTCCGTGATGGTGACGTTGTTCAGGGCGACATTGCCGGTATTGGTGGCGTCGATCGTGTAGTTGATCACCTGCCCGACGCGGGAATAGCGCTGTGCATCGGCGCTCTTGGTCATCTTGAAGTCGGGAGCCGGGTTCAGGTAGACCGTCGTCGGGCCAGCCGGGGCGCCGTCGGAGGGGCTGGAGTACAGGGTGGGCAGTTTGCTGCCGTCGGGCGTGACGGCGTTGACGTAACCCTGGTTGGGCCAGTCGATTCCCTCGGTGGCCGTGTTCGGGTCGGGGACCTCGAAGTCAGCCTGCCCGAAGGTCTTGGAGCCGTGGCAGACCTTCTGCTGGCCGGGGAGCAGGTCGATCGCACCGGGGGCGTCAACGGCGCGGGAGCCGTCGGCATTGAGCACATAGCAGTCGAACAGTCGGCTGGTGGCCGGATCGGCCACCCGCGGGTCCGACATGAAGACATTGCGCAGCGTCACATTGCCGGTATTGGTGACAACCAGCGTGTACGTGACGGTGTCACCGATCACGGAGACCTGGTCATGGTCTGCCGTCTTCACGAAGGTCCATGACGGGTCGGCCTGACTGGTGACCGTCGCCTTGCCGCTGGCCGGCGGCACCGGGGCACCAGTGGCGGTGGTGCCGGTGGCGGTGGCCGTGTTGGTGAAGGTCCCGGCATCCACCTGGGCCTGGGTGACGGTCCAGGTGCGGGTGCAGGTGGTGGAGGCGCCGGGGGCCAGGCTGGTGGCCGGGCACGTGATGGCCTGCGGGGTGAACATGGGGTCTGTCAGCGCCAGGTCATTGACCGTGACATTGCCGCTGTTGGTGACCACGAAGGTGTAGGTGACCTGGTCCCCCACCGTCGAGACGGTGGTCGGCGAGGCAGTCTTGGTCACGTCCAGCTTCGGGCTCTGCGTGGTGCGCAGCACCGCGCTGCCGGTCTTGGTGACAGTGGTTCCGGTGACGTCGGTTCCGGTGGCCGTGGCGGTGTTGTTCACCTGCCCGGCATCCATCTGTGCGGGCGTGACCCTCATGGTGGCGGTGCAGGTGGTGGTGGCGCCGGGGGCGAGCGTGTTCACCGGGCAGCTCACGGCGGACAGGCCCTGCAGCGGGTCCGCGACCCCCACGTCGTGCAGCGTCACATTGCCGACATTGCCGACGACGAAGCTGTAGGTGACAACGTCTCCCGCCTTGGCGACGGGGTTGGGCGCGGCGCTCTTGGTCAGGGAGATGGCCGGGGCGAGGTCTGCGGTGACGGTCGCGGTGCCGTCCTGGCTGAGGTCCTGACCGCCACCGCGTGCCGTGCCCGTCGCGGTGTTCACGATGCGCTGGGCGTCGAGGTCGGCCTGGGTGACCTTGTAGCTGCCGGAGCAGGTCATCGAGGTCTTGGGCTGCAGGGTGGAGCCGAGCGCAGGGGTGCAGCTCAGCTCGGCGGCGGGGATGCGCGGGTCACTGACCTGGGCATTGGTGATCTCGACATTGCCGGTATTGGCCAACAGGAATGTGTAGCCGATCGACTGGCCGACCCGGGAGTAGGTCTGGGTGTCGGCCGACTTGGTGAAGGTCATGGCCGGCGCCTGTTCCGCGGTGACGACGGCGTCGTCAGTCAGCGTGGGCATGGGGGTGCCATCGGGGCGCGTGGCATTGACATTGGCCGTGTTGGTGAAGGACCCGGCGTTCAGGTCCGCCTGGGTGGCGCTGATGGTGGCCAGGCACTCCTTGTACTCCCCGGGGGCCAGGGACACGGCACCATTGCCGTCACGCAGCCGGGTGCCGTCGCCGGAGTGGATGCTGCAGGACAGCGAGGCGACGCGGGTGGCGATGGTCGGGTCCTTGATCAGGACACCGCCGGAGGTGACATTGCCGGTATTGGTGGCGCGCAGGGTGTAGGTGATCTCGTCACCCACCTGCGAATAGGTCAGCGGGCTGGCGGTCTTGGTGAAGCTGCCCTGCGAATCCTGGGTGGCGGGCACCGTGACGGTGTCGGTGGCCGGCGGCACGGTGGCACTGGTCGCCGTGGTTCCGGTCACCGAGGCCTTGTTGGTGATGCCGCCGTTGTCCAGGTCGGACTGCGTGGTGGTGTAGCTCGCGGTACAGGTGGTGCTGGCACCGGGGGTCAGGCTCGTCTGGGCGCAGACCGGCGCGGACAGGCCCTTCATCGGGTCCGTGACGGTCAAGGCGTTGACGGTGACATTGCCGCTGTTGGTGACGGTGAAGGTGTAGTCGATCCGCTGGCCCACCTGGTCCACCGCGGTGAGACTCGCTGCCTTGTCCAGCGTCAGTTCGGGCCTCTGCGGGACAGTGACATTGGCCTTCGCGGTGGCATTGACCGCAGTCCCCGCGGGGTCAGTACCGGCCACCGAGGCGCTGTTCGGGATGCTGCCGCGGTCGACGTCTGCCTGGGTGGCGGTGTAGTTGGCCGTGCATGTGGCCTTCGCGCCCGGCGCCAGGGTGGTGGTGTCACAGCTGATGGCGGACAGGCCCGCGAGGTCGGTGTCCGTGACGGTGACATCGCGCAGCGTCGAGTTGCCGGTGTTGGTGGCGACGAAGGTGTAGGTGATCCGCTGCCCGGCGGCCGTGATGGTGGGCGGCGACGGGGTCTTGTTCAGGTCCAGCTTCGAGTCGAGCGTGGCCGTGATCGTGACCTGGCCGGTGCGGCTCAGGGTGCTGCCGTCGGGCGCGGTGGCGGTGGCTGTCGCGGTGTTGGCGATGCTCATCCGGTCGAGGTCAGCCTGGGTGGTGGTGTAGGTGGCGGTGCAGTTCATCGTCGCGCGCGGGGCCAGCGTCGATCCCTGTGCCGGGGTGCAGGTCAGCGCCGACAGCCCCGTGTGCGGATCCGCGACGCGGACATTGGTGACGTCCACATTGCCGGAGTTGGTGACGGCGAAGGAGTAGGTGACCACGCGGCCGGCGGCCGAGTAGGTGGCCACGTTCGCCTTCTTGAGGAAGTCGAGGGCGGGCTTCTGCTCGGACGGGATCACCAGGGAGTCCGTGGCGGTGATGTTGTCCGCCGGGTTGGCATTGTCTCCGCCGGGCGCCTCCAGGAAGGCCTTGCCGGTATTGGTGACGGCACCGGCATTGAGGTCCGCCTGCGTCACCGAATAGGTCGCCACACAGGTGGCGCTGGCCCCCGGTGCCAGGCTCGTCGTGCCCCCACAGTTGATGCCGGACAGTCCGTGGTGCGGATCGGTGACGGCCAGCGAGGCCAGGGTGACATTGCCGGTATTGGTGACCAGGTAGCTGTACTGCACGGTCTGGCCGACGGCCGAGGCCAGCGTCGTCGTCGAGCTCTTGTCGATGGTGACCTTCGGCGAACGCGTCGCGTCGACGGTCGCGGTGCCCTGGGCCGGGGTGATGGGCTGCCCATTGGGCGCGATAGCCGTGGCAGTGGCGATGTTGACCGCCTTGCCACTGTCCAGGTCCGCCTGGGTGGTGGCGCGGGTGGCGGTACAGGTCATCGTCGCCCGGGGCGCGAGGGTGCCGCCCTGGGCCGGGCTGCAGGAGACCAGCGCGGCATCGATCAGGGAGTCGTCCACCCGGACATTCGTGGCGTCCACATTGCCGGAGTTGGTGACCACGATGGTGTAGGTCACCGGATCACCGACGGCCGTGACCGTGGTGGGACTGGCGGTCTTGGTGACGGCCAGCTTCGGGCTCTGGTTCATGGTGACGGTGGCGCTGGCGCTGGGCGAGATGACAGTGGCTCCGGCGGGGTCCTTCGCACTGGCCGTCGCGGTGTTGTCGATCCGCCCCGAGGCCAGGTTCAGGTCCGCCTGGGTCGTGGCGCGAGTCGCGGTGCAGGTGGTGGTGGCTCCCGGGGCCAGCGTCGTGACCGGGCAGTTCACCGCGGACAGGCCGGGCAGCGGATCGCTGATCGACAGGGAGGTGGCGGTCACATTGCCGGTGTTGGTGACCTGGAAGGAGTAGGTGACCACCTGGCCGACGGTGCCGACGCGGGTGGGTGCAGCGCTCTTCTGCAGGGAGAGGGCCGGGCTGCGGGTGACTTCGACGACTGCGGTCGCCGTGGTGGACAGGGCCGTGTTGGTGGGGCCGACGGCAGTGCCGCGGGCCGTGTTGAGGATGGAACCGGCGTCCACGTCGGCCTGCGTGCTGGTGTAGGTGCCGGAGCAGGTCATCGTCGCCCCGGGTGCCAGCTTGGAGCCCAGCGCGGGCGTGCAGCTGGTGAAGGAAGCGAACTTCGGGTCGCTGATCTGCGCATTGGTCACCGAGACATTGCCGCTGTTGGTCAGCACGATGGTGTAGTCGATCGGGCGCCCGGCGGAGTTGATGGTGGTGGGGTTCGGCGTCTTGGCCAGCGTGATGGCCGGAGTCTGGGTGGCGGCGGCGACGAAGTCGTCGCTGACCTCGGCGGTGGTGCCGGTGGCGCTGGTGCCGCGGGCCGTGGCCGTGTTGGGCAGGGTACCGCGGTCCAGGTCCGCCTGGGTGGTGGTGCGGGTTGCTGTGCAGGTGACCTTCTGCCCGGGCTGCAGGGTGGCGGGGACCGTCGGAGAGCAGACCAGCTGCGCGGACGGGAACATTGAGTCCGTCACCTGCACCTGGTTCATCGTGACATTGCCGCTGTTGGTGGCGGTGATGGTGTAGGCGATGGTGTCACCGACGGCCGCATAGCTGGCGGTGGAGCCGGTCTTGTCGATGGCCAGGGCTGGCGTCCGGCTGCTGGTCACCACGGCGCTGGCGGTATTGCTGGTGTCCACACCCGTGGGCGAGGCGAGCGTCGCGGTGGCCGTGTTGTTGATGGCCCCCGAGTTCACGTCGGTCTGGGTGGCGGTGTAGCTGCCGGTGCAGGCCGTACTGGCCCCGGGCTGCAGGGTGGCACCCGCGGCAGTGGGGGTGCAGGTCAAGGTGGTGATCTTCGGGTCGGAGACACGCAGGTTGCTCAGCGCGACATTGCCGTCATTGGTCACGACGATGGAGTAGGTGATCCGCTGCCCGGCCGCGGTGACCTCCAGCGGGTTGGCGCTCTTGGCGACGGTGAAGCTGGGGTTCTGGGTGGCGGTCACCTTGGCCGCCGAGGTGCTGGTGACCGCGGCACCGGCCGGCGGGGTACCGGTGGCGGTGGCGGTGTTGTTGACCGCGCCGGCATTCAGGTCCGCCTGGGTGGTGCTGCGGGTGGCCGTGCAGGTGGTGGTGGCGCCGGGAGCCAGGGAACCGCCCAGCGCGGTCGGGGTGCAGGTGATGGCCGACAGGCCGGTCAGCTTGTCCGTCAGCGCCAGGCTGCGCAGCGTCACATTGCCGGTGTTCTGCACGGCGAAGGTGTAGGTGACCTGCTGTCCGAAGGCATTGACGGTGGCGGGGCTGGCACTCTTGGTGAGCTTGATCGCGGGGGCGGGCGTGGCGGTGACGGTGGCTGTGGCGGGGACGCTGAGGTTCTGGCCGTGCGAGTCGGTGGCCGTGGCGATGGCCGTGTTGAGGATGCGTCCGGCATCCACGTCGGCCTGGGTCGAGGTGTAGCTGGCGGTGCAGACCATCTTCGCGCCCGGCGCCAGGCTGCTGCCCGCGGCCGGGGTGCAGGTGCCCATCGCGAGCCCGGCCATCGGGTCGGCGATGCGCACATTGTTCATCGTGGTGTTGCCGGTGTTGGTGGCGGTGAAGGTGTAGGTGACGGCCTGCCCCGCGGCGGTGATGGCGTCACGGCTGGGGACCTTCGCCAGCGTGAGGCCAGCGCTCGGTGCCGGGGCGACGGTCCACGTCGCGCTACCGCTCAGGGCGGCACCCGAGGGCGGGTTGGCGGTGGCGGAGACCGTGTTGACGATCGCCCCGCCGTCGATGTCTGCCTGGGTGACGGTCAGCGATCCGGTGCAGGTGACCTTCTCCCCCGGTTGCAGCACGGCCGGCTGGGCCGGGGTGCAGGTGCGGTTGGCCAGGCGCGTCATCGGGTCGGTCATCTGGACGCCGCTGAGCACCACATTGCCGGTGTTCGTGGTGGTGAAGGTGTAGCTGACCACCTCGCCGACGGTGGAGAAGATGGTCTTGTCCGCGGCCTTGGTGACCTCCATCGTCTTGCGCTGGGTGGCGACGACGGTGGCGCTCGCCGAATCATTGACCTTGGTGCCGGTGGGTCCGGTGGCGGTCACGGTGGCGGTGTTCACCACGGAGCCCGCGTTGAGGTCCGCCTGCGTCGTGCTGCGGGAGGCGGTACAGGTCAGCACGGCCTTCGGCGCCAGCGTCGTGGGCAGGGTCACCGCGGCATCGGCGGCAGTGCGGCAGGTCAGCGCGGACAGGCCCGCCAGCGGGTCCGCCGGGGTGACACCGGTCAGCGTGGTGTTGCCGCTGTTGGTGATGGTGAAGGTGTAGTTGACCACGGTCCCGACGGCCGAGACGGTGGTGGGGCTGGCGGTCTTGGCGATGGTGACCGCCGGTTGGGCCACCGGGGTGAGGGTCAGGGTGGCGGTGCCCGCGGTGGTGGAGTTGTCCGGGGCGGTGCCGGTGGCCGTGGCGGTGTTCTTCAGGGTTCCGGCGTCGACATTGGCCTGGGTGACGGTGTACGGCTTCGACGCGGTACAGGTCGCGGTGGCACCCACGGCCAGTGCGGTGGGCGTGCAGGTGATGCTCGCCCCCGCCAGCAACGGGTCGCCGACGGTGATTCCGGTCAGCTGGCTCGAGCCGGTGTTGGTGACGGTGAAGGTGTAGTTGACCTGGTCACCCATGTCCAGGATCGAGTTGGCGTTGACGTCGGTGCTGGTGGCCTTCTTGGTGACCTCCAGGGCCTTGTTGTTCACGTCGACCTCCGCGGTGTCGGTGACCTTGAGGCCCGACGGCGGGGTTCCGGTGGCGGTGACGTGGTTGGTCAGGGTGGCGCCCGCGGCCTGGGTGAAGGGGGTGACGGTGCAGGTGACCGTCTTGCTGGCCCCGGGGGCCAGGGGCCCGACATTGGCCTGGTCACAGGAGGGGAAGTCCGGATCCTTGAGGGCGACGGTGTCCAGCGTCGCGGTGCCGGTGTTCTTCACGACGAAGGTGAAGGTGGCCTTCTCCCCCACTCCGACGATCGCCTTGTCCACGGTCTTGGTGACGTCGACGGCGCTGACCAGCACGGTGCCCTCGGCTGTGGCCGTCATCGGGACGGTCAGTTTCGCGCCCTGGGTGGCCTTGCCGGTACCCGTCGCGCTGATCGTGTTCGTGGTGGTGTCGTTGACGGTGGCGGTGCACTCATAGGTGAGGGTCTTGCCGGCCTCGACCAGCGGAACCGTCTTGGTGCACGAGGGCGTGGACGGGTCACTGACGGTGATGTCGTGGATGTCGGCGCCACCGGTGTTCTCGACCTTGATCACCCAGATGACGTCGGTGCCCTTGGGCACGTCGGGGGTCTTGGGAGTCTTGCTCAGCTTCCAGCTGGCAACCTGGACGCCGGCCGTGTCGCTCTTGTCCACGAGGACCGCGCCGTCGAGTGTCTTCGCGCTGACGGTGGCGGAGTTGGTGAAGGAGCTGGAGGTTGGGCTTCCCGAACACGAATAGGTGACCGAGCCACCGCCCGGGATCTGGCCATTGGTGTAGCCGGAGGCGGACAGGATGGTGAGCATCTGGCTGGTGGTCCGGGCACAGCCGGGAGCCTGGGCATCGCTGACGCTGAGGTTCTGCAGTGGCGCGGAGCCCGAGTTGTAGATCGTCATGCGGAAGTTCGGCGTGGCACCGGGCGCGATGGCCTGGTCCTCCTCACCATTGCTGGCGGTCTTGAGCAGGGTGATGTCGGCCAGTGGAACGGAGACGGTGACGTTCTGCAGCAGGTAGGAGTCCATGTTGGTGCCCAGCTTGAGGGTAAACGAGGTGTCACCCGTGACCAGGCCGGGGAGGTTCACCGAGCGCGCATCGACGCTGCCGTTGTAGAAGTTGGTGCTCGTCTTGCTCAGGCCGTCGGTGGTCTTGAAGGGCACGGCGCCGTCGGCATAGGAAACGAACATGTTGTTCGTCGCGCCGCCGGCCTGCGGGTTCGCCAGGGCGTACTCGGCCGTCGTCGGGTCCGAGTAGCGGGCGTAGTCCTGGTTGATGGACATGTCGCCCTCGTAGCTGACGAAGCCGGCGCGGGCACCGGTGCCCTGGACGGCGAAGCCGCTGAGCGGCACCGAGGTCACGTCACCCAAGGACTCGCGCACCATGCCGTCGTAGGAGTAGATCTGGCGCATCACGGAGTTGGCATTGCCGGGCACGTACTCGCCGTAGTCGTAGACGACCTGGATGGACCAGCCGCCCATGCAGTTGTTGCCCGTGGGGGCCCAGACGTTACCGACGGTGATGGTCTGGGCGCTGCCCGTGGGGATGTTCGCGAAGACGGAGGTCACGTCACTCCACGCCGAGTAGTACTCGGCGCTCTCGTCCACCAGACCGACGTCATTCTTGTAGTTCGAGACGCCAACCGTGGTGGTGACACCGTTCACCACGAGTTTCGGGGTGGTGGTCGCCGGGCTGCCGGTGGGCAGCGTCGCGGACGTCGTGGGCCCGGTGTAGTTGCCGTAGTAGTCGGTGCCGACATTGGGACTGCAGGATCGCTGCGTGGTCGGGGCGCCGTAGACGGGGTAGGTGTACTGGCCGTCGGACCAGGTGCGCTGGGGAACGGAGGTGCCCATGCTCCCGGCCCACAGCAGGCGGGCTCTGACCACCTTGGCTCCGGTGGGAACGGTGATGGCGGCCTGTGAGGAGTTGAGCATTCCGGTCTGGGCGCCTGTGTAGACCATCTTGTTGTTGTCATTGGCAATGGTGCTCGAGCCACTCAGCAGACTCTGGCAGTTGGTCCCGGAGCAGGTCAGGACACCGTTGCCGGCCAGGATGTAGTCACCGTGCACCTGCTGGTTGACCGTATTGGTCAGTGGGGTGATGGTCAGGGCATCGACGGGCGCGACAACGGCCACCGAGGCCGCCAGCACCAAGGCCAGCAGCAGATACAGACGACGCCGCAAGGGGCTGACGACCACGATGACGCTCCGATACTCCCCCGAGCACAGGTGCACGAGGCGCCGAGTCTGCACCTCGTCATAGAGATATCGTGTCAGGCATTCAGTTTCACGGCAAGCGAACAGCTCACTTACCCCATCAACACAGCCATTGGACTGCGCGGCTCACTCGCAGATCACTCGAAGAAGGTGCGGCCCGCCGGAGGGCCGGGAGAGTCCTCGCCCACGCCGTGGAAGGGCTGGGCACCCCCCACCAGACGGTCGAGGTGCTCCGAATGGACCAGCCGATAGGGAAAGACGGCCCCGGAGGCGGTGCGCTCCAAGCGCTGGAGGGGCAGCGGCACATTGCTGGCCGCGATCACGACATTGCCGAAGCGGCGGCCCTTGAGGGTGGAGCTCTCAGCACCCAGCATCCGATGCCCGAAGTAGGTCTCGAGCCCCGCCAGCACGCGTCGGGTCCAACCGAAGGGGTGTGTGTCGGTGACATTCGCCAGCAGCAGGCCGTCGGAGTGCAGGACTCGTCGGCACTGGGCGAAGAAGTCGACGCTGGCCAGTTCTCCCGGAACCCGCGCGCCGGCGAAGGCGTCGACGACGATCACGTCGGCGAAGTCGTCGCGCATGGCCGCGATGCCCGCGGCACCGTCCACGGGACGCACCTTGATCCCGCTGTTGCGGGGCAGCGGAATCTTCGCCCGAACCTCCTGCGTCAGCTCCGCATCCGGCTCGAGCACGATCTGCGGGCTGGTGGGACGAGTGTGTGCCACATAGCGGGCCAGAGTCATGGCCGCACCACCGACGTGGATGATGCGCAGCCGCTCCCCAGCCGGGGCGTGGTGGTCGATCTGGTCGGCGAGCCGTTGGACGTAGTCGAACTCCAGCCGCGTCGGATCGTCCGGGTCCACCCATGACTGGTCGGCACCGCCGACGCGCACCACCCAGGCGCCGGGGGTGTGTGGGTCTGGAACGACGCGCTCTGCCATGGGGCAGGAGTCTAGATCCAGACGAACCGAACGGCTCGGGTCAGGACATCAGGCAGATGGCCGTGTGCGCCTTGCCGTCGACGGCCTGCGCCACCAAGGTGTCCTTGATGTAGTAGTACGTGTGCACGGTGCCCATGATCTCGAACTTCTCCGTCCGTGCGCCCGGGTAGATGGTGGCGAGTTCGGACTCGTCCACGATGCACGGCGGGGGCGTGGGCCTGCTGGGCGTGGGCGATGGGGAGCTGGAGGCCGGCGGTGTGACCTCGGAGGCCTCCTGGCTGGCAGCCGTGCTCGCGGAGGCACTTGCCGTCGCCGCCGGGGCAGGGGCCGCGGGAACCGCGCCCTCGGCACTGGCCAGCGAGGTGATGGCGAAGCCGCCGCCCACGACGCCGAGCGCCAGGGCTCCGGCCAGGAGTTGGCGCATGCGCGACGAGCGGGCGTTGTTATGCATGACGTCATGGTATCCCTGAAGGGGCGGCGAGACACAAGCCCCACCGCCCCTTCAGGTCACCCGTCGGACCTCAGACGATGCGCAGACCGTCGCCGCTCTCGTCGACGTCGAAGGTGACCTCGTCGCCGTCGGCGATCTGACCGGCCAGCAGCTTGCGCGCCATCTGGTCCTCGACGGTGGTCTGCACCAGGCGGCGCAGCGGCCGGGCGCCGTAGACCGGGTCAAAACCGGCCCTGGCCAGCCATTCCTTGCCCTCGTCGGTGACGTTGATCTTGATCCGGCGCTCCGCGAGCCGATTGTTGATCTTGGACAGGTTGGTCTCGACGATGTGCGTCAGGTCCTCCTGGGTCAGCGGATCGAACATCACGATCTCGTCCAACCGGTTCAGGAATTCCGGACGGAAGGCACCGCGCACCACGCCCATCACGGCATCGCGCTTGGCATCCTTGGCCAGGTTCTGGTCGGCCAGGAACTGGCTACCCAGGTTGCTGGTCAGGATCAGGATGGTGTTGCGGAAGTCGACCGTTCGCCCCTGGCCATCGGTCAGGCGCCCGTCGTCGAGCACCTGCAGCAGGATGTTGAACAGGTCCGGGTGCGCCTTCTCCACCTCGTCCAGCAGGACGACGGAGTAGGGGCGCCGACGCACGGCCTCGGTGAGCTGGCCGCCCTCCTCGTAGCCGACATAGCCCGGAGGGGCACCCACCAGGCGGCTGACCGAGTGCTTCTCCGAGTACTCGGACATGTCGATGCGCACCATGGCGGTCTCGTCGTCGAAGAGGAAGTCGGCCAGGGACTTGGCGAGCTCCGTCTTGCCGACACCCGTCGGGCCGAGGAAGAGGAAGCTGCCGGTGGGCCGGTTCGGGTCGCTGATCCCCGCACGGCTGCGCCGCACGGCGTCGGCGACGGCCGTGACGGCCTGCTTCTGGCCGATCAGCCGCTGGCCGATGTGGTCCTCCATGTGCAGGAGCTTCTCGCTCTCGCCCTGCAGCATCTTGCCGACGGGGATACCGGTCCAGGCGCTGACCACCTCGGCGATGTCCGCGCTGGCCACCTCCTCGGAGACCATCGAGGTGCGTTGCTGCTCGGCCTCTGCCGCGCTGGCCTCCTCGAGTTCCTTCTCCAGGGCGGGGATCCGGCCGTACTGGATCTCGGCCGCCTTGGCGAGGTCACCCTCGCGCTGGAAGCGTTCGGCCTCGCCGCGCAACTTGTCGATCTCCGTCTTGAGGTCGCCCACCCGGTTCAGCCCGGCCTTCTCGGACTCCCAGCGGGCCTCGAGGGCACGCAGCTCCTCCTCGGCGTCGGCCAGCTCCTGGTTGAGCCGCTCCAGCCGAGCCTTCGAGGCCGCGTCGGTCTCCTTCTCGACGGCGAACTGCTCCATCTTCATCCGGTCGACCTGGCGGCGCAGCACGTCGATCTCCTCCGGAGAGGAGTCGATCTCCATCCGCAGCCGGCTGGCGGCCTCGTCGATCAGGTCGATGGCCTTGTCCGGCAGCTGACGGTTGGTGATGTAGCGGTTGGACAGGCTGGCGGCGGCCACCAGGGCGCTGTCGGTGATCCGGACCTTGTGGTGCGCCTCGTAGCGTTCGCGCAGGCCGCGCAGGATCGCGATGGTGTCCTCCACCGTCGGCTCACCGACGTAGACCTGCTGGAAGCGACGCTCCAGGGCGGGGTCCTTCTCGATGTGCTCGCGGTACTCGTCGAGCGTGGTGGCGCCGATCATGCGGAGCTCACCGCGGGCCAGCATGGGCTTGAGCATGTTGCCCGCATCCATGGCACCCTCGCCGCCGGCACCGGCGCCGACGACGGTGTGCAGCTCGTCAATGAAGGTGATGATCTGACCCTCGGACTCCTGGATCTCCTTCAGCACGGCCTTCAGCCGCTCCTCGAACTCGCCGCGGTACTTCGCGCCCGCAACCATGGAACTCAGGTCCAGGCTGACGACGCGGCGACCCTTCAGGGAGTCGGGCACGTCGCCGGCCACCACGCGCTGGGCCAGGCCCTCGACGACGGCGGTCTTGCCGACGCCGGGCTCACCGATCAGCACCGGATTGTTCTTGGTGCGGCGGGCCAGCACCTGCACCACGCGACGGATCTCCTGGTCCCGGCCGATCACCGGATCCAGCTTGCCGTCGCGCGCGCGCTCGGTCAGGTCGACGGAGTACTTGCCCAGGGCCGACTCGCCGCCCTCGGCCTCGGGGGAGGTGACACGACGGTCGCCGCGGCTGTCATTGAAGGCCTTGGTGAGCTTGTCGACGGTGGCGCCGGCGTCCATCAGGATCTTGCTGGCATCACTGGTGACGGCGGTCAGGGCGAGCAGCAGGTGCTCGGTGGAGACATAGGAGTCCCCCAGTTCGTCGGCGCGCAGCTCGGCGTCGGCGAGCACGCGCGCCAGGGCGCCGGAGAGCTGGGGCTGGCTGACGGAATTGCCCTGCGCGCTGGGCAGCTTCTTGATGGCCGCCTGTGCCGCGGTGCTGATCGTGGTGGGGTCGACGTCGATGGAGGTCAGCAGCGGCGCGACGGTGTTGTCCGGCACCAGCAGCAGGGCGTGGAGGAGGTGCACCGGCTCGGCATTCGGATTGCCGTTGGCCAGGGCATTGCGGAGTGCAGCCGAGAGTGCGTCCCGGCTCCTGGTGGTGAGCTTCTCGGTGTCCATGGTTCCTTCTGGGTTGAGTGGCCGTGGCTCAAGTATGAACCGGATCCATCGGTGGATCAAGCAAACTTGAGTACACCAGACTCAACCTTGTTTCCGGGGCTTCTATTCCCGCCCAGCTCCCCGCATGCCGCGGCCCTCGGCCACCCATCCGCTCTGGTTCCCCACAGCCGCTCGGGTTCCCGCGGTCCCCTCGGGTTGCAACACACGCAGATCGCTGGAACCCACTCGGATCGCAGACCCAACGGGATCAGTCCGCACCCCCGCCGTCCCGGTCGGCAGACCGTCGGGCAGGATGGAGACTTCGCCCGCAATCCCAGGAGAATCCCATGACCACCCGTCGCACCCTGCTGATCGGCCTGGCCCTGGCCGCGAGCGGACTGACTGCCTGCAGCGGCGAGCCGACGGACAATCCGACACCCGTGATCGCGACGCCCACCGAGTCCGGACCCGCGGCGCACATCTCGGTCAGCGCGGATCCGACCGCCGCACACAACGAGGCCGACGTCGCCTTCGCTCGCGCCCTGCTCCGGCACGACCAGGAGACGCTGGACCTGGTCAAGCTCGCCCCCTCCCGCGCGTCGTCCCTCGAGGTGAAGCAGCTGGCCGCGGAGATCGAACTGCAGCAGGGGCCGCAGCGTTCGGAGCTGGAGCGCTGGCTGCTGAACCGCAGCCAGTCCGTCGACAGCAGTGCCAATGTCAAGCAAGCGGGCACGGCCAAGAAGCTGGCGGCGCTCGACGGCGCCGCCTTCGACAAGGCCTTCCTCACCGCGATGGTCGCGCACCACGAACAGGGCCTCGCCCTGGCCGCCACGGAAATGGCCGACGGCACGGAGCCCGCAGCCAAGGCACTGGCCGCCCGCATCACCACGGAGCGCAAGCCACAGCTGGAGCGGATGCGCACACCACTGGCCGGCTGACGGGGCCTCGACAAGCTCGGCCGCCGGTTCCAGTGCTCGGCCGTCGGGTCAGGACGGGCGTGCGGCGAGGGAGACCTCGAGCTGCTGCTGCTTCCCGTCGCGCACGACCGTCAGCTTGGCCGTACTGCCCACCCGACGTTCCCGCACCTGCGCAATCAAGCTGAGCGCGGAGTCCACTGCTTCCCCGTCGATCGCCGTGATGCCGTCGCCGTCCTTCAGCCCCGCCTTCTGCGCGGGCGTGTCGGCGCCGACGACCCCCAGGCCGGCGGCCCACCGTCGGGAACCGTCCACCTCCACGATGGCGTCCTGCACCTGGACACCCAGCCACGGGTGCTCGGCCTTGCGGGACTTCAGGATCTGGTCCACCACGGACTGCATCTGGCGCTGCGTGATGGCAAAGCTGATGCCGATGTTGCCACTGCCCTGCTCCAGCGTGGCGATGGAGGAGTTGATCCCCACCAGCTTCCCGTCGGCGTTGACCAGAGCCCCGCCGGAGTTGCCCGGGTTGACCGCGGCCGAGGTCTGGATGGCATTGGTGACCACCGGCTCGCCGCTGCCCTGCGAGGCATCACCGGCCGTCACCGGACGGTTGAGCGCGCTGACGATTCCGGTGGTGACCGTCCCCGCGAGACCCAGCGGATTGCCCACCGCCATCACCGGGGCACCCACCACCAGATCATCGGAGGAGCCGGTCTCGATGGCGGTCAGGTCCTTGGGTGGATCCACCACCTCCAGCACGGCGAGGTCGCTGGCCGCATCACTGCCCACCAGACGGGTGGCGAAGACACGCTCGTCATGCAGCGTGACCAGCACCTGCCCACCACCCTGCGAGGCCGCCTCGATCACGTGGTGGTTGGTCACGACGTGCTTGTCATCGATCACCACACCGGAACCCGATGAGGAACCCTGACGGGCCTGCACGGAGATGGCCACCACGCTCGGCGAGACGCGCTTGGCCACATCGGACCAGTCCACCGCCGAAGCGGCGGGCGCGCCCTGCCCCGGAGTGCCGGGGGACGTGGCGGAAGGAGCAGCCGATCGACCGTCGGCGGTGGACGGCGGGGGCGAGGTGTCGGTGGGTGCGCCGGGGGCACAGGCCGTCAGGGCCCAGGCCAGGGCGAGCGCGGCAAGGTGGCGTCGCAACCCCACGGTCACCTCCACCAGGTGTCACGGATCTCCACCGGAGTGGTGCGCTTGTGACGGCTGCGCAGGTACTTGGTCTCCAGCTTCTCGGCCACCCCGTCGGGGATCTCCTGGCCCTGCAGGTAGGCGTCGATGTGGTCGTAACTGATGCCCAGCTCGTCCTCGTCGCTGCGCAGCGGCTTGCCGTCCAGCAGGTCCGCCGTCGGCTCCTTCGCCCACAGCCGCTCCGGGGCGCCGAGGTGCTGCAGCAGCTGGCGGTTCTGGCCCTTGTCCAGGGTGAACAGCGGCAGGATGTCCGCGCCACCGTCGCCGAACTTGGTGAAGAAGCCGGTGGTGGACTCCGAGCCGTGGTCGGTGCCGATCACCAGCAGATTGCGCTCGCCGGCAATGGCGTACTGCGCCACCATCCGCATCCGGGCCTTCACATTGCCCTTGTTGAAGTCGCTGATCTGCATGCCGGTGCCCTCTTCGAAGGCGCCCTCCATGCCATCGGTGGCGGCCTTGATGTTGATGGTCACCTCGGTGCTGGCGGCCACCCAGTCCATCGCGGCGGCAGCGTCGGCCTCGTCGGCCTGCACCCCGTGCGGCAGGCGCACCGCGACGAAGTCCGCCTCGGCCCCTTCGGCACGCAGCCGGTCGACGGCCAGCTGGGCCAGCCGGCCGGCCAGGGTGGAGTCGATGCCGCCGGAGATGCCCAGGACGAAGCCCTTGGTCCCGGTCGCCTTCACGTAGTCGCACAGGAACTGGACGCGACGCTCGACCTCCTCGGCGGGGTCGATGGCGGGCTTGACGCCCATCTCCTCCATGATCACCTTCTGCAGTTCACGCATGAGGACAGCCTAGAGGCTCAGCCAACGGCCAGCGGTAGCTCGACGGTGATCCGCAGCCGGCCATGCGCCACCCGAGCCTGCACCCGGCCACCCATCTGGCGCACCAGCTCCTGCACGATGGACAGGCCCAGCCCGGCATGCGCCCCGGTCCGGGCCGGATCCGCCCGGTAGAAGCGTTCGAAGAGCCTTTCGGCCTCGTCCTGGGCAAGTCCCGGAGCCTGGTTGGCCACCGCGAGCAGGGCCCGCTCCCCCTCGCGCGCCAGCGAGACCTCCACGTCCCCACCTCCGTGGGCCAGCGCATTGGCGACGAGGTTTCGCGCCACCCGGCCCAGTGCGGTGGCCTCGGCATGCACCATCAGGGGCTCGGGCGGAAGGTCCACCGTCGGCTCGATCCCCTTGCCCTCGAAGGCGACGTAGAAGCCCAGCAGGGCCTCGCTCACCACCGAGGTGGCGTCCACCGCCCCAAGTTCCAGATCTCGGCCCCCCGCATCCAGCACGCTGAGCTCGAAGAAGTCGTCCACCAGCCGTCCAAGATCATCAACCCGCTCCAGCACCGTCTGCAGGCGTCGCGGGGAGGTGTCCGCGGCAGCACCATCCCGCTGGACCAGTTGGAGGTAGCCACGCACCGCGATCAGTGGCGTCTTGAGGTCATGGGAGATGTCCGCGATCTCCCGTCGCAGGCCGCGAACGCCCAGGACGGCCGGAGCGCCACTGCCGCGCACACCGCGGCCACGATCCAGCCCGTCATGGCGTCAGTCTTGCAGTCAGCTCAGCTCGCGGCGACGAAGCCACGCGAGGCTGGCGGCCATCAGCACCGCGCACCCCATCGCGAAGAGCAGCCAGGTGTGCCCGACGATCTGGGTCTGGGCCCAGGCCCGGGAGACCCGGTTCAGGTGCCAGACCGGATTGAGCCCGAGCAGGGAGTCGACAATCCGCGACGGGTGGGCCCGCACCACGGCGGCCAGGATCGGGCAAACCATGACCAGCACCGCCAGCAGGGCCTTGGACAGGTACAGCCGGGTCTGCGACTGGCCCTGGGCCACGGCGATCTTGGTGATCCCGTTCTGGTCATCGGCCGTGGTGATCATCATTCCGGTGATCGGGATCGCGAACATCGTCGCCGCCGTGAAGCAGGTGGCGGAGTAGACCAGTTCCCAGAACAGCGGGTGCCCCGGGTGCGTGTAGGCGAAGCCGACGAAGCCGTCGATCAGCTCGACCCCCTCCCGGGCGACGCCGATCGAGCCACCGAAGGCGAAGGACGTGCTGCTGTGATCGGCGAAGTTGAACAGGCAGGCTGATCATCAGGCAGAAGACCACCCCAATGGTCCTGGCGAAGCGCGACCGCAGGAAGCGGTAGGCGTCGGCACGAAGCATGTTGGCGAACATGTCAGGCGCCCTTGACGAGGTCGGTGAAGTACTCCTCCAGCGAGGCGCCACGCACGTCGAGGGCGCTGACCTGGACACCGGCACCCACCAGGGCGGAGTTGATCTTGGCGGAGGAATCCAGATGATCGGTCAGCTGCAGCGTGTGGCCATCGGTCACCCGGTAGCCGCAGATGCCCAACTGCTCCTCCAGCACGGTGGCGGCGCGCGGGGCGTCGTCGACGCGGATCCGCAGCGTGCGCTGGCACTGCTCGTGCAGCTCGCCGGCGGTGAGCTGGCGCACCAGCCGCCCATGGTGAATGAAGCCGTATCGGGTGGCGAACAGGTCCAGCTCGGCCAGCAGGTGGGACGAGATCAGGATGGTGGTGCCGTCCTCATGGGCACGGCGCACCATATCCTCCCGGACCCGTGCCATCCAGGTGGGGTCCAGCCCGTTGACCGGCTCGTCCAGGATGAGCAGCTCGGGGCGACCCAGCAGGGCGACGGCCAGCCCCAGGCGCTGGCGCATGCCCAGGCTGAACTTGCCAGCCGGCTTCTTGCCGGTGTCGGCCAGGCCGACGACCTCCAGAGCCTCGTCCGTCCAGTGCTTTCCGGCCAGTCCTCGCTGGACCCGCAGCGCCTCCAGGTTCTGCCGGGCCGTCAGGTCCAGGCTCAGCGCCGGCGCCTCGATCAGCGCGCCGATCCGCGAACGCTGCGCCACCACCGCGGATCCGGTTGCTCCGAAGAGCTCCACCGTCCCCGCCGAAGGGCGAGCCAGGCCGGTGAGCAGCCGGATCAGCGTCGTCTTGCCCGCACCGTTCTGCCCCACCAGGCCATAGATCTCGCCACGCGGGATCTCGATCCCGACGTCATCCAGGGCCTTGACCTTGCCATAGGCCTTGGCCAGGCCCTGGGTCCGCACCACCATCTCGTCCATGACCCCGAGCATGCTGGACAGGTGTCAAGAATTGGTGAAGAAGCCCCTCAAGACTTTGCCAAGGCCTCAGCCGACGTCCTTCGGGGTGCGCAGGATGCTGGACATCCTCTTGCCGCGGGCCAGCTCGTCGACGAGCTTGTCCATCCACCGGATCTGCTGCATCAGGGGATCTTCGATCTCCTCGACGCGTATTCCGCAGATCACGCCGGTGATCAACTCAGCGTGCGGATTCATCGCCGGGGCCTGGGCAAAGAAGGCCTCCAGACTGCGCTCGTCGTCGATGGCGGCCTGCAGCCCTGCCTCGTCATATCCGGTCAACCAATCGATCACCTGCAGCAGTTCCGCGACGGTGCGCCCCTTGCGTTCCACTTTCGCCACATAGTGCGGGTGGATGCTGGCATAGCTCATGTCGAAGATCTTGTGTCGGGCCATGCCGGTCAGCCTACTGTTCGCGCAGCGTGTAGCCGATGCCCCAGACGGTCCTGATCGGATCAAGATCAACGGCATTCTTGATCTTGCGACGAAGGTTGTGCATGTGGGCATTGACGGTGCGCTCGTCGTAGCCGTACTCCTCGCCCCAGACCTCGGCATAGAGGCGCGCCTTCGGGTGCACGATCCGCGGGTCCCGGATCAGCGCAGTCAGCAGGCCGAACTCCGTCGCAGTCAGGGCCAGGTCCACGCCACCGGCCGTCGCGGTGAGCGCGTCCTCGTCGAGTTCCAGTCCGGCGTGTCGATGCAACGTGCGGGGCGCGGCGCTGCCCCCCGCGCGGCGCAGTGCGGCCTCGCAGCGAGCAACCACCTCGTCGATGTCGAAGGGCTTGGTGATGTAGTCGTCGGCGCCCAGGTTCAGCAGGTCGATCTTGGTGCGGGTCGTCTCCCGGGCCGAGAGGATGATCACGGGCACCTGGCTGCGTTCCCGGATGGCTCGCAGCACCTCGTCGCCGCTCTTGAAGGGCAGCATCAGGTCCAGCAGCACCAGGTCCGGCTGTTCCGTGTGGGCCAGGCGCATGCCGTCGGGGCCGGTGAAGGCCTGCACCACCCGCATTCCCCGTTCGCCCAGGATCTCGGCCAGCAGGTCACTGGCCTGCCGGTCGTCCTCGACGACCAGCACGACGGGCCCGGGAATCTGGTTCACGGCCCCATCTTGCCCTGTGCGAGCTGAGACCGCGTGGCGCCGGTCCGCGTGCGGCGCAACAATGCCCTGTACCCCTCATGTCTGGAGCCCACTTGCTCGACCATCTCGCCGCCAATCCCCTGCTGACCCTGATGCTGGTCCTGTCCACCGGCGCACTGCTCGGCCAGATCAAGTTCGGGCCGCTGCGCTTCGGCGCCGCCGGCGCCCTGTTCATGGGCCTGGTGATCGGCGCCTTCGACGCCAGGCTGGGCAACGGGCTGGGGATGGTGAAGAGCCTGGGCGTGGTGCTCTTCTGCTACACCGTCGGTCTGGCCGCGGGCTCCACCTTCGTCTCCGACCTCAAGCGCCAGTGGTCACTGATGGTGGCCGGCATCGTCGGGCTGGGGGCGATGGCGGCGGCCGGCCGACTGCTGGGCGACCTGTTGGGTCTGTCCCCCGCGCACGTCGCCGGGGCCTATGCCGGTGTGCTCACCTCGCCGGCCATCGACGCAGCCACCACCGCGACCCACGGTTCGAGCGACACCCTGGTGGGCTATGCCCTGGCCTATCCGACGGGCGTGGTGATCGGCATGGTGGTCGTCGCGCTGGTGGTGGGCCAGCGTTGGCCCGGGAAGCGGGACAACCGGTCCATGGCCGAGGCCGGGATCGTGGCCATCACCTGCCACGTCAAGCGTCAGGCCGAGCTGCGCGAGGTCCCCGGCTTCACCGACCAGAGCGTGAAGTTCTCCTACCTGGAACGCGACGGCGACATGCGCGTGGCCCGTGGCCTGGGGCCGCTGCTGCCCGACGACAGGGTGCTGGTGATCGGCTCCCCGGACGATGTGGAGCACGCCATCGCCTTCCTTGGCCATGCGAGCCAGCAGGGCGACCTCACCCACCTGCGCCGTGACGTGGACTTCCGCCGCTTCCTGGTCAGCTCCCCGCATCTGGTGGGACGCAGCATCGGTGAGCTCAATGTGCAGACGGATCTGCACGGGGTGATCACCAGGGTCCGCCGTGGTGACCTGGACATGCTGGCCCGCGATGACCTGGTGCTGCAACCGGGTGATCGGGTGCTGGCGGTGGTGCCGAGCAACCAGATCGAGGACGCGGTGGACTTCTTCGGGGACTCCGAGCGCCACGTCAGCCAGGTGGATGCCCTGACCATGGGCCTGGGGATCAGCCTCGGCCTGCTGGCCGGCAGCGTGGTCCTGCCCCTGCCGGGTGGGATCCGCTTCGCCCTGGGTGCTGCGGCGGGGCCGCTGGTGGTGGGGATGGCGCTCGGCGCACTGCACCGCACCGGCCCCTTCCGCTGGGATCTGCCCGGCGCGGTGAATGCGACGTTGCGCCAGCTGGGGCTGATGATCTTCCTGGCGGCCGTCGGCCTGGCGTCGGGACCGGCCTTCCTTTCCCAGGCCTTCACCCTCACCGGCGCCAAGATCATCTTCGTCTCGGGCGCGAGCCTGGTCCTGGGCACCGTCATCGTGCTGGCCGGGGCACGGCTGATCGGCCTGTCCGCCCAGCGCGCGACGGGTGGCTTCGCGGGCTTCGTGGGGCAGCCTGCCATCCTCGCCTTCGCCAATGCCAAGGTCAACGACGAGCGGATCGAGAGCGCCTACGGCGCCCTGTTCGCCCTGGGAACGATCATCAAAATCCTGCTGGTGCAGGTGATTGCGCGCTGACCTCGCCCAGCACCTCTTCCAGCTCGGCATAGCTGAACGGGTTTCCCGGGAAGAAGAGCAACCGATCCATCGGGAAGTTGCCCACCAGGGTCATCATCTCCTCGTTCCCGAAGAGCCCCGGGGGCCGGCCAGAGTCGTCGCCCCAGCGGGCGATGACGCGCTCCATCAGCTGCTCGTCGGCCAGCCACTCGGCCGCCGTCGAGGACATCGACAGCGGCAGGCCGATCCGTGGCGCCTCCACCTGCAGTGACTGCTCCAGCACCACCTCCCGGGCATTGCGGCAGGCCTCGATGACGAATTCGCCGGCCTCCACCTCCCAGCCATTCGTGACCTGGGACCAGAAGCTGAAGGCGCGTTGGTCCAGCGCAAGCTCCACCGTCCGGCTCTCCCCCGGTTCCAGGAAGACCTTGGTGAAGCCCTTCAGCTCGCGCACCGGCCGCTTGGCCTCGCTGGCCACGTCACGAACATAGACCTGCACCACGTCGGCGCCGGCCCGCTCTCCGGTGTTCGTCACCGTGAGACGCACCCGGGCTGCAAGATCACCGCCCGCCACCGAGCCCGCGGTCTCCAACCGCAGGCCACTCCAGGCGAAGCTGGTGTAGGACAGGCCGTGCCCGAAGGGGTAGAGCACGTCGAGCTTTCGGGCGTCGTAGCCGCGGTAGCCCACCATGATGCCCTCGCCGTAGCGGGCGTGTCCCTCATGGGAGGGGAAGTTCCCGTACGAGGGATTGTCCTCCAGACGCATGGGGATGGTCTCGTTCAGCCGCCCGGACGGATTGACCTTGCCCGTCAACACGTCCGCGACTGCACCGCCGACCGCCTGCCCACCGAGCCACGCCTCGAGGATGGCGGCCGGAGCGTCCTTCCACTCGGCCATGGAGACCACCGAGCCATTGCTCAGCACCACGACGGTCCGGGGATTGACGGCGCTGACCTGTGTGACCAGGTCCACCTGGTGCGGCGCGAGGTCCATGTGGGTACGGTCGAAGCCCTCGGACTCCTCGGCATCTGTCAGGCCGATGCAGACGATGGGCACCTGCACGCGACGGGCCAGTTCGACGGCCTCCCGGGCCAGGGCCTCGTCCGGCCCATCCAGGGTGAAGCCGGGCGCGAAGGGCACCTCGCCGTAGGTCTTGGACAGCGCCTCCAGCGCGCTGGTGACCCTGGTCGCATTCACCTGCGAGGAGCCACCGCCCTGGAAGCGGGTGGTCCGGGCGAATTCGCCGATCACCCCGATGCGCGCCTGCGGCGAGAGCGGCAGTACCCCGTCATTCTCCAGCAGCACGATGCCCTGGGCTGCGGCCTCGCGGGCCAGGGCGTGATGGGCGTCGAAGTCGACGGTGACCGAACCCGCCCCACCAATGGCCGAGCCCGTCGAGGCCTCGGCCCTGGCCACCAGCTCCAGCACCCTGCGGACGCAGGCGTACAGGTCCTCCATGGTCAGCTCGCCGGACTCGACGGCGGCCACCACGGCCAGTTCGGAGTGGTCGAGCGCCGGCGGCATCTCAAGATCGAGACCGGCCTTCACCGCGGCGACCCGGTCCGCCACGGCGCCCCAGTCGCTGACCACCAGCCCGTCGAAGCCCCATTCGTCGCGCAGCACCTCGGTCAGCAGCCAGTGGTTCTGGCTGGCCCACACCCCGTTGATCTTGTTGTAGGAGCACATCACCGTCCACGGCTGGGCCGCGGTCACGATGCGCTCAAAGGCGGGCAGGTAGATCTCACGCAGGGTGCGCTCGTCCACATCCGAGCTCATCCGGATCCGGTCGGTCTCCTGGTTGTTGGCGGCGAAGTGCTTGAGCGATGTTCCGACGCCGCGGCTCTGGATGCCCTCTACCAGGGCCAGGCCCATCTCACCGGCAAGGTAGGGATCCTCGCTGATGTACTCGAAGTTGCGGCCGCACAGGGGGGAGCGCTTGATGTTGACGCCGGGGCCGAGCACGACGCCGACACCCAGTGCCCTGGCCTCCTCCGCAATGGCCTCACCGACGCGGCGGACCATCTCCCGATCCCACCCTGCATGGACATTGCTCGCCGTGGGGAAACATGTGGCGGGCTCGGAGCCCCCCACATTCGTCTCTACGTCGACGTGCAGCTGGGTGCGCATCCCGTGGGGTCCGTCGGAGACCATGATCGACGGCAGGCCGAGCCGCTCGACGTCGCGGGTGTGCCAGAAGTCCTTGCCGATGACCAGCGCGGCCTTCTCCTGCAGGGTCAGTTCGGACAGCAGCATGTCGACATCCATCGGGGCTCCCTCGCCAGTGGTGGTGGACCCATGCTAACTTCTGACCAGATGGAAAGGAACCCCTCCCCCGCGGCGCGGAGAAGGGGTTCCAGATGCCTTCGGCGTCAGTTCGCCAGGCTGGGATCCTCGCGGACGACGGCCTCGATGTCCTCGCGGATCGGCGCGTGCGCCCCGGCGCGACTCACCGTCAGACCCGAGGTGACCACCGCGCGGTGCAGCGCGGGCTGCACCTCATTCCACCCGGCATCGGCCAGCCGAGCGGCAGCCTCCCGGGAGCCGAGCAGCCCCGCATCCAGCAGGCCGGACAGCAGACCACCCATGAAGGAGTCACCGGCGCCGACGGTGTCCGCCAGCTTCACGGTCATCTGGTCCACGTGCAGCATGTCCCGGTTGTGGCCCAGCAGGGCGTAGGCACCCCACGGACCGCGGGTGATCACCACGAGTGCGGGACCCATGGCGGCCCACCTGCGCATGATGTCCTCCACGGGAATTCCCGGATAGAGCCATTCGACGTCCTCGTCGGAGGCCTTGACCACATCGGCCAGGGCAACGAGTTCCTCGATCCGGCCCAGCACCTTCTCCGGGGCCTCCATCAGGGCCGGGCGGACATTGGGGTCATAGCTGGTGGTGCCGGTGGGCTTGACCGCCGTGACCGCGTCGACCACCTGGGTGCCACCGGGCTCCAGCGTCGCCGCGATGGAACCGGTGTGCAGGTGGGCATAGCGCGAGACATCGGTCATGTCGGGCAGCGCCCATTCAAGATCGAACTCGTAGGTTGCGCGCCCCTCGGCATCCAGGTGGGCAAAGGCGACGGGCGTCTTCGCGGCCCCATCGCTGCCAGGCTGCACGGGCACCCCATGATCGGCGGCGTGCCGCTCGATCGCGGCTCCCCGTTCGTCCTTGCCCCACCAGGCGCCGATGGTGGCGTCGTGGCCGAGCCGCGACATCACGCAGGCGACATTGAGTGGGCTTCCACCGACGTGCTCGCCGGTGGTCACGCCGTCGCGGATCACGACGTCCACCAGGGCCTCACCCAGGCAGAGCACCGACGGTTTGCTGGGAACTTCACTGTTCATGGCTGTGATCCTCTCATTGGCACCAAGATCATGCACGGGCGAGTCCGAGCTCGGCTTCCATCTCCTCCAGTGGGACACCCTTGGTCTCGGGCATCACCTTGAGCACCCAGAAGAGCTGGGCGACCATGAAGACCAGGAAGACCGAGAATGCCACGCCACCACCCAGGGCATCGATGATCGGCGGGAAGAGCGTGGAGGTCAGCCAGGCGAAGACCCAGTGGGTCAGCGAACCCAGCGACTGCCCGCGGCCGCGGATGCGGTTGGGAAAGATCTCGCTGATGAAGACCCAGATCACCGAGCCCTGTCCGAAGGCGTGGGCGGCGATGAAGACCAGCAGACCGACCAGGACGAGGATCGAGGAGGTGCTGGTGAAGGCGCCGTTCTTGGCATTCTCGTAGTAGAACATCACGCCGGCCAGGAAGCCGAGGCTGATCAGGTAGCCGATCGAGCCCACCAGCATCAGCTTGCGGCGGCCCATCTTGTCGATCACGGTCAGCGCGGTCATGGTGGCCACCAGGTTCATGAAACCGACGGCCACGCTCATCAGGTAGGCGGCATTGGCGCTGGCGCCGGCCTTCTGCATCACGGTGGGGGCGTAGTAGAGGATGGCGTTGATGCCGGACATCTGGTTGAACATGGCGATGGTGAAGGCCAGCAGGATCACCTTGCGGTTGCCCTTGGTGAAGAACTTGGCGTCCTTGTCGTTGTTGCGTTCGGCCTCGGCCAGACCCTCATCGATCTCCCGGATCTGGAGCTCCGCCTCGTCGCGGGTCATGGTGAGACGGCCGACGATCTCGCGGCCTTCAACCTCGCGCCCGTGGGAGATCAGCCAGCGGGGAGTCTCCGGGACGGTGAACAGCAGGGCCAGGAAGATCGCGGCCGGGACGGCCATCACGCCGAACATCCAACGCCAGTCGAGGGTGGGATCGTTCACCAGGGTGCGCACGACCCAGTTGGACAGGTAGGCCAGCAGGATGCCGAGCACGATGTTGAACTGCACCAGCCCGACGAGGCGTCCGCGCACCTTGGCCGGCGCGATCTCCGCGGTGTAGATGGGGGCGCAGACGCTGGCGGCGCCGACGCCGATGCCGCCCAGGAAGCGAAACAGGCTCAGCACCCAGACGTCGTGGGCGAAGGCGGAGCCGAGCGCGCCCAGGATGTAGAGGATGCCGATGACGAACAGGACCTTCTTGCGGCCGTACTTGTCGGCGGGCTGGCCGGCAGTCATCGCGCCGAGGATCGTGCCCAGCAGGGCGACGCCCACGACTGTGCCGAGCTCCGCAGAGGTCAGGGAGAAATAGCTCTTGAGCGCGTCGGTCGTTCCGGAGATGACGGCGGTGTCAAAGCCAAAGATCAAGCCGCCGAGTGAGGCGACGATCGCGCTGCGGGTGACGAGTGGTTTCATGCCCACGACGCTACGTAGGACGAGCCAGTCGCGTCTGGATTCTCAGCGCCGAATTTCCACCAATCATGTGGGGTCATGTCCGTTATATCCCACTTTTGTGAGGTGCGTCACGTCAAAACGGACATATGTGGACTACCTGGTGCAGATGTGTTCATCGCCCAGGAAGTGCCAGCTGACGGCGCACGACGGGCCGCCCCAGGTGCACGTCACCGGAGGCCCCGGCTGTGAACAGACGTGTCCCTGCAGGGGCAAGCCGGGCGGCACGCGCCTCGTCGAGCAGCGCATTGGCCTCGGCCAGTTGGTGGCGCACCCGGTCCAGCTCGTTCTCCAACTCCAGGATCCGCTGGATGCCGCTGAGGTTGATCCCCTCCTCCTGCGAGAGGTGCTGCACCAGCCGCAACTTCGCCACATCACGTGGCGAGTAGCGGCGCCCACGCCCGCGGGAGCGGTGCGGGACCACGAGGCCCAGCCGGTCGTACTGCCGCAGGGTCTGCGGGTGCATGCCGGCCAGGTTGGCCGCGACGCCGATGGCGAAGATGGCGGCGTCGCGGTCCACGACCTGCGGGTACTTCTCACTCATGAGACGTTCCCGAACAGCCCTGCCCGCGGGTTCCTGTTCCCGAGCGCCCGGCCGAATTCGGCCAGGGCCCGCTTGGCGTCCTCGTCCAGCTCGGCGGGCACCTCCACCTCGACGGTCACCAGCAGGTCACCCGTCGTGCCATTGCTGCGCGCCACGCCCTTGCCGCGCACCCGGAAGGTGCGGCCATTGGGGGTGCCGGCGGGAATCCGGAGCTTGACCTTGCCGCCCTTGAGCGTGGGCACCTCGATCTCGGCCCCCAGCGCCGCCTCGGGGAAGGTGACCGGCACCGTGATGGTGAGGTGGTCATCCTTGCGCCCGAAGAGCGGGTGCGGCCGCACGTGCACCAGAACGTACAGATCCCCGTTGGGGCCGCCGTTCTCGCCCGGCGAGCCCTTGCCCTTGATCCGGATCTTCTGGCCATCGGTGACGCCCGCAGGGATCCGTACCTGCATGGTCTTGGCGGACTTGGCGCGTCCGGAGCCGCTACACACCTCGCAGGCCTCCTTCACCACCAGGCCCCGGCCCTTGCAGTCCGTGCACGTTTCGGTGATGCCGAAGACGCCACCATTGGTGGAGGTGCGCACCCCGGATCCCTGACAGGTCTGGCAGACCTCTGGGACGGTGCCGGCCTTGGCGCCGGTGCCCCGACAGGCGGCGCAGGCAGCCTCGGAGACCATCTGCACGCCGACGGTGGTGCCGTCGACGGCCTGCTCGAAGCTGATCGTCACGTCGCCCTCGACGTCGGCGCCACGACGGGTGACACGTCCGCCCCCGCGACGGTTGGTCCCGCCGGCCGCCTGGCCGAACAGGTCACCGAAGATGTCGCCCAGACCGCCGCCGGCCTGGGCATTGCGGAAGAGGTCCTCGACGTTGACGCCGCCCGGCGCACTGCCGGGCTGGCCGCCACGCGGGAAGCGGAATCCGCCCCCGCCGAAGAGGCTGCGGGCCTCGTCGTACTCCTTGCGCTTCTTGGGATCGGACAGCACGGAGTTTGCCTCCGAGACGTCCTTGAAGCGCTGCTCTGCCCTGGCATCGCCGGGGTGCTGGTCCGGGTGGTTCTCCCGGGCCAGCTTGCGGAAGGCCTTCTTGATCTCCTCGGGCTTGGCGTCCTTGGAGACGCCGAGGACCTTGTAGTAGTCCTTGTCCGCGTAGTCCTTAACGCTCATGGCGCCTCCTCCTTCCCTGTACTCAGTACTCGGTCTTCGCGGGGTCCGCGGCCGCGTCGGGATCCGGGTCGCTGACGGCGACGCGGGCCGGGCGCAGCACGCGCTCGTTCATCTGGTAGCCACGCTGCATCACCTGCGAGACGCAGGTGGTGGTGGCGCCGGGCAGCGGAACCTGCATCAGGGCCTCGTGGAGGTTCGGGTCGAACTCGTCGCCCACCTCACCGAAGGCCACCAGACCGTGCTTCTCGGCAAGCTTGCCCAGCTCGTCGGCCACCATCTTGAAAACGCCGGTCAACTCATCGTGCTGGCGGGCCATGTGGATGCTGTCCATCACCGGCATCAGCTCGCGCACGATGCCCTCGGCCCCCTGCTGCTTGGCCATCTGGCGGTCACGGTCGACGCGACGCTTGTAGTTGACGTACTCGGCCTGAAGTCGCTGCAGGTCAAGGGTGCGCTCGGCCACCAGGGACACGAGTTCGGCGACGCGATCGGCCGGCTCCTCGACACTGCCCTCCACCGGTGCCTCGGCACCGGCCAGTGCCTCGTCGATCTCCTGGCGGGTCTGCTCGCTGAGCTCCTCGCCCTGGGGGTCCAGGGGCTCCTGCGGCTGATTCTCGCTCATGGTCTCCTCATATCTGCTGACGTCGTCTGTGCTTGTCGGAACTTCTTGATCTTGCATCTGACGGGCGAACCACCGTTGATCATGGTCCTTCGGAAGGGCCCGGGGCGATGGGTCCACCACCGCCCCGGGCTCACCGGAGAACCAGGATCAGTTGTCCTTCTTCTCCTCGTCGACGATCTCGGCGTCGACGACGTCGTCGTCCGAGGCGGCCTGCTCGCCGGCAGCCTCACCCTCGGCCGGGGCCTCGGACTGCTGCTGGGCCTGGGTGGCGGCATACATGGCCTGACCCATGGCCGAGGCCTTCTCGTTCAGGTCATCCATGGCGGCCTTGACCTCGTCGTTGTTGTCGGTGCCCTTCAGGGCCTCCTTCAGCTTGTCGAGGCTCTCGACCACGGGGGCCTTGACGTCGTCCGAGATGCTCTCGGCATTGTCGGCCAGCAGCTTCTCCGTGCGGAAGGCCAGGGCATCGGCCTCATTGCGCATCTCGACGGCCTCGCGACGCTTCTTGTCCTCCTCGGCGTGGGCCTCGGCGTCCTTCATCATGCGGTCGATGTCGTCCTTGCCCAGGGCGGAACCGCCGGTGACAGTCATGCTCTGCTCCTTGCCGGTGGCCATGTCCTTGGCGTGGACGTGCACGATGCCGTTGGCGTCGATGTCGAAGGTCACCTCGACCTGCGGCACGCCGCGCGGGGCGGGCATCAGGCCGGTGAGCTCGAAGTTGCCGAGCGACTTGTTGTCGCGGGCGAAGTCACGCTCACCCTGGTAGACCTGGATCATCACCGACGGCTGGTTGTCCTCGGCCGTGGTGAAGACCTCGGAGCGCTTGGTGGGGATCGTGGTGTTGCGCTCGATGATCTTGGTCATCACGCCACCCTTGGTCTCGATGCCGAGGCTCAGCGGGGTCACGTCGAGCAGCAGCACGTCCTTCACCTCACCCTTCAGCACGCCGGCCTGCAGGCTGGCGCCCAGGGCGACGACCTCGTCGGGGTTGACGCCCTTGTTGGGCTCCTTGCCAGACAGCTGCTTCACCAGTTCGGCGACGGCGGGCATGCGGGTCGAGCCACCCACCAGGATGACCTGGTCGATCTTGTCCACCGAGGTGCCGGCGTCCTTGATCACGGCGTTGAAGGGAACCTTGCAGCGGTCCAGCAGGTCCTGGGTCATGCGCTGGAACTCGGAGCGGGTGAGCTTCTCGTCCAGGTGCAGCGGGCCCTCGGCGCCGGCCGTGATGTAGGGCAGGTTGATGGAGGCCTCCTGGGCGGAGGACAGCTCGATCTTGGCGCGCTCGGCGGCCTCCTGCAGGCGCTGCTTGGCCATCTTGTCCTGGCTCAGGTCAATGCCGTTCTTGTTCTTGAACTGGGTAACCAGCCAGTCGACGACGCGCTGGTCCCAGTCATCGCCACCGAGGCGGTTGTCACCCTTGGTGGCCTTCACCTCGAAGACGCCGTCGGCGATCTCCAGCAGCGAGACGTCGAAGGTGCCGCCACCGAGGTCGAAGACCAGCACGGTCTGCTCGTCCTTGTCCAGGCCGTAGGCCAGGGCGGCCGCGGTGGGCTCGTTGATGATGCGGTCGACGGTCAGGCCCGCGATCTCGCCGGCCTCCTTGGTGGCCTGGCGCTCGGCGTCCGAGAAGTAGGCCGGGACGGTGATGACGGCATTGGTGACGGGCTCACCCAGGTAGGCCTCGGCGTCACGCTTCAGCTTCTGCAGCACGAAGGCGCTGATCTGCTGGGGCTTGTAGTCCTTGCCGTCGATCTTGATGCTCCAGTCAGTGCCCATGTGGCGCTTGACGGAGCGAATGGTGCGATCGATGTTGGTGACGGCCTGGCGCTTGGCGACCTCGCCCACCAGGACCTCACCGGTCTTCGAGAAGGCGACCACCGACGGGGTGGTGCGAGCGCCTTCGGCGTTCGGGATGACAGTGGGGTCGCCACCCTCCAGGACGGCGACGACGGAGTTGGTGGTGCCGAGGTCGATACCGACTGCACGAGCCATGGTGATTCCTCCAATGTTGTAAAAAACAGTGTTGTTGCTTGTCAGATGTGTACCGGGAGCCGCTGGGCGGTCTGCCCGGGAAGCTCTTCGTTGTTGTCCAGGCCTCGGGGCTAGCCCCTTGAGCCTTACGGACTCAACTCTAGGCCTTGAGGGCCAGTCACTCAAGGCCAAGATTGAGTTCACCTGACTCAATCATGGTTCTTTCGGGGTTATTCCCCATGACTTGAGCCGGGTCGGCTCAAGGTTGTTGGTCGGTCCTTCTCCCGGTGCCTGAAACGCGGCAGGGTGATGTTTGGAAAGCCTTGTCCGCGGCCAGCTGAACCGCTCGGACGTGGCCCTCCTCGAATGCCACCGTGGAGCCAGTGGAATCCACCGCTACGGCACACCGCAGACAGAGCACGAAGGAGGAAGACCATGAGCGAGAACAACGACTTCGCACCGCGCGAGGACCCGGACCAGGCACGCGATGGTGCCCAGGGTTTCGGCAACGAGCAGGGCGAGACCGAGCTGGGCCAGGGCACCTTCGAGAACACCCCGCAGGACGATTCCTCGTTCGGCGGCGCGTCCCAGGAGCCCACCGAGGGTCAGGACACCGTCGGGCGCGAACCCCAGGGCGTCGGCGCCCACGGCCGCGATGACGACGGAAACCACCTCGGCGACGAGCCCGAGGAGCAGAAGTACTGAACAAGACCACAAGAGACAAGACCACAAGAGACAAGACCACAAGGGTGGGGCGGTTCTCCGGGCCGCCCCACTCGTCTGTTCCGGGACACCGCGGCAGCGTTCGGTCAGCTCGCGTAGCGCTGCTGGGCGCGGGCCCTGGCCTTGGCTGCCTCGGCCTCGCGATCCTTGGGCGGGACGGTGGTGACCAGGTCGTCCACGAGGTGACGCGTGATGTGGGCGGTCTCCTCCACCGCTCGGTCGAAGGCCTCCTGGTTGGCCTTGCTCGGCTTCGTGGTGCCCGCCACCTTGCGGACATATTGCAGCGCAGCGGCGTGGACCTCGTCGTCGGTGGCGGGCGACTCGAAGTTGTTCAGCGGGCGGATGTTGCGGCACGTGGAGTCATTGTGGCCTCGCCGGCCCGCCCAGGACGAGCCCGGCGCCAGACGAGCAGGATCCGGCGTGACGCGTGGGTTCTGGACACCCGAGTGTGTTGCAACACACTCGGATCGCACGATCCCGAGCGGCTGCCGGAAACCCGAGCGGCTGCCGGGAACCCACTCGCCTGAGCGAACCCACTCGCCTGAGCGTGAAGGCTCACAGGGGGAAGGAGCTGCTGGCTTCCCCGGGCAGGCTGGCACGCAGGCGGGCGAAGTGCTCGTCGTGGTCCAGCTCGGCACCCATCTCCTGGGCGGTGCGCCGCCACAGGGCCACCTGCTCCTCGCTGGGCTCCAGCACCACCAGCACCGCCTGAGCGCCGGACATCGTGACCTTCAGCTCCTGCTTGAAACACACGGGATCACCGATCTTCGACGTCCAGTACGCCATCCCGTCCAGGAATTTTCGCTCCGCGGGTGTCACCGAGGGAGTGTTGATGTGCCAGCCGCGGCGTCGCAGGTCGTTGAGGACGGTCAGGATCCTCGGCTGGTCGGGCCCCAGGAGCAGCTCGTCGCGCAGGGTTGCCTCCAGCAGCAGGGCCTGGTCGATCTGCTCCCGGCTGACCCGCCCGTCGCCCTCCGCGACGGCCTTCATCAGCGGCATGGCCTCCGCCGTCACCTGCGCGGACCAGAACTCCTGCAGGCTGGACGCCTTCCGCACCCGGGCGGCGGAGCGTCGGCTGAGTTCGGTGAGCTCCCGCTCGGAGAACTGGCGCGAGACCAGGTGCTGGAAGGCCACAAGTACGGCGATGGTCATCAGACCATCACCCACCGGGATCATCCACATGGAGGTGAAGCGGCGCCACTCCAGCGCGGGATGGAGCACCTCGAGCCCGGCCATCACCAACACCAGCCAGCCAGCGACGGCCGCCAGACCCCCGACCGGTGACAGGCACAGCACGGCGAGGTGCAGCAGGGAGACGCACGCCCACAAGGGCCACAACTGGTGCTGGCTGACCATCCCTAGGCTCTCGGGCCCCAGCCACAGGGTCAGGCACCAGCAGGCCACGCTCACGACCAGGAAGACCACGGCCCGGCCGGGCAGGGCGGGTTCGTCCGCGAAAGAGTGGGTGCCCCACCACCCGACCAGCAGTGCCGCCAGGGCAACCAGGACGACGGGCCAGCCACCCGTAGAGGGCCCAAGAATGGGCATGGCCACCAGGGTCGCCAGCATCCCCGGCCAGGCGGTCCGCCCCAGCAGCCGGGCCAGCTCCCGGCGCGCCCCGGCGGACCAGGCCGGATCCGGCCCGTCCTCCCGGACCCTGGGCCAGCTGAGAGTCACCTCCGTGCCCTGCCCCGGCGCACTCACCACACTCGCCTCGCCACCGATGTCCTCCATCCGCTCACGGATCGAGCGGCGCACCCCCAGCCGGGTGTGAGGGACCTTGCCCGGATGGAAGCCGACGCCTTCGTCGCGCACCACGACGCGGGCGGCGGACCCACCCCGCCGCAGCGCCAGCTGGACGGCACTGGTGCGGGCATGGTCACGGACATTGACCAGCGCGGCGTGTGTCGCCGCGGCCATCGCCTCGGCGACGTCTGTGGGCAGCAGACCGGTCTCCCCTTCCGGCACCAGGCACATCCCGCGGACCAGGGAGTCGTTGACCAGCAGCTCTCGTACGGACGACACGGGCTCGGCGTTGCGGGGACGCGCGAGCTCCCCCAGGGCGGCGCGGCACTCCCGGCTGGCCATCCGCGGCGTGACTCCCCCGTCGCCCACATGGGCCACGGCATGCAGGGCGTGCAGGACGTGGTCGTGCAGCAGCCGGGCGGCCTCGGCCCGGTCCGCGGCCTGTGCGCGTCGCTCCTCCCCCTCCCGGGCGGAGGCCTCACTCTGCACGATCTGCCACTCCAGGTGGCGGGCCACCCGGCGCAGGGCGAGACCGAAGAGCAACAGCGGTGCCGTGGGGACCAGGAACCACAGACCGGTCAGGACCACCGTGCCCGGCACCGGCCAGTCACGCCACATCAGGAGCGCGAGGTCCATCAGGCCCAGCACCACGAAGACCAGCCACACCAACAGCTCCTGGCGGCGGCGCGGACCCGTCATGGTGGTCCAGATGGCCCACGAGAAGCCGAGGTAACCCGGCGCCCACATCGTCCCCATGGGCAGCTGGCGCCACTGCGGCAGCAGGGCCAGCCAGCCCAGGACCAGCAGCACCCCGGCCACCGTCATCACGGTCCGGGACCGCGACCACCACAGCAGCCCCGCCAGCACCACCAGGTGATGGGCTGCAAACAGGGCCAGTCCCGCGTCGGACCACGGGCCGTGGCCGAAGGAGGCAACCAGCCGGGAACCACCGACCAGGAGAACAGCCAGCCAGGTGCCCAGCGCCAGCATCCGCAGCCCGCGGTGCACGGCCTCCGTGGGCATGGCAGGATCTGCCAGCGGCGCTTCGGGGCGTGGCAACACGGACGGACTCCTCCTGGGTTCGCCGCCCCCGAGCGACACCCCCATCCTGCCAGCCCAGCGAGCCTTCAGCCCGGCACGATAGGCTCAGTGCCTACGACAACATCATTGGGAGACCCTTGTCCGCGGACACCACAGAACTGCTCAACCAGGCGGCGCGTCGCCGCACCTTCGCGGTGATCAGCCACCCCGACGCCGGCAAGTCGACCCTCACCGAGGCACTCCTCCTCCACGCGCACGTGCTCAACGAGGCCGGCGCCACGCATGGCAAGGCCGGCCGCAAGGCCACGGTCAGCGACTGGATGGAGATGGAGAAGGACCGTGGCATCTCCATCAGTTCTTCAGCCATCCAGTTCACCCATGACGGGCTGGTCTTCAATGTGGTCGACACCCCCGGCCACGCCGACTTCTCCGAGGACACCTACCGGGTGCTGACCGCCGTCGACAGCGTCATCATGCTGCTGGACGCCGCCAAGGGCATGGAGCCGCAGACCATGAAGCTCTTCGGCGTCTGCAAGCAACGCGGCATCCCGATCATCACCGTGATCAACAAGTGGGACCGGCCGGGCCACGACGCACTGGCACTGCTCGACGAGGTGCAGGAGCGCACGGGCATGCGCCCCACCCCGCTGACCTGGCCCGTCGGCATCTCCGGCGACTTCCACGGTGTGCTGGACATCCGCAGCGGCGAGTACGTCCAGTACACCCGCACCCCGGGCGGCAGCACGCTGGCCATCGAGAAGAGGATGACGCCGCAGCAGGCCGAGGCTGCCATGGGCGAGACCTGGACCACCGCCGTCGAGGAGGCCGAACTGCTGACCCTGGACGGTTACGAACACGACCTCGAGGACTACCTGGCGCAGCGCTCCACCGTCGTGCTCTTCGCCGCCGCGGTACTGAACTTCGGCATCGGACAGCTGCTCGACGTGCTCAGCGAGCTCGCTCCGCCGCCGCACGCCCGCCCCGACGCCGACGGCGCCCCGCGACCGCTGGAGGCACCCTTCAGCGCCCAGGTCTTCAAGGTGCAGGCCGGCATGGACCGCAACCACCGCGACCGGCTGGCATTCGCCCGGATCTGCTCCGGCATCTTCCACCGCGGTGACGTGGTGACCCGCGCCGCCACCGGCCGTCAGTTGGCCACCAAGTACGCGTCGGGTGTCTTCGGACGGGAACGTGAGACCATCGAGGAGGCGTGGCCCGGCGACGTGATCGGCTTGGTCAATGCCGGCGACGTGCGCGCCGGGGACAGCCTCTACCTCGAGGAACCCGTCACCTTCCCGGAGATCCCCACCTTCCCGCCGGAGCACTTCCGGCAGGCCAGCGCGATGGACCCGTCGAAGCACAAGCAGTTCCAGCGCGGCATCGAACAGCTGGACCAGGAGGGCGTCATCCAGGTGCTGCGCTCCGAGCGTCGCCCCAGCCAGATGCCGATCCTCGCCGCCGTCGGCCCCATGCAGTTCGAGGTCGTCTCGCACCGCATGGAGCACGAATTCCATGCTCCGATCCGATTGGACCAGCTCCCTCTCGGGCTGGCCATGGGCATCCAGAAGCAGGATGCCCCCGCCGTCGACGCCTATCCGGGCGCCGAGGCAGCCGAGCGCAGCGACGGCACCTGGTTGGCGCTGTTCGCTGACAGTTGGCAGGCCCGCTGGTTCGGCCAGCGCAACCCCGACGTCACGCTCGAATCCCTGACCCACGACCACGCTGGCCCGGCCGGCACCTGAACGCTCACGAAGGAGCACCCATGGCTCGAAATCGTTCCAACCAGACCCGCAAGCCCCGCCCACGCACCGGCGAACCCGCCCCCGCAGAGAAGGGCGTGCTGCGCCTCATCCCACTCGGTGGCCTGGGTGAGGTGGGCCGCAACATGCACGTCCTCGAATTCGACGGACGCATGCTCATCATCGACTGCGGAGTCCTCTTCCCGGACCCCGACCAGCCCGGCATCGACGTGATCCTGCCGGACTTCGCCTGGATCGCAGACCGCCTCGACGACGTCGAGGGCATCGTGCTCACCCACGGCCACGAGGACCACATCGGCGGCGTGCCCTACCTGCTGCAGCTGCGCCCCGACATCCCGCTGATCGGCTCCGGGCTGACGCTGGCCCTGATCAGCGCCAAGCTGCAGGAGTACCGGATCAAGCCCGTGCTCCGCACCGTCCGCGAGGGCGACCGCGTCCACATCGGCACCTTCGACTGCGAGTTCGCCGCGGTGAACCACTCCATCCCTGATGGTCTGGCCGTCTTCGTCCGCACCGCGGGCGGCACGGTGCTGAACACCGGCGACTTCAAGATGGACCAGTTCCCGCTGGACGAGCGCATCACGGACCTGCGCGCCTTCGCCCGCTTCGGGGAGGAGGGCGTCGACGTCTTCATGCCCGACTCCACCAATGCCGAGGTGCCCGGCTTCACCACCGGCGAGCGTGACCTGGCCCCCGCCATCGCCGAGGTCTTCCGCACCTCCCCGAAGCGGATCATCGTCTCCAGCTTCGCCAGCCACGTGCACCGCATCCAGCAGGTGATCGACGCCGCCCAGGAGCATGGCCGCAAGGTGGCCTTCGTCGGCCGCTCCATGGTGCGCAACATGGGCATCGCACGCGACCTCGGCTACCTCAAGATCCCCGAGGGCGTGCTGGTGGACCACCGCGACCTCACCCGGATGCCCGACAACAAGACCGTGCTGATCTGCACCGGTTCGCAGGGCGAGCCGATGGCGGCCCTGGCCCGGATCGCCAAGAACGACCACCAGATCAAGGTGGGCCCCGGTGACACCGTGCTTCTGGCCAGCTCGCTGATCCCCGGCAACGAGAGCTCCATCTACAACATCATCAATCAGCTCTCCGAACTGGGCGCCAATGTGGTGCACAAGGGCAATGCCAAGGTGCACACCTCCGGCCACGCCTCGGCGGGCGAGCTGGCCTACTGCCACAACATCATCAAGCCCCGCAATGTGCTGCCGATCCACGGCGAGTGGCGCCACCTGGACGCCCAGGCCAGCATCGCCAAGCGCACCGGCGTCCCGGAGGACCACGTCGTCGTCGTGCGCGACGGTGCGGTGATCGACCTGGTCAAGGGCCGGATCCAGGTGGTCGGGCAGGTTCCCGCCCGCCAGGTCTTCGTCGAGGGCGGCCAGGTGGACGTCGTCAATGACGACACCCTCGCCGAGCGTCGCGCCCTGGCCGAGGACGGCATGGTCACCGTGCTGCTCTTCATCGATCCGAAGACCGGCAACATCGTCGAGGACCCCGAGTACATCAGCAAGGGCACCCTGCCCAGCGACGAGGAGTTCCAGGAGCTCACGCCAAAGATCCAGAAGGCACTGCACAGTGCCGTGGCCGCAGGCCGCACGGAGCAGGAGCAGCTGGAGCACGAGGTGCGCCGCACCGTCACCAACTGGTTCCAGCGCGGCCGCCGCAGCAGCCCCGTGGTGATCCCGGTGGTCGTCGACGCCTGATCGGCACCGGTTGATCCACACCCCGCCCGAAAGCCGTGGCGCTTCGCCGAACAGGGTGAGCGCCACGGCTGCATTACGCTGCTGCAGTGCGTAGAATCTTCTCGCAGCGCCCCGGACGGCTGGTCCCGCTGGCCTACCTGGTCGGCTGGCTCACCGGCACCGCCCTGCTGCTGCTTCCCGCCGCCACCACGCCGGGCAACCACACCGGGTGGTGGCAGGCCTCCTTCACCGCGATGTCGGCGCTGTGCATCACGGGCCTGGCCGTGGTCGACACCGCAACCCACTGGAGCCCGCTGGGCCAGGTGGTCATCCTGGCACTGGTCCAGCTCGGCGGCTTCGGCATCATGACCCTGACCAGCATGCTGCTCTTCCATGTGGTGCGCCGGGTGGACCATCGCACGGCCCGCCTGGCGCAGACCGAGACCCGCTCCACGATCACCGGGATCGAGAACATCCCTCGCCGCATCCTGACCATGACGATGGCCGCGGAGGGCGCCATCATGGTGCTGCTCACCGGACGTTTCCTCTGCCTCGGGTACGAGCTGCCCTCCGCCCTGTGGCGGGGCTTCTTCCACGCCGTCTCGGCCTTCAACAATGCCGGCTTCGCGCTCTACTCGGACAATCTCGTCAGCTTCAACGCCGACCCCTTCGTGATACTGCCGATCTGTGTGGCCATCGTGGCCGGCGGCCTGGGCTTCCCCGTCTACCTGGAACTGCTGGAAAGGCACCGGGGCCACACCAGCCGGCGCGTCCCCTCCGTGCACCTGCGCCTGACGGTGCTGGGCACGCTGGCCCTGCTGGTGGCGGGTTACCTCACCTTCGTCGTCTTCGAATGGAACAATCCCGGCACCCTGGGCGGGCAGTCGTGGTCCGGCAAGGCCCTCGGCGCGCTCGGTGGGAGCGTCTTCCCACGCACTGCCGGCTTCAACTCCATCGACTACGCCCAGGCCAGCCAACCGACGCTGGCCATCAACTTCGGGTTGATGCTGATCGGTGGTGGTTCGGCGGGCACAGCCGGCGGCATCAAGGTGACAACCGTCGCGGTGCTCCTGCTCGCCGTCTCCACCGAGATCGCCGGCGAGGCCAAGACCGTCTTCGGTGGGCGAAAGATCAGCTCGGCCCTGACCCGTCAGGCCCTGGCGGTGACCACCTTGGCCACCGCCGTCGTCTTCACCGCGATCCTGGTGCTGGCAAGCCTGGAGAATCAGCCGCTGCATGCCCTGACCTTCGAGGTGATCAGCGCCTTCGGCACCGTGGGACTGTCGATGAACCTGACACCCCTGCTCCGCCCGGGATCATGGGCCGTGCTGATGGTGCTGATGTTCCTGGGCCGCGTCGGCCCCGTCACGGTGGCCACCGCCCTGGCCTTGCACAGCCGCCCACGCCGCTACGAAGTTCCCCAAGAAGACCCCCTGGTCGGATAGGACAGCCATGTTCAGCAAGCAACAGATCGGTTCGCCCGACACGGCACTGGTGGTGGGCCTCGGCCGCTTCGGCCGGGCCGCCGCCCGACGACTCAACGAACTGGGGGTCGAGGTGCTCGGCATCGACCGGGACCCCGCCCTGGTCTCGCGGCTGGCCCTCGAGCTCGACAACGTCCTGGTGCTCGATGCGACCGACGCGGAGGCGCTCGACCAGGTGGGCCTGGGCCACGTGACGGTGGCTGTGGTGGGCATGGCCCACGTGGAGGCCTCGGTGGTCACGGTCCTCAAGCTCAAGGAATTCGGCATCAAGGAGGTGTGGGCCAAGGCCTCCTCCCAGACCCACGGGGAGATCCTGCACCGGGTGGGCGCCGACCACGTCATCTACCCAGAGGCCGCGGCGGGACTGCGCGTGGCACACGCGGTGGCGCGCCACCTGATCGACTACTTCGAGTTCGAGGACGGCTTCGCGATCGCCCGGGTCACCGCACCGCCCAGCACCTGGGAGCGGTCCCTCGCCGAATCGGGCGTGCGGACCGAGTACCGGGTCACCGTCGTCGGGGTGAAGAGGGAGGGCGAACCCTTCCACTATGCCGAACCGGACACGGTGATCCGCGAGGGAGACCACCTGATCATCTCGGGCACCAAACCAGACCTGGACCGCTTCGCCTCGCAGGGCTGAGGTCAGGGCCGACGAAGGCTCAGGTCCCGGCCGTCCACCCCGAGCCGCGCCCCGTCGGTCTCCGCCTGCACCGTCACGAAACGCATCCCCGGCAGCGCCGGAAGAGCGACCCTGGACTGCACCCGGGGCAGCATTCCCTTGACGACGTCGGGTGGCACGTCCACCCCGTCGAGAGTGGCCGAGGCCTCCATCAGGTGCAGCTGCTGCGCGTCGACGGCGATGGTGGGGCGCGAGACGACCCGCATCGGGACCCTCTCCCCCATCACCGTGACATCGGTGGTGGCCACGACGCCACCGTCGCCCGCGGGGGCCAGCCTGATGTGGGCCAGCCTGCCCAGGTCCTGCCATCCGAGCGTCGCATGGCCCACGGCGCGCCGGGTGGTGATCGTCTCGCCCCGGGCAAGACCCTCCACCCCCTGGCCCTCCAGGTCCATCGCCAGCCGCACGTCCTGCCCCTCGATGGTCGAACTCGCCTGCTCCGCGGTGAGCCGCACGCTGGACCAGCGGTCCGTGGCCAGGCCGACCAGCGCAGACCAGCCACCGATCTCGACGCTCGGGCGGGTGCCCACGACGGATTCCGCCGCGGCGGCCACCCGCTGCTCCACGGTGCGCCGCACCACCCAGTCGGCGACCACCAGCGCGAGCACCATCGCCAGCACGGCGCCAGACAGGGCGAGTGCCCTGCGCGAAGGGCGGCGAAGGCTCATCGGGAAGCACCCCCGCCGAAGCGCCGCCACACCAGTGATCCGACGAGCCCGAGGACGGCCATCGCCAGCGCCCCGAGGCTGGCCGCGACCCATGGCCGGGCGACGAACTTCCCGGCCCGCTCCATCGAGGCCGGGGTGGAGGATGCGGTGGAGCTGGTCGTCGCCTCGGCTGGTGCCGGGGCCGGGGCGCTGCTGCTCGGCCCGGCATTGAGGATGCGCGCCATCTCGGTCAGCGACTGGCGGGCCACCACGGGTCCATAGCCGTTGTGCACCGTGCGGCTGCGCGAGAACTCGTCGCTCAGGGTGCTCGAGGACGCCATGATCCGGGACATCGCGGGCGCCGCGTCGCAGACCATGTCCTCGCTCTGGCAGACCGAGAAGGTGGTGGCATAACCCTCGGCCGGGAGCACCGCTCGGGTGCGCTGCAGCGTGCCGGCCAGGTCTGCCGTGGTCACGGTGCCCTTCTGGAGTTCGAAGACATGGGTGATCAGGTTGTGCACGGCAGTGCGGCGGTCGGTGGTGGGAGTTGGCAAGGACTTGGCACGCAGGTAGTCGAGGGCGGCGGCCAGCCCGATGGCCGGGGTGTCCACCTGCTGGTCGAGCTCGCGCACGTTCTGGCCCGGGAAGTGCGACGGGTTGCCCAGCAGCAGCGCCGTGGTCACAGCCCCTCCCACCCGCGGGGCTCCCATGGCGGTGGTGATGACCTGCGCGCCCTGGGAGAAGCCGGCCAGCACCACCTTCTGCTTCGGGCAGGACTGCGCCGACCACATGACCAGCTCGGTCAGGTTCGCCACGCCCCGAGCCACCGAATCCGCATAGCCAGCCCGCACCGGGTCCTGGTCGAGCAGCTGGCTCTCGGCCTCCTCCTGGGTCATCGTGTGCGGTGACACTGCCGGGTACTCCACGAAGACGACGGTGGTGCGCAGCGGGACGGTGGCCGAGAGTTGGTCCCGGACCGACGCGATGGTGGGCCCGAAGGGCGCCGGCTCCCCGGAACCGCGAACCCCCACGAAGAGCTGTTCGGCGCAGCCACCGCCCATGGCCTCCGACGACGAGAGTACCTCGGAGGACCAGGTTCCGGCAGCGCTGGCCCCGGGCACGGGGACGGCCGGCCCGGCCAGACAGACGCCGGACAGACCACATGCCACGGCCAGTGCGACGGCCCGGCTGCGGAGCGCGGTCAGGGTCATGGCTCCATCCTGCCAGTTCGGAATTCTCCTCCCTCGCCTGAGCCGTACCCACGGGACCGACCCCGCCCCATGTCTCGACGCTCGGCCGCCGAGGAGACAGGCCAGCGGTCACCGACTACCGTGAACACGATTCCCCCCCCCACACCTGGAGTCTGCCCATGAATGCCGTCGTGCTCGCCGTTGTCGTCATGCTCGCCCTGTCCTTCGCGAGGGTGCACGTCGTGATCTCCCTGATCCTCGGGGCCCTGGTGGGCGGGATCAGCGCCGGGATGGGCATGACCCGCACCATGGAGTCATTCACCGAGGGCATCGCCAACGGCGCCTCGATTGCCCTGAGCTACGTGATGCTGGGCGCCTTCGCCGTCGCCATCGCCCGCTCCGGCATGCCGCAGGCGTTCGCCTCGTGGGTGATCCGCAAGGCAGGCGACGAGGACAGCGCCCGCAGCAAGGGTCTCAAGTGGGGCCTGCTGGGCGTGCTGCTGGTGGCCGCCATCATGAGCCAGAACCTGGTGCCCATCCACATCGCCTTCATCCCGCTGCTGGTGCCGCCGCTGTTGCTGGTCTTCAACCGCTTCGACGTGGACCGTCGCCTGCTGGCCTGCATCATGACCTTCGGCCTGGTCACCACCTACATGTACCTGCCCTACGGCTTCGGCAATGTCTTCCTCAACGACATCCTGCTCGCCAACATCGACAAGGCCGGTCTGGAGACCGACGGCATCAACGTGATGAAGGCGATGGGCATCCCGGCGCTGGGCATGGCCTCCGGCCTGCTGGTCGCGGTGCTGTTCAGCTACCGCAAGCCCCGCCACTACGAGGACCGCCCGATCGAGGGCCAGGGCGACGTGCACCTGGGCGAGCCGGTCAGCACCTACCGGATCGGCGTCGCGCTGGCGGCCGTGGTGCTGTGCCTCGTCGTCCAGATCTGGGCCGACTCCCTGCTGCTGGGTGCCCTGGTGGGCTTCGCCGTCTTCGTCGCCGCCCGGGTGATCAAGTGGAGCGAGGCCGACGCCGTCTTCGACTCCGGCATGAAGATGATGGCCATGATCGGCTTCATCATGATTGCCGCGCAGGGCTTCGCCCAGGTGATGACCGACACCGGCCAGGTGGACTCCCTGGTCAAGGCCAGCGCCGACATCTTCGGCGGTTCCAAGCTGATGGGATCCTTCGTGATGCTGCTGGTCGGCCTGCTGGTGACCATGGGCATCGGCTCCTCCTTCTCCACCCTGCCGATCATCACCACCATCTTCGTGCCGCTGTGCGCGTCACTGGGCTTCTCGCCGTTGGCGACCGTCTCCATCATCGGCACCGCCGGCGCGCTGGGTGACGCGGGTTCTCCCGCCTCGGACTCGACGCTCGGCCCCACCGCCGGCCTCAACGCCGACGGCCAGCACGACCACATCCGTGACACGGTCCTGCCGACCTTCCTGCACTACAACATCCCGCTGCTACTGGCCGGTTGGGTCGCTTCGATGGTCCTCTGAGGCCACCGCCTCGTCGAGGGCCCGTCGCAATGGCACCCCCGCGTCGGCCAGGGTCGAGATCCGGCGCAGCATCACCAGGGCGGCGGCGTCATAGCGGCGGTGTCCCAGCTCGTCGCGAACGGGTTCGGGGAGCAGGCCCAGCTGGTGGTAGTGCCGCACCGCACGAACGCTCACTCCCGCATACTGGGCCACCTCACTGATCGTCAGCACGGACCAGCCACCCCCTCAGCCCGGGTGAGAGGCAGGCCCAGATGGCGACGGGTGCCCAGGCGGTGGCCAGCGCCCAACCACCCACCCGCAGCGGATGACCCGCCAGCAGGACGGCCATCAGGCCCAGGCCGACGGGGCTGGCCAACGCACCCAGCGAGGTGAGCAACCCGAAGATGCGTCCGCGCAGCCGCTCCGGGACGTGTTCGGTGAGCAGCACCGAGACGATCGGCCCCTGGATGCCCTGCCCGATGCCCGCCACCAGCATGCCGAGCGCAGGCAGCCAGAATCCGCTCATCGGGGCGATCAGCAGGAAACTGAGCAGGAAGAACAGGTTGCCCGCCACCCACGCCACCAGGCGTCGTGTCTTGAGCAGGCCGGCGTAGACACCGCCGCCCAGCACGGTGCCGATGGCGAAGGCAGACATCGACAGGCCAAAGCGGTCCGGCCGGCCCATGGCCTGGAAGTGTGCGGGCAGCAGCACCGCCAGCAGGGGCGCCACCAGCAGGGTGGAGATGACATTGAGCACGATCAGCAGCGTCAGCGGCCGGGATCGTCGCACCGTCGCCAGCGCACCCAGCGGATTTTCCTCGGGGCTTGGATCCTCCGGCATCGGGGTCAAGGGCATCACGGCGATCAGCACCGCGGCCGACGCGGAACAGGCCGCGGTGATCCACACCACGCCGATGGCCGGCAGCCAGGTGAGCAGCAGGCCCGCAATGGCCGGCCCCAGCAGGAAGGACAGCCCGAAGACACCCTGCCGCGCACCCGCGATGGCATCGACCGAACGGCCCGAGGTGTGGCTGACATTGGCCATCAGTGTCTCGCGGGCCGTCATGCCGGGCAGGTCGAAGAGGGCACCGGTGATGCCCAGCACGATGAACCAGGTCAGGTCCAGGCCGGTCAACCGGTCGACGACGGCCAGGGCCGCGACCGAGGCCGCGGAGCCGATGTCCGCCAGGACGCTCATCCGGCGGCGGCCGAAGCGGTCGATCAGGTGCCCACCGGCAAGGGCCGCGATGGCCGACGGCACGGCGCTGACCGCCGCCACCGTCCCGGCGAGTGACGGGTTGCCGGTGCGCTCCAGCACCAGCCAGGGCAGCACGATGTTGATGGCCGCATTGCCGAACAGGCTGGCGGCACTGGCCGCCAGATAGATGGGAAAGGTGGCGCCGCGGGTTCTCGTCGGCGACGGATTCTGGGTCACGTCCATGAGTCTTCCGCCCTGATGCTGCGTCAGGGCAAAGCGTCGCCGTACGGGAAGGAAATGTCCGAACCGGCCCCTAGTCTTCGAGCATGAGGATCCAGCAGCTGCCCATCCGGGAGGTCGTCGCCGACGCGGACCGGTGGCCCGACGGCTGGCCATTCACCCTGGCGCCCGTCGCCCAGCTCTTGCGCGACAGGCTGGAGCTGGGACCGTTGACGATCCTGGTCGGGGAGAACGGGGTCGGGAAGTCCACCATCGTCGAGGCGATCGCCCTGGCCTTCGGGCTCAACCCGGAGGGCGGCAGCACCGGGGCGCAGAACCGGACCCGGGAATCGGAGTCCCCACTGCACGAGGCGCTGCGGCTGGTGCGTGGTGCGGGGGCCTCGAAGCGGGGCTACTTCCTGCGCGCCGAGACCATCCACGGCCTGCTCACCTACCTGGAGGAGAACCCGCCGCTGCACGGTGAGCAGCACTTCCACGAGCTCTCCCACGGCCAGGCCTTCAACCAACTGCTGGACTCCCGGCTGGTGCAGATGCGCAATGCCGGCCTGCTGGTGCTCGACGAGCCCGAGGCCGGGTTGAGCTTCACCTCGCAGGTGGCGCTGGCGCAGACCCTGGGCCAGTTGGCCCGCGACGGGATGCAGCTGCTGGTGGCCACCCACTCCCCCGTCGTCGCGGCGGCCCCGGGCGCGAAGCTGCTGCAACTCGACGAGCAGGGCATGGCGCCGGTGGACTGGTGGGACCTGGGCCAGGCCGAGCACCTTCGCCGCTTCCTTGCCGACCCCACGCGCTACGGCATCGATGTGCGCGGCTGGGACGCGCCAGGATTGACCAGATCTTGAGGTGGGCTTGGGGCTGGCTGGAGACCCGCGGCACAGGCTGATGGGCATGAACGAGAAGACCTCCCCCACCCGTCGCAGCAGCCTCACCTTCGCGGCCATCGCCACCGTCGTGGCCGTGGCCTGGGCCCTGCTGTCCCATGACCGCACCACCGGCGCTGCCATGGCGATGCCGATGACCCACTACATGGAGCTGCTCAGTGTCCAGCAACCGTGGAACCTGCTGCTCTTCATGGCCGTGCCCGTCGTGCTGGCCGAGACGCTGGCCATCACCGAACTGGTCATCCTGCTCAACCGCAATGCCCCTGCCTGGGTGCACTCGCTGAGCCGTTGGGCCGGGCTGGTGGCCGGGCCGGTGATGATCGGGATCACGCTGCACCTCCTCATCCACGCCGTCGGACCCCTCACCAGCAAGGGCCTGTGGCGTGGCCCCGCCGACGTGATCGCGGTGCTGGCCTACCTGCTGGGCGCCATCCCCATGGTGGGCATCACCCTGGTGGAGACGGGCCTGCTGGGCCGCGACGACCACGCTCGACGCCGCCTGCACGTCACCTTTGTCGCGATCTTCCTGGTCGTCGCCCACATCGCGATGATCTTCGGCATGCTGGACCCCGCCGTCATGGGCCACGAGGCCCAGCCGATGCAGCACTCCCCGTCCGCCCCGGCCAGTACCCCGATGGACCACAGTGGCCACCACATGCCCTGACGGCCCATGCCCCGGGCTGTGCTGGCTGGCCCTGCTCGACGCGTGGTGGACTGGTGGTCATGACTGATCCCCAGCCCATCCGCGTCCTGGTTGTGGAGGACGAGCCGGTGCTTCGTGGCACCGTGGTCAACTACCTGGAGCGCGCCGGCCTGACCTGCCGAGGCATCGCCGACGGACTGGAGGCGGTGGACACGGCCCGCGACTGGCAGCCCGAGGTCGTGGTCCTGGACCTGGGGCTGCCCGGTCTCGACGGGATCGAGGTGTGCCGCCGGATCCGCACCTTCAGCGACTGCTATGTCCTGATGCTCACCGCGCGCGCCGAGGAGCTGGACACCCTGGTGGGGCTCTCGGTCGGCGCCGACGACTACATGACCAAACCCTTCAGCGCCCGCGAACTGGTGGCCCGGGTGCAGGTGCTGCTCCGCCGTCCCCGCCGCGATGCACCCCACGCCGCCCCCACCCGCTGGGTCTTCGGAGACCTCGTCGTGCTGCCCGACTCCCGGGAGGCGCTGGTGGACGGGAATCCGGTGGACCTCACCCGCACCGAGTTCGACCTGCTGCAGGCCCTGGCCCGCAGGCCCCGCACCGTGCTCACCCGGCACCAGCTGACCACAGAGGTGTGGGGAGGAGACCGCGGCGGGGATGACCACCTGGTGGACGTGCACGTGGCCAACCTGCGTCGCAAACTGGGCGACGACCCCGCCAGCCCGCGCTACATCACCACCGTGCGCGGCGTCGGGCACCGGATGGGGTCGGGCTCGTGAGCTCCAGCCTGGCCCGGCGCCTGGTGCTCACCCAGGTGGTGGTTCTGGCGGCGCTCGGACTGACCGTCCTGATGACCGCCGCCCTGCTGGGCCCCGGGATCTTTGCCCAGCACATGCACCAGGCGGGCCACGGGAACCAGCCGCACGTCCTCGAGCATGCCGAGCAGGCCTTCCGTTCGGCGGGACTCACCTCGCTGGCCGTGGGGCTGGGTGTCGCCATCATCGGAGCGCTGGCCGCCTCCGTGCTGCTGGCCCGCAGGATGTCCGCCAGCCTGGCGGAACTCGCGACGGCCGCCCGCCGGGTCAGCCGCGGTGACCACGCCCGGCCCGTCCGCCTCGACCGGAGCGACCGCGAACTGCGGCAGGTGGGCGAGGCCTTCAACGCCATGTCCGAGAGGATCGAGCAGACCGAGACCACCCGCCGTCGGATGCTGACGGACCTTTCGCACGAGATGCGCACGCCGTTGGCAGCCATCGGAGTCACCGTGGAGGCCCTGCAGGACGAGATGGTCGGCCAGGCCGAGGCCATCCAGACCATCACCCGGCAGGCCGAGCGCCTCACCCGGCTGGCCGATGACATCGCCCGGGTCTCGGCCGTGGAGGAGGGGCAGGTCTCCCTGGACCTGCAGGACATCCGGATCGAGGACCTGGTCCGCGCGACACTCAGCGCCTTCGCCCCGGCCGCGGAGGCCAAGGGCGTCGCGCTGGAGACGGACTGCCCACCGGGGCTCGGCGCCACCGTCGACCCGGTGCGCCTGGGGCAGGTGCTGGACAACCTGGTCCGCAATGCCCTGCAACACACCCCGGCCGGTGGCCACGTGCGCGTGGCCACCGCACGGGACGGCGACGCCCTGGTGCTGCGCGTGGAGGATGACGGGGACGGGATCAGCCCCGACCACCTGCCGCACGTCTTCGAGCGCTTCTACCGGGCCGACGGTTCCCGACGCCATGCCGACGACGGGGGCACGGGTGTCGGACTGTCCATCGCCCGCGCCCTGACCCGCGCCCACGGCGGCAGCCTGGAGGCGGCCAGCGAGGGTCCCGGCAGCGGCACCCGGATGATGCTGCGCCTGCCGGTCAGGCCTTGACCTTCAGGGTGAACTGCTGCGGATTGGCAACCAACGAGCCCAGCGGCGACGAACAGCGCACCGAGCCCACGGCGACGACCTCGCAGGTGGCCCCATGGGAGCTCAAGGTCTGGCCGACGGGAAGCTCCTTGACCTTGCCGCCGGAGGGGTCGGCGAGGAAGACGCCCTGGGTGGTGCAGGTGCCGCTGGGCTCGCTGGCCACCAGCGCCACGAAGGGGGCCTTGGTGTCCGGGTCATCACATTCGGGGAGATTCTTCACCAGCGCCTCCGACTGACAACCAGTGATGCTCCGCGTGATGCCGCAGTGCAGGGCCCCGGCGGTGAAGTAGAGACCCTCGCCCGCGCCGCCCGTGGTGGTGTAGTCCTTGGCCCCGACGGGCTCGGCCGAGGTGGACGTCGTGGCGGGCGTGGACGTCGTGGGTGGCTCGGCCGCCGGCGTGGACGTGGGAGCGGCGGGAGTCGACTCCTCGGTGCCGCAGGCGGCACCGGCAAGCATCAGAGCGGATGCGGCAACGACGGACAGACGATGACTCCTCATGGCTCCTCCTCGAACCCGGCCCCACTGGCCTTCACCCTGACTACGCCCCACCGCCCTGCGTGGTTGCACCCGGTTCCCGCCGGGTCTTGCCCAGCATGATCTGCAGGATCTGCGGATCCGTGGCGACGCTGGACGTCGTGGCCAGCCGTCCCAGGCCACGGATCGTCTCGTCGACGTCGTCACAGACGATCCCATTGCTGCCGTCCACACGCTGCTCCGCCAGGGCCAGCACCACGGCCCGCGACGCGGAACCCACGGACGACGCCACCTTCAGCGTGCAGCTGGGCGCCGCCCCGTCGCAGACCATCCCGACGGTGTCCCCGCACATCGTCGACACCGCCCGCTCGACGGTCTCGTAGCGCCCGTCCAGCAGGTAGGCGACGCCTGCCGCACTGCCCATCCCCGCCGTGGCCGCGGCGCAGAAGGCGCTCAGCACGGGCAGACCGGCGTGGATGTACAGCGCCGTGAGATGGCTGAGCGTCAGCGCCCGGATGCGCTGTTCGTCCGTCGCGCCGACATGGTCCGCTGCCATCGTCACCGGCACCGTCGCGGTGATCCCCTGGTTGCCGGATCCGGCATTGGTCATCGCCGGCAGGGGCGCGCCGCCCATCCGGGCGTCCGAGGCGGCCGCGGTGAGGGCCGTCATCCGGGTGGTCAGGTCATCCGAGCCCAGACCGGCGCTGGCGGCCCGCATCATCGTGGCGCCCAGGTCCAGGCCGTAGTGACCGGCCAGTCCGGCCTCGACCAGCTCCCGGTTCATCCGTTCGGCCTCCAGCATGAAGTCGATCTGCTCCAACGGCGCGGTGGTGGCGATCTCGTACACCTCCCGCAGTGTGAGGGTGCGCAGCAGTTCCGTGCTGGGGCTCGTCTGGGACGGCGACGGGCGGGTTCGGTGCATCCGGTGGCGGGCACCACGCCGCTGCGCAGGGCGTCGATGACGCGGGCTCGTCGTCGAGGATCGCTCATGTCCACATCATGCCCCCTCCATCCGGCCAGCCTGTTGACCACCTGACGGGAATCGCCTCACGGCCGGAAACGGGCCGATGGGACGAGATTCTGGGACACATGTCCAGTCAAGCAGTCCGCGTGCGCCCCACCACGCGCCCACTGCTGCCCGAGCTGACAGGCGCTGTGCTGGCCGTCCTCTGCCTGGCACTGGGGTGGGTCTCCCACCGCTACGGCGGCCACCAGGGGATCCTGGCGGCCGAGGCGCTGCCCTCGTCCACTCACTTCGCACTACTGGCCTTCGGGGCCGGGGCCACCGGCATGTTCCTGCGACACAACCGCGTCCGCGGCGCGCTGGTGGTGAGCATCGGCACGCTGCTGGCGGTGATCGGGCTGACCTTGGTGGGGCAGGTCCTGGGCGGGACCTACGACGGTGGTTCCTACCGCTCGCCCGACGGCCGCCTCGAATTCCACGTCACCAAAGTGCCGTCGGCGGGTGAGCTCCAACAGAGCCTGCGACTGCAGGAGACCCACGGAGCACGCAGCCGCTACTGGGACGTCGGGTGCATCAGTGGGGACACCGGCTCCGTGCGGGACGTGCACTGGTCATCGTCGGACAAGCTCCAGCTCACCGTCGACGGGGTCCAGCGCACCCTGCATCTGGGCGCTGATGGCCCCATCCCCAACCCAGGGTTGCGCTCATGTTGAGACAGCATGAGCGGCGCACATGAGAGACCGCCGAGAACCCTCCAAGAAAAAGTATTCAAACCAGACAGGACCAATAGTGTGACCCGGCCCCGCTGGTAGCTGTGGAGCCATGCCATCCAGCCGCCTCACCCCGTGCCTCCTGCTCCCCCTGCTAACCGTGCTGTCCGGCTGCATCAGCCATCCACCAGCAACCAGCAGCAACGCCCTGGCACGCCCCGCGAGCGCCACGCAGGACGGCGCCATCCCCGCACCTCGGCCCGGGGCGCCCATCCGCGCGACATCCCCAGCCACGGTCGGCACGCCGGCCCGCGTCGCATCACCCGCCCCACGGACCGACTGCCACAAGGCCAGGTACATCGCATTGACCTTCGACGACGGACCAGGACCGCTGACGGCGGGCATCCTGGATGCCCTGAAGGCAGCCAAGGCCCACGCCACCTTCTTCGTGATGGGGCCACGAGTGCAGGCCCACCCCGCCATCATGCGGCGCGCACGGGAGCTGGGAATGGAGATCGGGAACCACTCGTGGACGCACGCGGACCTCGCCCGCATGGGTCAGGCCCCCGCCACCCGGGAGCTGACCCGCACCAGCAATGCCATCCGGCGGGCCTCCGGGCAGGGGCCCTTCTCCGTTCGGCCGCCCTATGGCTCCTTCGTCCAGGCCACGCCCCACACCGGGCTGCCCTTCGTCCTGTGGGACGTGGACACCGAGGACTGGAAGAACCACAGCAGCGCGGTGACCACCCAGCGAGCCCTGGCCGGCGCTCACCCCGGTGCCATCATCCTGATGCACGACATCCACCCGTCAACGGCCCGGGCCCTGCCTGGCCTGTTGAAGGCCTTGCAGGGCAGGGGTTACACGCTGGTGACCGTGCCGGAACTACTGGGCCCGATGAGCGCGAAGAAGGCCTAATACAGCTCCACCGTCAGGCGCTGAACCACTCGCCGCGCAGCATCACGCGCCGTACGGCCATGGCGTCGTCGAGCACCACGAGGTCCGCCCGACAGTCCGCCTCCAGGAAGCCCCGGTCGGCGCAGCCGACATAGCGGGCGGGGTTGGAGGTCGCGGCACGCAGGGCAACGGCCCGGTCCACCCCGGAGGCGACGGCCAGGGCCACCGCCCGGTCCAGGGTGAGGGTGGAACCGGCGATGGTGTCGGTGCCCGCAATCCGGGCGACGCCGTCGACGACGCTCACCGGCAGGGCCCCGAGCACGTAGTCACCGTCGGGTTGCCCGGTGGCGGCCATCGCATCGGTGATCAGCACGGCCCGCTCCGGGTACTGGGAGACCCACATCGACACCAGGTCCGGGTGGACGTGCACGCCATCGAGGATGAACTCCAGGAAGACGCGACGATCGCTCAGCAGGGCCAGCACCGGGCCCGGTTCGCGGTGGCCCAGGCCGGGCATGGCGTTGAGCAGGTGGGTGGCACCGGTGGCGCCCAGCTCGATGGCCCGGCGTGCCGTGTCGTAGTCGCAGGAGGTGTGCCCTACGGCAACCAGGGTCCCGGCGGACAGGAAGTGCGCAATGGCCTCCGGCGCCCCCTCCAGCTCCGGTGCCAGGGTGACCATCCCCACCGTTCCCTCGCCGGCCAGCAGGATCCGGGAGATGTCATCCGGCCGGGGCGCCAGCAGCAGGCCCTCGTCGTGGGCACCCTTGCGGTCCGGGCTGAGCCACGGCCCCTCGAGGTGGATCCCGATCAGGTCCCCGGCGTGCACACGACGGGAGAGCACCCGCACCTGCTCACACAGTTCGTCGATGGTGCCGGTGACCAGGCTGGCCATCATCGTGGTGGTGCCGTGGCTCGCGTGCAGGGCCAGCACGGTGTCGATGTCGGCGTCGCTGGTGGTGGAGAAGGAGGCTCCGCCACCGCCATGGGAGTGGGCGTCGACGAAGCCGGGCGCGAGGATCTCGTCCTCCTCCAGGGCCAGGTCGGGCGCCTCGGGGGCACTGCCCTGCCCCACCTGAACGATCTGGTCACCCGCAGTGCGCACCCATCCCGGGCCGGTCAGTTCGGTGCCGGTGAACAGACGGTGGGCGCTGATGATCACAGCTTGTCCTCAAATCCTTGCCAGGCCGGCTTGTTCCGGTAGGACTCACGGTAGTAGTCAGCCCGGGCCAGGTGCACTGCGGCGTCCTCGTCGACGACGATCGTGGCGTGCTCGTGGAACTGCAGCAGGCTGCCCGGGCAGGAGGCGGTGACGGGGCCCTCCACCATCGCTGCCACCGCGTCGGCCTTCTGGGCGCCCTGGGCGACGAGGACCACCTCACGGGCATCCATGATGGTGCCCAGCCCCTGGGTCAGGCAGTGGCGAGGGACGTCGTCCGCGCGGGGGAAGAAGCGGGCATTCGCGGCGCGGGTGGCCGCGGCCAGGGTCTTGATCCGGGTCCGGGAGGCGAAGGAGGAGCCCGGTTCGTTGAAGCCGATGTGGCCATTGCCCCCGATTCCCAGGACCTGCACGTCCACCCCACCGGCGTCGCGGATCTGCCGCTCATAGTCCTTGGCCGCCTGGGCGATGTCCGCAGCACAGCCGTCCGGGGTCTGGACGCGCGCCGGGTCCATCCGCAGCGGTTCGGTGACGGTGCGGCGCACCACCGCGGCATAGCTCTCCGGGTGCCCCTCGGGCAGGCCGACGTACTCGTCCAGGGCGAAGGCACGGGCCTGCGTCAGGTCCAGGCTGCCCGCCTCGACGAGCTTGGCGAGGTGCTCATAGGTGGCCAGGGGCGACGACCCCGTCGCCACACCGAGCACTGCCTGGGGGCCTGCATCGGCCACCACCTGCGCCACTTTGGCAGCGGCCACGCGGCCCACGGAATCGACGTCGGGACAAATGATGATCTCCATGCCCTGATCATTTCCCCCACGCCTTGTCAGGGCCAGAATCACGCAGTCGGAGTGCGCGAATGCGCAGCCGGTGTGATCAGTTTTCCGGGGCCCACCCGCCGGCTCCGTCCCGATCGAGCGCTGGCCGCACCCCCAGTGCACTTTGAACGTGTCAAAGACTCTCCAACGCTCGATCGGGAAGATGGGTCACCTGACCAGAATCACTGGCCGGTGCCCGCGAGCCAGGTCTTGTAGCCGCCATCGAGGTTGCGCGCCCCGGGGCGCCCGGCGGCCGCCAGGATCTGCGCGGCGATGTGCGCACGGATCCCGACGGCGCAGTGCACCACCAGCTCACCCTCGGGCAGCTCGTCGATCCGGTCACGCAGCTCGTCGACGGGCAGCAGCACGGCGCCGGGGATCTTCCCGGCCTCGTACTCCTCGGGGGTCCGCACGTCCAGCAGCGTGGCCCCGGCCTCCTGCGCGGCCGCCAGCTCGTGCCACTGGATGTTGCGGCTCAGGCCCGTGGCCAGGTTCTCGGCGACGAAGCCGAGCATGTTCACCGGGTCCTTCGCGGAACCGAACTGCGGAGCGTAGGCCAGTTCCAGCTCGGCCAGGTCGCTGGCCGCCAGACCGCCGGTCATCGCCGTGGCGATCACGTCGATCCGCTTGTCGACGCCGTCCGGGCCGACGCCCTGCGCGCCCAGGATCTCGTCGGTCTCTGCGTCGATGAGCAGCTTGAGCGCCATCTGCTGCGCTCCCGGGTAGTAGCCGGCGTGCTGGGCGGGGTGGGTGTGGATGATGCGGTGCTTGCGGCCCGCGGCCACCAGACGCTTCTCGTTCCAGCCGGTGGAGGCCACCTGCAGCCCGAAGATCCCGACGATGGCGGTACCCAGCACGGGGCGGTCCTGCACGTCGCGCCCGGCGATGACATCGGCGACGCGCCGGCCCTGCAGGTTGGCGGTCTGGGCCAGCGGCACCAGGGTGGCCGAGCCGTCCAGGGCATCGCGCTTGACCACGGCGTCACCGACGGCGAAGACGTCGGGATCGCTGGTGTGGAAGGTCTCGTCGACGACGATGCCGCCGCGCTCGTTGAGGTCCAGGCCGGCATCCCTGGCCAGCCCGGACTCCGGCTTCACACCGATGGCGGCGATCACCAGGTCACCGGGCAGGGTGCTGCCGTCGGCCAGGGTGACCTCGCCCTCTCCGATGGAGGTGACGGCCACCCCCAGCCGCAGGTCGACGCCGTTCTCGCGCAGCACGGCGTGCACGGGAGCGACCATCTCCGGGTCCAGCGGGGCCATCACCTGGGCGGTGGCCTCCACCAGGGAGACCCGCAGCCCGCGGTGCACCAGGTTCTCGGCCATCTCGACACCGATGAAGCCACCGCCGATCACGACGGCGCTCTTCGCGGCGGGAACGGCGGCGACGATGGCGTCGACGTCCTCCACATTGCGCAGGCCCAGGGCGCGCTCGATGCCGGGCAGCGGAGGCCGCACGGGGCTGGCGCCGGGAGCCAGGACGAGCTTGTCGTAGTGCAGCTCGCGGGTGGCGCCGGAGGAGACCTCACGCACGGTGACGGTGTGCGCCTCGCGGTTGATGGCGGTGGCCTCGGTGCCGACGAAGACGTCGATGTCGAAGCGGGCCTTGATGGCCTGCGGGGTCTGCAGCAGCAGGGCGTCGCGCTGCTCGATCACCCCGCCGACGTGGTAGGGCAGGCCGCAGTTGGCGAAGGAGATGTTGCCGCTTCGCTCGATGACGGTGATGCGGGCTGTGCCGTCGAGGCGGCGAAGACGGGCGGCCGCCGACATACCTGCCGCGACGCCTCCAATGATCACGATGTCCATGTCTTGATCCTATACCCCCGGGGGTATAAAGTGAAGTCCATCAACACGTTCTGCCGGGGACATCACCATCATCGTCCCCCGGCGCTCGCCCGAACAGGTCCGGACCCGAACAGGTCCAGACCCGACAGAGGAGAAAACCATGTGCCGTCCCGTCACCTGCAAGTCCTGCGGCAAGACCACCTGGGCCGGCTGCGGCCAGCACGTCGCGCAGGTCAAGGCCTCCGTGCCCGCCAGCCAGTGGTGCAACGGTCATCCCGACCAGAAGAAGACGGGCGGCCTGTTCAGCCGAATCATGGGAAGGTGAACCTTGCCCGCCCAACCGACACCCGTCGGTGAGACCAGCCAAGGAGCTGCCGTGGAGATTCCTGCCGAAGACCTCGATGCCGTCCTCAAGCGCCTGCGCCGCGCGCAGGGCCAGCTCGGCGCCGTGATCCGGATGATCGAGGAGGAACGCGACTGCCGCGAGGTCCTCACCCAGCTGTCGGCCTGCTCCAAGGCCCTCGACCGGGCCGGCTTCTCCCTGATCTCCACCGGCATGCAGCGCTGCCTCACCGACGAGAACCCCTCGCGTGACGAGGACCTCGCCGCCATGGAGAAGCTCTTCCTCTCGCTCGCCTGAGCGGCGCGCTGGGCGCGCGGGTCTACACTCGTCGCCCATGAGCGCGCCCAGCCAACCACCATCCCCCGTCGCCACCCATGACCGGGGGTTGCAACGCTCCTTGAAGAACCGGCACATCCAGCTGATCGCCCTGGGCGGCGCCATCGGCACCGGCCTGTTCTACGGCTCCAGCGCCTCCATCACCATGGCCGGGCCCGCCATCCTGCTGGCCTATCTGCTGGGCGGCGCCGTGATCTTCCTGATCATGCGGGCGCTGGGCGAGATGAGTGTCCACACTCCGGTCTCGGGCGCCTTCAGTCACTACGCCTACGAGAACTGGGGCGCCTTCCCCGGCTTCTTCTCCGGTTGGAACTACTGGTTCAACTACATCGCCGTCTCCATGGCGGAACTGGTCGTGGTGGGCAGCTACGTCCAGTTCTGGTTCCCGGGCGTGCCCGAATGGGTCTCCAGCGCCGTCTTCCTGGTGCTGGTCACGGCGATCAACCTGGTCAGCGTGCGGGCCTTCGGGGAGTTCGAGTTCTGGTTCGCCATCATCAAGGTGACCGCCATCGTCGCGATGATCCTCTTCGGCCTGGGCATCATCTGCTTCGGCTGGGGCAATGGCGGTGACGCCACCGGCATCTCCAACCTGTGGGCCCACGGCGGCTTCTTCCCCACCGGCATCTCGGGCCTGACGATGGCGATGGTCGTCGTACTGTTCAGCTTCGGCGGAGTCGAGCTGATCGGCATCACCGCCGGTGAGGCCGACGACCCCCGTCGCTCCATCCCCAAGGCCATCAACCAGGTGGTGGCCCGGATCCTGATCTTCTACGTCGGTGCCATCTTCGTGATGCTGTGCCTGTTCCCGTGGAACCAGGTGGGCAAGGAGGGTTCGCCCTTCGTGACCATCTTCAGCAAGCTGGGCATCGGCAGCGCCGCCACCATCCTCAACGTCGTCGTGCTCACCGCCGCCGTCTCCGCCTACAACTCCGGCCTCTACTCCAATGGGCGGATGCTGTACTCGCTGGCCCGGCAGGGCAATGCCCCCGCCGTGCTGGGGCGGCTGAACAAGGCCGGCAGCCCCTGGGTGGGCGTGCTGGCCAGCTCCGCCGTCACCGCCCTGGCGGTGCTGCTCAACTTCCTGCTGCCCGGCAAGGTCTTCCTCTACGTGATCTCCGTCGCGCTCATCGCGGGCATCTTCAACTGGGCGATGATCGTGGTCACCCAGCTCAAGTTCCGCCAGCGGCTCGGCGCCGACGAGGTCTCCCGGTTGGGCTTCCGGATGCCGTGGTCCCCGTGGTCCAACTACCTGGTGCTGGCCTGTCTGGCGGGCGTCGTCGTGCTGATGGCCTTCATCCCGGACTACCGGGTGGCCCTCTACGTCGGTCCCGCCTGGATCGCCCTGCTGGCGCTGGCCCACAGCCTGCGTCGACGCACCCGCTGACCAGCGCATTCCCCGCTCGGCGGACCTGGTTTGGCACTGGGTCGGCAACTGCAAGAATGGCCTTGTCGGGCCCCGCGCGGTGCACCTCCGCCGGGGCCCGACGCGCATCCCACCACCGTGTCCAGGAGCACGCATGTCACCTGCGAGCACCCGCCTCGCCCAGGCCTCCCGTTCCATGGCCCACGCCTACCGTGCCAAGCGGCGCGAAGAGGCACAGGTCGTCGAGAACGACGTCGAGGCGGCCCGGGCCCGGGCCATCGTGGCGCTGTCCATGCGCGCCGCGGAGATGATGCTCTCCTCAGGAGCCACGGCCGCCCGCTCGACGCGCCTCGTCCTGTCCATCTGCCGGCACTTCGGGCTGCCGGCCCAGGTGGACATCACCTACACCCGCATCCTGATCAGCTACGAGCCCTCCTCGGCCAGCGACCCGATCACGGTGATGAGGATGGTCAACCCCGGCCTCGTGGACTATGACCGGCTGAGCCGCGTGGAGAACCTGATCCAGACCATGTCCGACGAGGACCTGGACATCCACGTGATGTACAGCCGGCTGCGCAACATCCGCCATGAGCCGCGCAGCTACCGCCTGTGGGTGGTCTATGGTGCTGCCGCGGCGATGGGCGGCGGCGTCGCGATGCTGATGGGCGGCAACCGCTCCGACGTCCTGCTGTCCATGTTCGCCACCTTCGCCGCCGAGTTCGTCCGCAACAACATGGCCCGCCGGGGCATGAACACCTTCTTCACCCAGGCCTCCTCCGCTGCGATGGCGGCGGTGATCGGGCTGCTCGTGATGACCGGGCGCGCCCACCTGCCCGAATCGCTTCCGCAGGCCTCCCCCGGCCTGGTGGTGGCCGCCGGGATGGTGCCGCTGCTTGCCGGCCTGGGCATCGTCACCACGGCCGGGGACGCCATCGACGCCTACTACATGAGCGCCGGCAGCCGGGCGGTGGAGGTCTTCGTCCTCACCTCCGGGATCGTGCTGGGACTGATCTCCGTGCTCGCCTGCGGGATCTGGCTGGACGTCCCCAGCTACCTGGCTCCCATCGGCGGCTTCACCGCATCACTCCCCGCGCAACTCGCCTCGGCCGGCATCATCGCCGCCAGTTTCGGCCTGCTCTGCAACATGGGCCCGCGCTCCGCCCTCGCGGCGACCGCCGTGGGCATCGTCGCCCAGTGCGTCTTCCTGACCACGACGGCTCTCACCACCTCATCCCCGGCCCGCTCCGGCCTGGCCGCGCTGCTGGTGGGGCTGCTGGCCCGGTTGGTGACCACGCCCTTGCGCATCCCCGTCGTCGCCCTGATCAGCACCGGCATCGCGCCGCTGATGCCGGGCCTGCTGCTCTACCGCGGCATCTTCGTGCTCGTCTCCGAGGTCCCCGAGGCTGCGGTGGGCATCCCCGTTCCGGGACAGGATGCCCAGACCCTGCTCCTGAAATGCCTGCTCACCGGGGCCGCGCTGGCCGTCGGGTCGAGCTTCGGTGCCGCCCTGGGCAATACCGCCCTGCGGCTGGCCACCAAGGGCACCGTCCGTCGCCCGATCCGTGCCAATGGCGACGGCTCCGGCTTCCGTCGCCGACGCCCACTCCACCCCGCCGAGCGGGCCCAGACCTCCTGACCCGCCCCCACCCGCGTGGGTGGTTTCCCGCTGCCCGGGGCGGTGACAGACTGTGCGGCCGTGCGCAGCGCGCGCCGGTGACCGCCAGGAGGACCAGTGTCAGAGTCAGCCGCCTCACAGGGCCGGGGCCCTGCCTCCAATGCCGCCGAGACGGCACGGGACGAGATGGACCTGCTGCCCGACGTCGACGTGGCCGCCGGCAGGGCCAGGGCGATCACGGAGCTGGCGGTGCGGGTGGGGGAACTCGCCCTCTCGTCGGGATCGAGCGCCGCCCGCACCGAGTCCCTGGTCCGCCGGGTGGCACATGCCTACGGGCTGCCGGTGCAGCTCGACGTCACCTATTCGCGGATCCTGCTCAGCTATGAACCGCTGGGCGCCGCCACCCCGATCACCATCATGCGCTCCGTGGCCTCCAACCAGACGGACTATGACCGGCTGGAACGAGTGGAGGGCCTGGTGACCCTCGTCCGGCACGGGGAGGTCGACGTGGAGACCGCCACCGCCCGCCTGAACCACATCGTGGCCGCCCCCTTCTCGCACCCGCGTTGGTTCACGCGGCTCGCGGCCTGCCTGCTGGGCGCCACCATCGCCCTGTTGATCGGCGGCAATGGAGCCGACATGGCCGTCGGTGCCGTGTCCACACTGCTGGTCGACGAGGCCCGCCGCCGGCTGGAGCGCTGGAGCCTGGGCAGCTTCTTCACGACCGCGGTCTGCGCGGCGATCCCCACGACCCTGGCGGTGCTTGCCCTGGCAGTGCAGCACTGGGCCCCCACCTGGCTGCCCCGGATGGATCCCTCCCTGGTGATCGCGGCCGGCATGGTCTCGCTGCTGGCCGGAATGGGCACCGTCGCCGCTGCCGGTGACGCCATCGACGGCAGCTTCCTGGGCGCCGGAGCCCGCACCATGGAGGTGGTGGTCACGACCGGTGGGATCGTGCTGGGACTGGTGACGACGTTGTGGCTGGGGCGCGCGCTCGGGGTCACGACGCAGTTGGAGCCAACCGCCAGCCAGACTCCGAACCACCTGCTCCAGCTGGCCTGCTCCGGGCTGGTGGCGCTGTGCTTCGGGGTGCGCTTCATGATGCGCGCCAAGACCCTGGCGACCACCACGGTGCTCGGCCTGCTGCTGTGGACCAGCTATCTGGCGGCGGCCTGGGTCACCGGATCCCACCCGGCGCGGGTGGCGATCGCCGCCCTGGCTGTGGGCTTCGTCGCGCGCCTGCTGGTGCACCGGCTGCACATCCCCCTGGTGGCCCTGACCTCGACGGCCGTCGCGGCCCTGATGCCCGGCGTGATGCTCTACCGCGGCGTCTTCGCCATCACCGACGAGACCCCGGTCGACGCCACATGGCTCCTGCTGGGGGCCACCTATGTGGCCGTGGGTCTGGCGGCCGGCACCAGCTTCGGCGCCATGCTGGCGGCACTGCTGCTCTACCGGCGCCGCGATGTGGACACGACCGAGCGGTTCGCCCTGGTGGAACAGGCACACGGCTGAACCCGTGCCCCTCCGGCTCCGGTTCACAGCCTCCTGACAGGTCCGCGACAGGGGTACCCCAGAGTGCGTCGGCACGCTGACTGGTGTCCGGTGGAAGGTCCGCCGACAACCAGGAGGTATCCGATGACCGACAAGAAGAAGACGGCAACCTTTGCCAGCGTCGCGGTTGCAGGACTGATCGTCGCCGGCGGCGCCACGGCGGCCCTCAACGCGAATGCCGAGACCACCACCGGCAACAACGGCTCCAGCTACGGGGCCCCCGCCAGCTACGGGCAGCAGGGCAAGGGCACCCAGACCGGCCAGAACCAGGGAGACCAGGACGGCCGCGGTGGTCACGGCCGCGGTGGTCACATGATGGGCACCGAGGTGACCGGCTCCGAACTCACCAAGGTCACCGACGCCGTCAAGGCCAAGGACAAGACCTTCACCGTCGAGCACGTGATGAAGGACTCCGACGGCGCCTACCACGTGATGGGCACCACGTCCGGCAATCGCGCGGGCTATGAGGTCAGCAAGGACCTCAAGACCATCACCGCCCACACCATGGGTGACCGCGACGGCAAGGGTGGCCCCGGCGGTCAGGCCGGCCACAGCCACACCGCCGCCACTGCGGACGAGACCGCCAAGGTCAAGGCCGCGGTGAAGGCCAAGGACTCCGCCGTGACGGTGGAGAGCGTGCAGAAGGATCCCGACGGCTCCTACGACGTGCAGGGCACCAAGTCCGGCAGCAAGGTGATGGTGGAGGTCTCCAAGGACCTCAAGACCATCGAGGTGCGCACTGGCGGCCCCGGCCAGCGCTGACGCCCTCTTCGCACGTCGCGACACCTGTTCGACGTCGCGGACCCCGCGAGGTCAGCGACGTCGAACAGCCATCGCGACGTGGGTGAACTGCCCCTTTCCAGCCCCACAATGGGCTCCATGTCCGAGACCGCCACCCCGCGCACCGCCACTCGTCGCCGGGACGGGCTGTCCTGGAAAGACCTCGGGCTCGGCGAGCGGATCATCACCGGCCTCCTGATCACCTTGTGGCTGATGAACATCCTGCTGAACCTGTGGTCCGCGCCGCAGCGGGCCAGCGTCGCCGACGCGGAGGCCGCGATCACCGGCAACCGGATCATCTCCACCGAGCGCAGCACCAACCCGCCGGCGGACCTGCTCACCCGATTGCTGGGCACCAGCTTCCAGGTCGGCGCCGACGAGACCTCCGACCAGGGCGAGTACCTCCAGTGGACGGACCGGCAGCACCGTCACCACTGGATCCCGCTCGACGAGGTGCGTCAGGTGGCGGCCAGGCACGCGAATCCCGACGTCCAGTACGGCACGGACTCCTCAGACACAGCGGCCGCCGGCCAGGAACTGACCTTCCTCCAGTTCAGCGAACATGCCCACTCCTCCCATGTCAGCTGGGAATACCTGCCCGCGCTGGCGCTGGGATTGATGGAGTTCGGCCTGGTGATTGCCGGGACCGCGCGCCGCGGCACCCGCTGGTTCTGGTTCTGGCTGCTGCTGGTCCCCGGCCTGCCACTGGACGCGGGCCTGCCGCTCTACATCTGGTCCGAGGTGTTGCACCGCGGCCGGTGGGGGCGTCGCCGTCGCGTCTGCGGCTGGTACGGGCTGGGCCTGTGCTTCCTGGCCCACGTCGTGGCGCAGATGGCCATCGTCACCATGGGCGGCATCTGGCAGTTGATCAGCGGGCGGTGACCAGCGCCGTCCACGGCTTCGACGGCCGCGTGGGCATCACCAGTTCCACGTCGAAGCCATCCCCCAGTGCCACGGGCAGGTCCGTGACGAGCTTGACGACGTCGCTCTGGCAGAGCCGCCGCGCCACCAGTCCGCGGGTGTGCTTGGCCCAGTGCGAGGCGCCGGGCACGTCGACGACCACCCAGCGGTCGGCCAGCTCCGGCGTCGGCTTCCACGCATTGCGGTAGCTGGTGGAGCGGCAGTCGACGACGATCCCGGTGCCCACTTCGCCGGGCAGTACGGCCGCCAGCAGCGGCGCCCAGTGCCGGGCCAGCGGCCCCACCCCGGGCAGGTCGACGTCCATCGCCAGCCGGTAGGGGCTGACCCGGTCGTTCATCCGCAGCGCCCCGTGGGCGGCGCTGGTCACCAGCAGGCGTGCCGTGGCTCGCCGGGAGTCCGCTCCGGACAGGGACGTGAGGTCCAGCGCGTCGTAGAGCACCCCGGTGTACAGGTCCCGGGCGCGCAGCGCAGGCGCCGTCATCAGCCGGGTATTGGCCTCGACGTCCTCGGCCAGCGAGGCGCCCACCTTCAGCACGCTCATCGCGTTCTCGCGTGCACTGAGCTGGGCCAGGGCGCCCAGCACCCGACTGCGCGCGGGGTTCAGCGACGGGAGGCTGAGGGCGTCGAGGTCCATCGGGCGGCCGCGACGGGCGGTGGCCTTGCCCTCACTGGGCGGCAGCAGGATCAGCATCAGAGGGAGCCGCGCACGACGAAGGCCAGCTCCTCCGGCATCAGGACGACGGGATTGCCCTTCATGGAACTGGACCTGGCGGCCTTGTCGCACAGCTCGTCGATCCGGCCGGTGGTCAGGCCCATCTCCGCCAGGCCACCGATCTCCAGCACCCGCAGCGTCTCGTTCAGCCAGCCGATCAGTGCCTCGGTCTCGTCGACGCCGGTGATGATCCGGGCCGCCTCGCGGTAACGGCCCAGGGCAGGGTTCTGCGGGTCGCGCGCCTCCAGGGCCGCGACATTGGCGGCGGTGATCCCGGGCAGCAGGGCGGCGCAGATGGCGCCATGGGGAGCCCCGGTCATCCCGCCGAGCGGCCCGGCCAGGCCGTGGACGGCACCGAGCTTGGCATTGGCCAGCGCCAGGCCACCCATCAGGGAGCACAGCGCCATGTCCGTGCGTGCCTCCAGGTTCGCACCGTGCAGGAAGGCGTCGCGCAGGCCACGGGAAGCGGCCTCCAGGCCGGTGCGGCAGAAGCCGTCAGTCAGCGGGGTGGCCATCGGCGAGACCAGCGGCTCCAGACACTGGGTCAGCGCGTCCATCCCCGAGGAGGCCGTCACCTGCGGCGGGCAGTCCAGGGTCAGCTCGGGGTCCACCAGGGCGACGCGGGGCAGCATCGCGGGGCTGCGCAGGCTCACCTTCACCTGGTGCTGGTGGCTGGCCAGGACGGCATTGGCGGTGACCTCCGCGCCGGTTCCGGCGGTGGTGGGGACGGCGACGACGGGAACCGACGTGGCAGGCAGCGGTTCGCCCTTGCCGATCACCTCGGCGTGGTCCAGCGGGTCGCGGCCGCTGACCAGCAGGATGCCGACGGCCTTGGCCAGGTCCACGGCCGAACCTCCGCCGACGGCCACCACCACGTCGACCTGCGCCTCCCGGGCTGCGGCCGTGGCGGTGCGGGCGTCGTCCATCGTCGGCTCGTGTCCGACGCGGTGCTGGGCCACCACGTCGAGGCCCCCGTGCACGGCCGCGGTCCGCTCCGGGCTGCCGCCGGTGACCAGCATCACCCTGCTGCCGAGCCCGGCGACGACCTCCCCGAGCTGTCCGGCGACGCCGGCTCCGAAGCGGATGGATCCTGCCGTGGCAAAGGTGAAGGGGGCACTCATGGGTCCATCAAAGCCGCCACGCGCGCGGGGCACAACCGGTCCGCTTCCCGAAAACTGTCCCCCCTCACCCCTAGAGTTGGCGGCAGGTCACCCCACTGGAACGAGGCACGCCATGAAATCCTTCGTCGGCTTCCTGCAGGGCATCAGCCTGCTGTTGGTCAGGCTCGCCCTGGGCTGTCTGCTCGTGCTGCACGCCTGGCACCGGTGGCGCGAGGTGGGGATGGCCAGTGAGATCAGCCACCTGCAGGCCCACCACGTGCCACAGCCCTACCTGTTGGCCTGGGGAAGCGTCGTGCTGGAGGCTGTTGGCGGTGTGATGCTGGTCTTCGGGCTGCTGGTTCCGCTGGTGGCGGCCTTCCTGCTGGCGCAGCAGGTGCTCACCATCGTGTGGATCAAGTGGGCCAATGGGGTCTTCCCGCACGACGACGGTTTCGAGAACAACCTCCTGCTGGGCCTGCTGGCCCTGCTGCTGCTCACCTTCGGCTCCGGACGTGCCGGATTGGATGCGCTCATCTTCCGTCGCCGCCGCGAGGACAACGAGCGGATCGCGGTCCGCGAGGTCCCCTGAGCCCCATGGCCGGCGAGCCTCACAGACTGCGCACAGGAATGACACAGCCAGCGCAGGGGCTGGCGGAGGAGAGTACTTGCCATGGCACGCTTTGACCCGAACTCCGAACAGCTCACCCGCTCCGACGGCTCCCCCATCCGGGTGCTGACCGTCGACGACGAACCCAGCCTCACCGAGCTGCTCAGCATGGCGATGCGCTACGAGGGCTGGGACGTCTCCACCGCCGCCACCGGCACCGCCGCGGTGAAGACCGCCCGCGAGGTGCACCCCGACGCCATCGTGCTGGACATGATGCTCCCGGACTTCGACGGCCTCGAGGTGATGCGCCGGATCCGCACCGAACAGCCCGACGTGCCGGTGATCTTCCTCACCGCCAAGGACGCCGTCGCGGACCGGATCGGCGGACTGACCGCCGGCGGAGACGACTACGTCACCAAGCCCTTCAGCCTGGAGGAGGTGATCGCCCGGCTGCGCGCCCTGCTGCGCCGAAGCGGCGCCACCGCCCCACAGAACGACTCGCTGCTGGTGGTCGGTGACCTGACCCTGGACGAGGACTCCCACGAAGTGACCCGCGGTGGGGACGAGATCAACCTGACCGCGACCGAGTTCGAGCTGCTGCGCTACCTGATGCGCAATCCCAAGCGCGTGCTCTCCAAGGCGCAGATCCTGGACCGGGTGTGGAACTACGACTTCGGCGGACAGGCCAATGTCGTCGAGCTCTACATCAGCTACCTGCGCAAGAAGATCGACCACGACCGCGCGCCGATGATCCACACCATGCGCGGCGCCGGCTACGTGCTGCGCCCCGCCGCCTGATGAGCGATCTGGCGGTGCCCGGCGGCTCCACGCGCGCCCTGGCACCGATGGACCTCAACCCGATGGGCAAGGGCACCCTGTCCCGCAAGCTCGTCCTGCGCGTCGCCGGCCTGGTGATGCTGCTGGCGCTGCTGCTGGGCACCGCCTCCACCATCGCGGTGCGCCACCAGCTGATCAACACCGTCGACGGCAAGCTGCAGTCCGCGCTGGTGCGCTCGGACCGGTTCATGGATGACGACCACGAGGGCTTCGGGGACCGCCCGCCGCCCGGTACCGAGATCGGCCAGATCACGATGGTGACCTCGGAATCCTCCCAACCGGCGGTCATCTGGATCGAGAACGGCAAGGAGGACCTTGCCCCGGCAGTGGCCCAGCAACTGATGTCGGAGGCCTCCACCGAACCGACGACCATCCACCTGGACGGCCTGGACCAGCAGTACCGGGTCCAGAGCCGGGCCACCTCGTCGGGCAGCCAGATCGTGGCGCTGCCGCTCGACCTGGTGAACCACTCGCTCAAGCAGCTGATCCTGACCGAGCTGGCGCTCACCGCCGCCGCCCTGCTGGGTGCCATCGCGGCCGCCCGTGCCCTGGTCAGCAGCGCCCTGAAGCCGCTGAACCGGCTGGCCGCCACCGCCACCGAGGTCTCCAACCTGTCCCTGGGCCGGGGCGAGGTGGCCCTGCCGCAGCGCGTCGCGGACGAAGACGCCAACCCCGCCAACGAGGTGGGCCGAGTGGGTTACGCCTTCAACCACATGCTGGAGAACGTGGAGGGGGCGCTGGCCACCCGCCAGGACTCGGAGACCAAGGTGCGTCAGTTCGTCGCCGACGCCTCCCATGAACTCCGCAACCCGCTGGCCGCCATCCGTGGCTACTCGGAACTGACCCGCCGGAGCCGCGACGAGATGCCGCAGGACATGGCCTTCGCCATGGGCCGGATCGAGGCGGAGAGTACCCGGATGAGCCGCTTGGTGGAGGACATGCTGCTGCTGGCCCGGCTGGACAATGACCCCACGCTGGACCTGGCGGAGACCGACGTCGTCGAGGTGGTGCTCAATGCCGTCAGCGACGCACAGGTGGCCGGCCCCACCCACGAGTGGAGCGTGGATCTGCCAGAGGGCCCGGTGCTGGCCAGGGCCGATGCCCTCAAGCTGCACCAGGTGGTGGCCAATCTGCTGGCCAATGCCCGCAAGCACACCCCCGAGGGCACCCATGTGGAGACCAGCGTCGGCCGGGACTCCGGTTTTGCCGTGGTCACGGTCGTCGACGATGGCCCCGGCGTCGACGAGAGCATCAAGCACCACGCCTTCGAGCGCTTCGCCCGTGCCGACACTGCCCGCGCCCACACCACCGAAGGCTCGACGGGCCTGGGCCTGGCCATCGTCGCGGCCGTGATGGAAGCCCACGGCGGTTCGGCGGAGCTCGACTCCCACCCCGGCCACACCTGCTTCACCCTGAAGATCCCGCTCGCCTGACGGCTCCTTCAGCAGGGTTCCACCGTGTCCGTCCAGCACGACTCCCGCAGGTAGAAGACCGAGGCCGCCCCACCCTTCTGCGCCGATCCCGGATACCAGTCGAGCGCCAGCCCGTCCTGGAAGCCGGTGGCGCCGGCGGCATCATTGCGGTGCTTGCCCAGCCAGGTCTGGATCTTGGGCCCCTGCTGGAAGAGGGAGGTGACGGCCTGGACCTCCGCGGCGGCCGCACCGACGACGGGCTTCTGGCCGGTGGCCTCGGTGCGCAGCTTCAGATAGGTGACCTGCATCTCCTCGACGCGGTAGTCGAGCGTGTAGCGGAAGTCGGCCGCGGTGCGCTGGCACTTCACCTCGTCGCCGTCGGTGCACTCATAACCGCGGGCCTTGAGTTCCTGATCCAGTGGCTTGCCCGGCAGCAGCCGTTCGGACTGGGCCCGGTTGGGCACCCACCCTTCCACGAAGAGCACGAGGGACCCGTCGGAGCTGCCGCGGGCATTGATCGGACCGTCGGTGGTCTCGGCGTACTTGTCCTCGGTGCCGGTGCGGGTCTTGGCCAGCACCCGCTTGCTGCGGGCCTGGTCCCCGATGAACTGCGAGGCCATCCATTCCTGTAGGCCCAGCGCGCCGGGATCCTTGCCTCCGGGGCCGTCCTGCACGCTGAGCGCGACGCGTCCCAACCGCTTGCCGGTGGCCCCTCCGATGTAGGCCATCATCGCCGGGTCCTTGGTGTAGTGGGTGCACACCCAGGAGTCCATGCCGGGTTGCCCCTCGGACTCGCACCGGAAGCCCTCCTTGACCAGCCGCTGTTTGATGCTGGCGACGGTTCCCCTGCCGGGCGCCTCGATGGACAGCCCCTGGGTGTTCGCCTGCGAGGGCTGGACGGTGGGTGTGGACGCGGGGGTGGAGGCACTGGCCGCGGGGGCCGGCTGGGCGCCGGATCCGCCGCGGCCCAGCCACCAGCCGCCGCCGGCCAGGGCCAGCACCAGCGGAGCGGCCACCAACAGGGGCCAATGACGTCGGGGTGCGGGGTCGTCGATGTGGTCGACGGCACCGGCACTGGCACTGGCCGGGCCTTCCTTCGGGGTGACGGCCTCCTCGTCAAGAGCACGGCGACGGGCGGTGGCGGCCAGTTCCTCGGGGCCACGGTGCGCGGGCACTTCCGCCTCGGACGATGGCCGCCGGTAGGCGTCATGGCGCATGGGCTCGGTAGTCTGGTTCGGTTCGGACTCGATGAATGCCCTGCGTGGACGAGGGGCCGCATCCGGTTGGCCGGCTGCGTGTGATCCCTGCGGGATCGGTCCCTTGTCAGTCACTGGGCCAGCCTAGTGCCGCACTGCCGCTGGTCTGCACAGGCAGGACACAGCCGCGCCACACAGGTGCCACAGAGCCCGGTCCTTGACTGGTCAGCATGTTGCTCACCAGCTCTCCTCGCACCTCCTCGGCCCCACCGGGCCGCCCGTCGTGGCACCGCCTCAGTCTGGCGCTGCTCCTGGTGGCCACGACCGCGCTCTACCTCGTCGGCCTGAGCGCCTCCGGCTATGCCAACTCCTTCTACTCGGCCGCGGCACAGGCCGGTGGAGAGTCCTGGAAGGCGTGGTTCTTCGGCTCCCTCGACGCAGGCAGTGCCATCACCGTCGACAAGCCCCCGGCTGCGTTGTGGCTGATGGGCCTGTCGGTGCGCATCTTCGGGCTGAGCTCGTGGAGCATCCTGGTGCCGGAGGCCCTGCTGGGCGTTGCGTCGGTGGCGGTGCTGTACGCCACTGTGCGACGCAGCCTGGCCGGGCGCGCCGACGGCTCCTTGGCCCACAGCAACCTGGCCCACTGGGCCGCACTGGGTGGCGCCGCGACCCTGGCACTGACCCCCGCCGCGACGCTGATGTTCCGCTTCAACAATCCCGACGCGCTGCTGGTCTTCCTCGAGGTGGCGGCCGCCTGGTTCGTGGTGCGCGCCACCCAGACCGCCTCCCGCAAGCACCTGGCGCTCGCGGGCGTGATGATCGGGCTGGGCTTCCTGACCAAGATGCTCCAGGCCTTCCTGGTGCTGCCGGCCTTCGTCGTCGCCTATGCCGTCGCGGCCCCGACCACCTGGAAGCGCAAGGTGGTTGACCTGTTCGCCGCGCTGGGGGCGATGGTGGCGAGCTTCGGCTGGTATGTCGCCCTCTTCGAGCTGGTGCCCGAGTCCTGGCGGCCCTACATGGGCGGCTCGCAGAAGAACTCGCTGCTGGAACTGGCCTTCGGCTACAACGGTCTGGGCCGGATCACCGGGGAGGAGACCGGTGGGCTGGGCAATGGCGGCTCCAGCTCCGGCGTCGGAGTCCTCCGCATCTTCCAGTCCGTCTCCGGCGGCATGATCAGCTGGCTGGTGCCGGCGGCCCTGGTGCTGGGTGCCTTCGCCTGCGCCGTCCTGGGGCGCCGTGCCTGGGCCAATCTCAACCCGCGCACCTCCCCCGACGGTTTCAACGCCACCCCTGCCACCCAGGCGAATGCTGGCCTGGTGGTCTGGCTGGGCTGGCTGGTGGTCACCGCGGCGGTCTTCAGCTCGATGTCCGGCATCTACCACGACTACTACGTCGTCGCCCTCGCTCCCGGGATCGCCGGTGCCGTGGCCGTGGGCGCCGCGGTGCTGTGGCAGCGGCGCGAGCTGCTGGCGGCCCGCATCGGGCTGGCGTTGGCCGTCAGCGCGACGGGTGTCTGGGCGGTCCGGCTGCTGATGCGCGCCGGCGGTGCCTGGACCTCCTTCGGTGGCTTCATCGCCGTCGGTGCCACCGTCGCCGCGCTCGGCCTGCTCTTCGCAGACCTGCTGCCCGATGAGGTGGCCCGGGTCAGTCTGGTGCTGGCCGTCGTCGCCGCGCTGGCCGGACCCACCAGCTACTCGATCAACACGGCGCAGACCGCCCATACCGGTTCCATCGTGACCGCGGGCCCGGTCAGCGGCGGCATGGGCGGTGGCGGTGGCGGCGGGGGCCGCGGCGGCATGGGTGGACCCCCACCTGGCGGCGCGGGCGGCCAGGCCGGTGGCATGGGCGGGCTCTTGGGCGGAGCCACGGTCAGCGACGAGCTGAAGGCCCTGCTCACCCAGGACTCCGATTCCTACACCTGGGTGGCGGCCACCACCGGCGCCCAGAATGCTGCGAGCTACCAGCTGGCCACCGAGTCCCCCGTGATCGCCCTGGGCGGCTTCAACGGGACGGACCCGGCTCCCACGCTGGCGCAGTTCACGGCGATGGTCGCGGCCGGTCAGGTGCACTGGTTCATCGCTTCCGGATCCACCGGGATGCCCGGGCAGGCCTCCAGCGGCGCCTCCGACGCCAGCGAGATTGTCGCCTGGGTTGCGGAGAACTTCACGGCCCAGACCGTCGACGGCACCACCGTCTACGACCTGACGGCCAGCTGACCCGCGCGCCCCCACGATCCGCTCGGGTTCCCGACAGCCGCGTGGTTCCTGGTGATCCGCTCGTGTTGCAACGCACGCGGACCGCAGGAACCCGAGCGTCTGGGCACATGACGGCGCCCGCTCGCGCCAGAGGGCGGGCCGCCCCTCGCGCTCCAGATCCCACAGCCTCACCACAGGCACGAAACAGGGCCACCACAAGGCAGAACACAAATGTGGTCCTCATCAAGGGCAGACGCCCACCACCTCCCACCAGTGAAGGCGACAGACCATGACCATCGCTCCCGAGAAGACCACCGTGCTCGACGACACCGACGCCATCCTGGGCACCGCCGAGGCCGTCGGCACCAGCAACCTGGCCCACACCGCCACCGTCGACGTGGTGATCCCCGTCTACAACGAGGCCCAGGACCTCGAGCGCTCCATCCGCCGGCTGCACCACTACCTCACCAGCGACTTCCCGCACGCCTGGCAGATCACCATCGCGGACAATGCGTCGGTCGACGAGACCTGGGCCATCGCCACCCGGCTGACCCGCCAGCTGCCCCACGTGCACGCCGTCCACCTGGACCAGAAGGGCCGCGGCCGGGCGCTGCGCCAGGTCTGGCTGGCCAGCACCGCGGACATCCTGGCCTACATGGACGTGGACCTCTCGACGGACCTGCGGGCCCTGCTGCCCCTGGTCTCCCCGCTGGTCAGCGGCCATTCGGACCTGGCCATCGGCTCCCGCCTGGCGTCGGGTGCCCACGTCGTGCGGGGCCCCAAACGCGAGTTCATCAGCCGCTCCTACAACCTGATCCTGCGCACCAGCCTGCGGGCGAGCTTCTCCGACGCCCAGTGTGGATTCAAGGCGATCCGTCGCGACGTGGCGCAGGAGCTGCTGCCCTTGGTGGAGGACAACAACTGGTTCTTCGACACGGAGATGCTGGTCCTGGCCCAACGCGCCGGGCTGCGCACCCACGAGGTGCCGGTGGACTGGACCGATGACCCGGGCACCACGGTCCACATCGTCAGCACCGCGACCGAGGACCTCAAGGGTGTGGCCCGCCTGATGCGCGGGCTGACCACCGGCGCCATCCCGCTGCGCGAGGTGCGCCAGGCGCTGCACCGTCCGGCCGCCCCGGCCGGGACCAATGCCCTGTTCGGGCAGATGGTCCGCTTCGCCGCCGTGGGCGCCGCCTCGACGGGTGCCTACTTCGGCCTCTACCTGCTGCTGCGGTTGGGCCTGGGCCCGCAGGCCTCCAACCTGGTGGCGAACCTGGTCACCGCCGTCGCCAACACCGCGGTGAACCGTCGCCTGACCTTCGGTGTCACCAGCCGCAAGGGGGTGCTGCGTGACCATGTCGGCGGCCTGCTGGCCTTTGGCGTGGCGACGGGCCTGACCTCGGGTTCGCTGTGGCTGCTGCACGCGGGCGGGCGCCCCGGCGGCAAGGCGATGGAGGTCATCGTGCTGGCCGCGGCGAGTGCCGTCGCCACCGCCTTCCGCTTCGTGGTCCTGCGTCGCCTGATGCACCACGACACCCCGCGCGGCTGAGCCGAGGGGGGCAGCGGGCACACACAGACCGGAAGGGCCGACGTCGTGGGGGCGTCGGCCCCTCTTGCGGTCTGCGGACGAGGATCAGCTCTCGGCGACCTCCCAGGTCCAGACGTCCTCCACCTGCTGGGTGCACACCGCATAGGTGTCGTCGAAGACCGCCACGGTGCCCGCCTCGCTCGACGAGCAGGACTCCTTGTCGTAGTGGGACTCGTAGACCGTGCGGTGCTCGACGCCGTTCGGGGTCCACACGGCCGGGTCACAACCCGCCCGGATCGCGTCGTCATGCGCCTTGACGGAGGCGGCCTTCTTGCGGGCACTGACCGCGGCCTGCCAGGTCTCCTCCAGCTGCACGCAGATCTTCTGGCGGGAGCGGTAGAGGCCACTGGAACTCCGGTACCAGGTCCCGTTGTCGGCCCCCTCGCTTCCCTGGTCTCCTGTCCCGGAACCTGATGATGCCTGGACCGTCACCGTCACGGGCGCCGGCGCCTGCGGGGCGACCGTTGTCACCCGGGGCGCACTGGCACCGGTCTGGTCCGAGGTGGGCCTGGTCTGCGCCGACGGAGCCGTCGAAGCTGCCGCGGGCGCCGAGGAGGAGGCCGAGGTGGCCGGTGCGGGGACGGCCCGTTCGAAGGACTTGGAGTCCTCCGAGCAGCCCGCGAACCCCACGGGCAGGGCAAGGGCGAGCAGCGCGACGGCGGCACGAGTGGTGCGGGTCATGACAGCGTCACCTCCACGGCGTCCAGCTTCTCGCCGGTGATCGTTGCGCTCCCGCTGGGGGAGATGGTGGTCTCCTGCCGGCCAGCCTTCCAATCCGGTTCCAGGAAGCCCTCGTCGTGTTCATAGCCGACCGAGGCCTTGCCATCCTGCTCCGTGCTGATCTGGACCCCGCCTTCGTAGCCGGGCTCCCCCACGGTGATCTTCGGGTAGTTGTCCACCTTCCACGCGACCTTGCGGTAGCTACTGGCGGGGTAGTAGAGGGGCGAGCTGAAGGGGCAGTCGCTGGGGACCTCATTCGTCGCCTGCTTGATGCACTCGTCGATCCTGGCCTTGACCTGGGCCTCGACGTCGGTCCGGAAGGCCTCGTTGTAGGTGGTGGTCAGCTGGGCCGACTCCCCGGCCGAGGACCAGGAGATGGGCTGTTCGACGCTGGCGCCGGTGAGGTACTTGCCCTGGTCCGGCAGCTTGATGGTGTAGGTGCCGGGGAAGGCGGGCAGCCGCACGGTCTGGCCGGCACCTGCCTCCTGGGAGACGTCGATGCTCTTGCCGTTGACCTCGATGCTGCTGGCGGTGCTGGGTACCTGGACCTGGACGCTGCCAAGATCCATCCCCTGGATGCTCCACTTGTCGAAGAGCCCCATCTGCTTGCCGGTGCGGCGCAGGTGGATGACGTTCTCGCTGGCCAGGTCTCCCTGCTTGGTCTGCACGGTGATGGTGGCGTCCTTGCCGTCCTTGTCCACTTCGCCCAGGGTGTAGGAACTCAGCCCGTTGGGGACAGATCCATAGACGTCGTCGGAGAGCAGCAGCTGTGATCCCTCGGGAGCAGCGGTTCCCAGTTCCGTGAGGGCGGCAGACGCCTTGCCCTCTCCGATGGCGTCCACCGAGCATCGGGTTCTGCTCGTGCAGCTTCTTCACCTGCGCGAGGGTCCGGCGAGCCTCCTCCAGCTGCACCGCGGGAGCATTGGTCAGCTCCAGCTTCTGCACCAGCAGGCTCTGCTCAACCAGGTTGGGCAGGAACTCGTGCAGCGGCGGGTCGAGGAGACGGACGGTGACGGGCAGGCCCTTCATCGCGGTGAAGACCTGCTCGAAATCGGCCTGCTGCATCGGCAGGATCTTCTCCAGGGCGGCGGCGCGCTGCTCGGAGTTCTCGGCGGTGATCATCTCCCGCACGGCGGGCAGCCGGTCGGCGCCGAAGAACATGTGCTCGGTGCGGCACAGGCCGATGCCCTCGGCACCCAGCTCGCGGGCCTTCGACGCGTCCTCGAAGTTCTCGGCATTGGCGCGCACACCCATGGTGCGGACCTCGTCGGCCCAGCCGACGACCTTCTTGAAGTCCTCGTTGATCTGCGGCGGTATGAGCTCGAGGGCCTTTCCGAAGACCTCACCGGTCGAGCCGTTGAGGGTGATGACGTCGCCCTCCTTGAAGACCCTGTCGCCAATGGTGAGGGTCTTGCCGACGGGGTCGATCTTGATCCCGGCTGCACCGGCGACGCAGGGCTTGCCCATGCCGCGGGCCACGACGGCGGCGTGCGAGGTCATGCCGCCGTGGGCGGTCAGGATGCCTTGGCAGACGATGACGCCGGCGATGTCGTCGGGGGTGGTCTCGAAGCGCACCAGCACGACGGGCTCACCATTGCCGCCGCGCTCGGCGGCGACGTCGGCATCGAAGACGACCTCACCTACGGCGGCACCGGGGCTGGCGGGAAGGCCACGAGCGATGGCCTCGGTGCCATGGTGCGGGTCGATGGCGGGGTGCAGCAGCTGGTCCAGCTGGGACGGCTCGATGCGCTTGAGTGCTTCGGTCTTGTCGATGATGCCTTCGTCGACCAGGTCGCTGGCCACCTTCAGCGCGGCGGCCGCGGTGCGCTTGCCGTTGCGGGTCTGCAGCAGGTAGAGCTTGCCATTCTCGATGGTGAACTCCATGTCCTGCATGTCCTTGTAGTGCAGCTCCATCTTCTTCATCGTGTCGATGAGCTGCTTGTAGGCCTCGGGGAGCACCTCGGACATCTCCGCCAGCGGACGCGGGGTGCGGATGCCGGCGACGACGTCCTCGCCCTGGGCATTGGTGAGGAACTCCCCGTAGAGCTCCTTGGCGCCGGTCGACGGGTTGCGAGTGAAGCAGACGCCCGTCGCGGAGGTCTCGCCGCGGTTGCCGAAGACCATCTGCATCACGTTGACGGCGGTGCCGTAGTCGGCGGAGATGCCGTTGGCCTTGCGGTAGACGTCGGCGCGCGGGTTCAGCCAGGACTTGAAGACGGCGTTGATGGCGCGGTTGAGCTGCTCGACGGGGTCCGAGGTCCACTCCCCACCCAGCGCGTCATTGCTGATCTGCTTGAACTCCTGAACCAGTTCCTTGAGGTCCTCGGCGCTCAGGTCGGTGTCCAGGGTGGCGCCCTTGCGGGCCTTCATGTTGGTCAGCGCATCCTCGTAGGCGTGGGCGTCGATGCCCTCCACGACCTCGCCGTACATCTGGATGAAACGGCGGTAGCAGTCCCAGGCGAAGCGCTCGTTGCCGGACTCGGCGACGATGGCGGGAACGGTCTCGTCGCTGATGCCGAGGTTGAGGATGGTGTCCATCATGCCGGGCATGGAGACGACGGCACCGGAGCGCACACTGAGCAGCAGCGGGTTGTCCTTGCCACCCAGCACCTTGCCGGTGCGCTCCTCCAGGCGCTTGAGGCCCTCGGCCACCTGTGGGGCCAGTTCCTCGGGCCATTCGCCGCCGCGCTTCATCGTCTCGACGCTCGCGGTGGTGGTCACGGTGAACGCGTCCGGGACGGGCACCCCGACCCTCGCCATCTCGGCCACGCCGGCGCCCTTGCCACCGAGCAGGTTGCGCATGGTGGCGTCGCCCTCGTGCAGGTCGTAGATGTACTTCTCGCTCATGTGTGGAATCTCCTTTGGTTCCTCATGGTTTCCCGCCGCAGCGGCCACGAATGTGGTCATGCTGTTCAGTTGTGCCCGAGGCCGCGGCCACGGGAGGTCTATGGCCTGATCTTCAGGCTTCCGGCGGGGCGACGCAGCTGGGCGCCGGCCTTCTTCGCTCGCTCGTCGACGATGTCGATGACCCGGGCCGCCGCCTCCTCCAGCGCCAGACCGGTGGTGTCGATCACGGGGCAGCCGAGGCGTCGCTGGACCCGCCCGACCTCGTCGAGCTCGTCGTAGATCCGGCCCAGGTCCGCGTAACCGTCCTTGGTGCCGAAGCCACCCAGACCCCGCACCCGGCGGTTGCGGATCTGCAGCAGGCGTTCCGCGTCGATGGTCAGCCCGACGATCCGCCAGCGCTCCAGACCCATCAGCTCCTGGGGAGGCGCGATGCCGGGAACCAGTGGGACGTTGACGGTCTTGTAGCCGCAGTAGCCCAGGTAGATGCTCAGCGGCGTCTTGCCGGAGCGAGAGGCCCCCACCAAGCAGATGTCGCACTCGCGCAGGGCGGCGGGCATCGCACCGTCGTCATTGCGGACGGCGAACTCCATGGCGCTGATCCGCTCGAAGTAGTCGGCCTCGACGGCGACGGGGCGACGCACCACCTCGTCGGCCTCGGCACCGGTGGCGGCCTCAAAGGCGTCGATCGTCCCGCCCAGGATGTCCGAGCTGGGCACGCCCAGCTCCTCGCAGGCGGTGGCCACCAGCTCCCGCATGTGCTCGTTGACAAGGGTGTACAGCACCACACGTCGAGCCTGCGGGGCATCCTCGACGGCGGCGCGCAGCTGCTCGAAGACGGCGATCAGCGCCTCGGGCGTGCTGATCCGCGGATGGCGGACGATGGTGAAGGAGGTCTCGGTGAACTGGGCCTGGGCAGCACGCGCCAGGCGGGCCGCCGTCTCACCCGTCGAGTCGGCGATCACGTGGATCTGCAGCGGCTCCATTGCCATGTCCCACAACCTACAGCCCCCGGTTGTCAGGACCCCATTCGGGGTATTGCCAGCCGGTCCGCCCAAAACTGAGAGCCCACACGACCCGTCGGGGAAATTGGAACGTGCAAGGTTGCTCCTGGGCTCTCAGTCTTGGGCCCGAGGGAGTCCCGACCCGCAGGATGCGAGCTTTCGGGCCCGCTGCTGGGAGGATGGAGTCGTGCTTGAGACCGATCCCGTTGACCTGCTGATTGCCGACGAGTCCCTGGAGGTGGCCGAGGGGGCCCGCGCCCGCAAGGTGCTGCTCCTGGACGCCCCCGCGCTCGTCGAGCGCGCCCGTGAGGTGGCCGACGAGGTCATCGTCTGGTGCGACGACCTCCGCGAACGCGAGCTGGTACCCGCGGAAGTGCTTGTCAAGGACCTGTCCGAGGCCCTGACCGGCGTGGACCTGGTCTGGTTGCGGCTGCCCAAGAGCCTTGGCGCCCTCGACGAGTACGCCGAGCTGGTTGCCACCCACGCGGACCCCGAGGTGCGCCTCGTGGCAGGTGGCCGCGTCAAGCACATGACCCTGAGCATGAACGAGGTGCTGCAGGCCCACTTCGGCAGCGTCAACGCCTCGCGTGGACGGCAGAAGTCGCGCGTCCTGCACGCTCGCCTCCCGTACCCTGCCGATCCCACCTGGCCGCGTGGCAAGAAGCACGCGGACCTCGACATCGAGTTGTGGGCGCACGGCAACACGTTCGCGACGACGAAGGTCGACGCTGGCACCCGCGTGATGGTGGACAAGCTCGGCCAGGTGGGCAAGCTGGTGGGTGGCGGCCCCTCGACGGCGGCAACCGAGGGCGGCGCACTGCAGATCCTGGACATGGGTTGCGGCAACGGCATCCTGGCCACGCTGCTGGCCAAGCGCTTCCGCACCGCCAATGTCATGGCCTCCGACGTCTCGTGGGCCGCAGTGGAGGCGACGAGGCTCACGGCCGCCGCGAACAAGGTGCGGGTGGACGTCCTGTGGCGTGACGGCCTGACGGATTTCGCGGACAATTCGCTGGACATCATCGTCACCAACCCGCCCTTCCACATCGGCAACACCAAGGACTCCACGCCGGCACTGGAGATGTTCACGGAGGCCTCGCGGGTGCTGCGCAAGGGCGGCGAGCTGTGGTGCGTCTACAACTCCCACCTGCCCTGGCGGGCACGCCTCAACGAGCTGGTGGGCACCACCAAGGTGATCGACCAGAACCCGAAGTACACGCTGACCCGCACCGAGGTCCGCTGACTCCAGCCACAGCATTTGTACGGAGCATCCCGGGGTTAAGCTGTGGCCATGGCGAGCAAGAGGGGCGGCTGGATTCCGCAGCAACACGGGGCGTGGGCGATGCTCGTCGTCCCGCTGGCCGTGGGACTGGTGGTCCGCGGCCGCGAGGGTCTGCCCGGCTGGGCCTGGCCGCTGGCCGTCACCTGGTTGGTGGGCTACTTCTGCTTCAACGCGGCGGGCCTGTGGCTCAAGGCAGCACCCACGCGCCGCGCCTCATTCCTGCCCCCGCTGCTCACCCATGGTGCCATCGCAGGCCTGGCGGGCGTGACCACCCTGGCCCTCGGCGGGCTGCCCCTGCTGTGGTGGGTGCCTGTCTACATCCCCCTGCTGGGCGCGGCCCTCTGGCTGACGGCCCACCGTCGTGAACGCTCCCTGTGGTCGGGCCTGTGCACCGTCCTCGCCGCCTGCCTGTTGGCGTGGATCCTGCCCTTCCGCACCCCCCAGGAGCTCATCGACGCCGGCCCTGACCGCACGTCCTGGCTCGCTCCGGCCCTGTTCGGCTACTTCTTCGGCACCGTCTTCGTCGTCAAGACCTTGATCCGGGAGCGCAACAAGCCCGGGTGGGTGCTGGCCTCCGTCCTGTGGCACCTGGTCTGGGCGGTGATCAGCGTGGCCGCTCGGCAGCAGGGGGTCGCCGGCTGGGGCTGGGCCGCCTTCTTCCTCGTGGGCGCCGCCCGCGCCTGGGCCCTGCCATGGTTCGGTCCGCGGCGTGGCCGCACCATCCGCCCCGGCCAGGTGGGAATGCTGGAAGTACTGATGAGCCTGGTAGCCCTGGCCCTCTGCCTGGCCTGAGCCCACTACTGGCAGCCAACACCAAGGTGGCGCACAGGCTCGGCACAGCGTCGCTTCCTAGCGTCGAAGACGTCCCCGACGGGCATCCACACGACGACAAGGAAGACCGATGAGCGAGCAGCTGATCCAGCCTCAACAGGGCCCTGGCCCTGAGCCGACGGCGCAGAGCACCACGCCCCAGGACCCGGCCGCGGCGCCAGGACCTGGCCGACGCACCCGGATGACCGGTGCCGACGACGAGCTCATCGACCCGCTGCTGGCGGCACTCGTGTGGGAGGCCCTGGCGGCGGCCCGCTTCACCGACGGTGACGTGGATCCGACGCTGGGCCGTGCCATGCAACGCAACGGCTATCCGGTGGACATTGCGCAGCTCAGGGCCCACTCCGCCCAGTCTGGCGCCATGGGGACACTCCGGCCGTCAGCATCACCCGACGGGAGCCCGCCTGGCACCAGGTGCCGCTCGAGGGTGATCGGCTGACCATGCCACCGGGAATCCTGCTGGATCTTGGGGCCACCGCGGAGGCACTCACCGCGGACTGGGCGGCGCGGGCCGTGGTGCAGGAGTTCGGTGATGCAGGAGTTCGGTGGTGCGGCACTGGTCAGCCTCAGAGGGGACATCGCCACGGCCGGTAGGTCGCCCCAGGGAGGCTGGCAGGTTGCCGCCCACCACATCCTCGATCCGCGCACCCTGATGCCCGCCGCACCGGTCTGGGCCAGCGTGACGGCGGTTGCCCCACCTGTGTGCTCGCCAACACGCTGGCCACGACCTCGGTGGTCCGCGGCCACGGAGCACCGGTGGTTGTCCTCCCACCAGGCGGCGGCACGGCTGGTGCACTCCGACGGGCGGATCCACCGGGTGGGAGAATGGCCCGCCTGAGTGAGGCGTGTCCTAGGCTGTGGCCGTGCCGCAGACCGTCCGCCTCGTCCTGACCGCCGCCTCCCGGATCCCGGAGGCCCTCGTCCTGCTGATGACCGAACAGGTCACCGATGCCCGCGAGCAGCGCGCCGAGGCCACCGAGTGGGGCCACGTGGTGAGCGTGCTGGGTGAGTTGGAGGACCGGGTGCGCGCCCGCTCCCTGCTGCGTGGCGCCGCCAATCGAGTGGGGGTGGATGCCGCCGTCGTCGAGCAGCCCCTGGCCACCCGGGCGCCAGGCCTGTTGATGATGGATGTCGACTCCACCCTGATCACCTCCGAGGTGATCGACGAGGTGGCCGCGCGTGCCGGCACCGGCGAACAGGTGGCCGCCATCACGGAGCGTGCCATGCGCGGCGAACTGGATTTCGCGGACTCACTGCGTGCCCGGGTCGCGACGCTGGCGGGGACCCCCGTCGGCGTGCTCGACGAGGTACGGGAGAGCTTGGAGTTCAGCCCGGGAGCGCTGGACCTGATCGCCGCGGTGAAGGCCGCCGGCGGGCAGGTGGGTCTCGTCTCGGGTGGTTTCACCGAGGTCGTGGAGCCGCTCGTGGCAGGGCTGGGCATCGACCATGTGACCGCAAACCACTTCGAGGTCCGCGACGGACTGCTCACCGGCCTGACCCGCGGTGAGGTGGTCGACCGGGCCGCGAAGCGTCGCCACATGCTGCGCTGCGCGGAACTGGCCGGATGCACGCCAGAGGGCGTGGTTGCCGTGGGTGATGGGGCCAACGACCTGGACATGCTGGGCGCCGCAGGGCTGGGAGTGGCCTACTGCGCCAAGCCGGTCGCCGCCACCCAGGCCGATGCGACGATCAGCTTCCCTCGCCTGGATGCGGTGCGCGCCTACCTGTGCCTGTAGGGCCCGGACACCACCTCGACCGCCACGCGGAATCCCCCTCCCAGAAGTGGGGCGGGTCAGGGTAACCTGACGTGCACAGACCCTGACCGCCAATGAAGGCGGCGCCCACGGGTGACAAAGGGGCCATGTCTTCAAGGAGGAAAGATGGCAGGACGGATCGCCAACGAGCAGTTCCGCAGCAAGGTCATGTCGGCCGCTGACGCGGCTGCCCTGATCGAGCCCGGCAGCAAGATCGGCTTCGCCGGATTCACCGGTTCGGGTTACCCGAAGGAATTCCCCGTCGCCCTGGCCGCACGCATCAAGGAGGAGCGCGCCAAGGGCGTCGACTTCCGTGTCGACTCGTTCACCGGCGCCTCGACCGCTCCCGAGCTCGACGGTGAGCTGGCCGGCGCCGACGGCATCGGCTTCCGCACCCCCTACCAGTCGGACCCGGTCCTGCGGAACAAGATCAACGATGGTTCGACCTATTACTCGGACATCCACCTGAGCCACCTGGCCAACCAGCTGGCCTACGGCTTCTTCGGCGACCTGGACTACGCCGTCATCGAGGCCAGCCAGGTCCTGGCCGACGGCTCGGTCGTCCCCTCCTCCTCGGTCGGCATGAACCGCACCTACCTGACGCTGGCCAAGAAGATCATCATCGAGGTCAACGCCTGGCAGTCCGAGGACCTGTACGGCATGCACGACATCTACTACGACATCGCCACCCTGCCGCCGAACCGTCCGCCGCTGCCCATCACCCACCCCGGTGACCGCATCGGCGACAAGGTCTACACGATCGACCCGTCGAAGGTCGTCGCCGTGATCGAGACCGAGGGTCCCGACCGCAACTCGCCCTTCAAGCCGCTCGACGAGGACTCCAAGAAGATCGCCGGCTACTTGCTGGACTTCTTCGACCAGGAGGTCAAGGCCGGCCGTCTCAACGAGCACCTGAACCCGCTGCAGTCGGGCGTCGGCAACATCGCCAATGCCGTGCTCGCCGGTCTGCTCGAGAGCGACTACGAGAACATGACCAGCTACACCGAGGTGATCCAGGACGGCATGGTCGACCTGCTCGACTCGGGCAAGCTGACCGTCGCCTCGGCCACCGCCTTCTCGCTGTCGCCCACCTACGCCGAGAAGATGAACGACAACGCGGCCGAGTACGCCAAGAAGATCATCCTGCGCCCGCAGGACGTCTCGAACCACCCCGAGGCCATTCGCCGCATGGGTGTCATCGCCTGCAACGGCATGATCGAGGCGGACATCTACGGCAACGTGAACTCGACCCACGTCATGGGCTCGCGCATGATGAACGGCATCGGTGGCTCGGGCGACTTCACCCGCAACGCCATCTTCAGTTGCTTCGTCTCGCCGTCGACGGCCAAGGGGGGCGCCATCTCGGCGATCGTCCCGATGGTCAACCACGTCGACCACACCGAGCACGACGTGTCGGTCATCATCACCGAGCAGGGCCTTGCCGACCTGCGTGGCCTGGCTCCTCGCCAGCGCGCCAAGAAGGTCATCGAGAACTGCGCCCACCCCGACTACAAGGACCAGCTCCTCGACTACTTCGAGCAGGCCCAGAAGGTCGCCAACGGCCAGCACACCCCGCACGACCTCACCAAGTCGCTCAGCTGGCACTCGAAGTTCCTCGCTGACGGCACGATGAAGGCCTGATCTCCACCTGTTTGACGCCAGAACGCCTCGCACCGGATCCCGGTGCGAGGCGTTCCTCGTGGTCAGGTCCTCGAGCCCGTCGAGGGGTCAGCCCAGCAACACCCGGGCCAGCTCGTCGACGCTGTCGCAGACGGCGGTGGGCTGGGTGAGCAGTAGTTCGGTGCGGTCGCCCGCACCCCAGGTCACCGCAATCTGGTCGATCCCGGCCGCCTGCGCCGCACGCACGTCCACCACCGCATCCCCGATGTAGACCGACGAGGCCGGATCGGCCTGCAGTTCCTGCACCGCGTGCAGGATCGGCTCGGGATGGGGCTTGTGGTGCTCGGTCTCCCCCATGGCACACACGACGGGCACCAGGCCGGTCAGCCCGGAGGCGGCCAGGCTGCGTTCCGCGGAGGTGCGCTGCTTGCTGGTGACGATGCCCAACTGCACCTCGGCCACGCCCAGGTCCGCGAGTAGCCGGTCGATCCCGTCGAAGCTGGTCTGCAGCCGCTCGAGATTGGCCAGGTTGAAGTCGAGATAGGCCAGTCGCAGCTCTTCGGCCTTGTCACCCCACGGTTGGTAGATGTCATGCAGGGTGCGGCCAATCCAGCTCCGGGCCACGGTCTCGTCCAGCTCCTCACCCAGTACCGCCCGGTGGGCGTGGGCGAAGGAGGCCAGGATCAGGTCGATCGTGTTGCAGAGCGTGCCGTCGAGGTCGAAGACGACGGTCTTCCAGCGAGGAGAGGGTGTCACCCCACCACCTTAGGCGACCTTCTCGTGGGGTACCGGCCTCACCCGTTGGGGTAGATTTGCTCCATGCCCATGGACCTTCGCGGCGCTGCCGAAGCCACGCTGAGTTCGTGGACGCCCAGCGGCTCGGGCCAGCGGGCACTACGCGAGGCCTTTCTGGGGCTGCTCGCGGCCCGCGAGGACGCGTGCGAACGCACCTGCCTTCCCGGACACCTGACCGCATCGGCTGCGGTCCTGAGCCGCGACGGTCGCTCCACCTGCCTGGTGCACCACAGGATCGTCGATGCCTGGCTCCAGCCCGGTGGCCACCTCGAGGCGGAGGATGACTCGCTGGCGGCGGCCGCGCTGCGCGAGGCCACGGAGGAGACCGGTCTGTCGGGCCTGGAGATCGACCCCACTCCCTTGCACCTGGACGTGCACCCCATTACCTGCCGCGGGTCCGCCGGGCCAACCCGGCACTTCGACGTGCGCTTCCTGGCCCTCGCGGACCGCGTGAGACCGCTGGTCAGCGGCGAGTCCCATGATGTGCAATGGTTCGACGTCGATGACCTTCCGGAACTCTTCGACGAGGTCCACGAGCTCATCGAACTGGGGCGCGAAAGGCTTCGCCGACTGAATCCGACCTGACCCGCCGTGACACGCACCACCACATCGCTCGTCCCCGGCCGCGATCTCGCCCAGCCCCCACACCATCTTGTTCAGCAGAAATCCCGAGAAGACATGTCATTGGAAGACAAGGCCGCACAGGCCAGCACCACCGCCGGTCCGGTCCCTGTGACCCCTGTTCCCGAGCCGTCCGCGACGTCGGCCGACAGCCCCACCAGCCCCGGGTCCCCGAGCCGCCGGCGACGGGGACGTCGCCCGGCTGGCGCGGACACCCGCGCGCAAATCCTGGCCAGCGCCCGCAAGTTGTTCGCCGAGCGTGGCTATGACGCCGTCTCGCTGCGGGCCATCGCACGCGACGCCGACGTCGACCCTGCCCTGGTGCACCACTACTTCGAGGGGAAGCCGGCTGTCTTCACCGCCAGCATGCTCACCGCCCAGGTCAATCCTGCGCGTCGGCTCGCGGTCATCCTCCAGGCCCCGCACGAGGAGGTGGGCGCCACCGTCGTGCGGCTCTTCCTGGACCTGTGGGATGACCCCGAGGCACGCAGTGGGGTGCGCACGTTGTTGCAACTGGGCATGTCTCCTGAGGAGAGCCTGCGCCCGGTGCGGGAATTCCTGGTGGCCGAGGTGCTGGGCAAGCTGCCCGCCAGTGGCCCCGATGGTGTTCTCGACCCGCGCCGCGCCCAGCTGATGGCCAGCCAACTGATGGGCTTGGGGCTGACCCGGTACATGCTGCGCCTGCCGGCGTTGGCGGCGGCCAGCACAGAAGACCTCGTCGCCTGGGTCGGCCCGACGCTGCAGCGTTACTACGAGCAGCCCCTGGGGCAACTGTCCTGACCGTCCCCGAACCGCCGGGTAGTCTGGCGTCGTTCGTCCGAGAAGAGCCGGGAGGGGTTGCCGTGGGTCAGCCACAGGAGATCGCGACGCTGCCGCCGCTCGACGAGCTGGAGGCCGGTATCCCGATCAGCCAAAACACCGGCCAGCCCCGTCGCGCCAAGGTGATGGTGGCCGCCAATGTGCTGTTCTACCTGGCCAGCGTCGTCTCCGCCGTGGCACTGGCCTGGTCCTGGTGGACGGCCATCCACATGGCCACCTTCGCCCATTCGTCGAAGCTCGTGGAGCTGTGGCAGCCCCGCCCTGGTGGTTGGCGTTCCGTGGTGGCGGTGACCTTGATGTGCGTGATCGGTGCGGTGATGACCGCCGCACCAGCCGTCGCCGCCCTGAACTCGTGGAATGGGCACCGGTGGAGCCGGATCGCCGGCCTCGTCGCCGTGCTGCTGGGCTGCCTGGGTTACCTGCTGAACCCGATCGCGTGGGCGCCCCCCGTCCTCAGCCTGGTGGGCACGGTGTTGCTCTGGACCGCTCCGGTGACCCGCTACTTCGGCCACTGGGACCGTTTCCGCGGTGGTGACCCCGTGCCTCTCGCCCCGGACGAACCCGTCGTCTACGGCCCCCTGCCCCGCTATCTGTGAGGCCTCGCGCCTCGTGAGGATGTGACCCGATGGCCTTCTCCTGGAAGACCCTGCTGACCGACGTCGCAAGCACCGTGCTGCGGGACCTGCTGCGGCAGAAGACCTCGTCGCGGCGCCCGTCCCGCTCCCCCGCGCAGCGGCCCTCGTCATCGGGTACCACGAGCTACCCCGGTGACTTCACCGGCAACCCGTCCATTGAGTACTCGCCCAGCGATTCCCCCACCCCGGACCCGGGCGAGGTGGTGTGGGGGTGGGTGCCGTTCGAGGAGGACCACGCGCAGGGCAAGGACCGACCCATCCTGCTGATCGGCCGCGACGGTGGTTGGCTGTTGGGCCTGCCGTTGACGAGCAAGGACCACGACCGCGACGCCGCACAGGAGGCGCGGGCCGGACGGCACTGGATCGACGTCGGAACCGGTGCCTGGGACCGCAGGGGACGCCCGAGCGAGGCGCGCGTGGACCGGATCGTGCGAATCAGCCCCGACGGCGTGCGCCGCACCGGCTCGGCGATGGACCATCAGGTCTTCCAGCAGGTGGCCGACGCCGTACGCGGCGCCCACTGACCCGGCTGATGGAGCCCCGCTGGAAGTGCGCTAGAGTGTCCCTTGCCCCGAGCAATTCCGGGGCGCGCGGGCGTAGCTCAATGGTAGAGCGCCAGCTTCCCAAGCTGGACACGCGGGTTCGATTCCCGTCGCCCGCTCCACACTGAAGGGCCTTGCCAACACACAGTTGGCGAGGCCCTTCGCCATTGCCGCCCGAAACATCCACGGTGACCCGCTCTGCGGGTCACCTGCACCGTGCAGCCCGATGGCAGCGCCAAGGTCCGAGAAGAGATCACCCTCCGCTTCGGCGCCCGCTCCGGCCGGCACGGACTGGCCCGCAAGATCCTCGTCCAGAGCCCGGTGAGCAGGACGCACGACGCCCGCTGGCCCGTCGAGAAGATCACCGCCGGCTCACCCTCCGGACACGCCGCCACCGTCCACACCGATCTGGCGATGAGCCGGGACGGTCGCACCCAGATGCTGTGGATCCGGCTGGGCAATTCCCTGCACACGATCGACGATCCCACTGCCCGCTACGTGTTGGAGTACACCTGGCGGGGACTGGTGCGGCCTTCGGTCGACGGCGACGTGGAATTCTCGATCAATGTCGGTGGCCCCCGGCTGTGGTCCGGCCCCTCTGCCGACCTTGACCGCGGCCTGGCCAGCACCTTCGCGAACCTGCAGGTGGACCGGGACTGGACACCGCCGACGCCCACCAGCGGTCCGGCCTCCTGGTTCTCCGGCGGATCGGGCTCGGGCAGTGGCGGAGCGGGCGGCGGGAGCAGCTTCGGGTCGGGTGACGGAGGGGGTTCCGGCGGGTCCGGCGGCTCGTTCGGCAGTAGGTGACCCGGAATCACCCCTGACCGTGGCCATCGGGCCTGTCGGCGGGACCCATCGCTTCATAGGCTCGGGGCATGAGTACTCCCCTGACCTTGCCCCAGCCCTCCCGGCCGTCCCAGATGCGCTGCGCCGATTCGGACCGCGATCTCGTCGCCGAGGTCCTGAATGCCGCCTTCGCGGAGGGCCGCATCACCCAGGACGAGCACTCGGAGCGGATGGATGCCCTGTGGCAGGCCAAGACCTTCGGCGAACTCACCCCACTGACCGAGGACCTGATGCCCCACGGCCCGATCCACCACCTCCCGGCTCCCGTCAACGGGCAGGGCGCCGGCCTGGTGGTGGACCCCAGCAATGCCAATCAGAACCCGGACAGCATCACGTGCGTCATGGGCGACGTGAAGCGCCAGGGCCACTGGCGCCTGCGCCGGCGGACCACCGGCCTGGTGCTGATGGGTGACGTGAAGCTTGACCTCACCGAGGCGGTGATGGAGGCGGCAGAGTGCACCATCGCCATCCCCTGCATCATGGGCGACGTGACCATCACCGTTCCCGACGGGGTGAACGTGCGCAACGAGACCACCACCATCCTCGGCGACACGAAGATCCGTGGGCTGGCACCGGTCCCCGCGGGTGCCCCGACGATCGTGCTGCGCGGCATGGTGCTGATGGGCGACGTGAAGGTCAACGGCCCCGGATTCGTGCCGTTGACCAAGCGCCTGGGTCTGACCAGCTGATCCCCGGCACGGTATGGCCCACCCCGGGTGGACAGCCTGTCATGCGTGGATACCCCATTGCCCCGTAGATTGGCGGAGTGGATACCTTCGCCGCCCCTGTCGACGTCTTCAAGCCGCTGTCCCCCAACTACCTGCGGATGAAGCGGCTGATGGTGCTGCTGGTCTGGGGCATCGAGCTGGTGGCCGCCGTCGTGGCCCTGGGCTTCGCCTACCGCTGGTGGGCCGCGGGTGCGCTCGCCGTCGTCGGGCTGGGGTGGATCTTCTACCGCTGGCATCGTCAGGGGCGGGTCTACCGGATCTGGGGTTATGCCGAGCGGGAGACGGACCTCTACATCCGTGAGGGCCTGTGGCAGCGACGCCTGACCGTCGTCCCCTACGGCCGGATGCAGGTGGTCACCGTGAACTCCGGCCCCATCGAACGCAAGTACGGCCTGGCGACGGTGACCCTGGAGACCGCCTCGTCGGGAACCGACGCCACCATCCCCGGGCTGCCCGTCGCGGAGGCCGATGCCCTGCGCGAGCGGCTCAGCGAACTCGGCGAGCAGCAGGCGGTCGGCCTGTGACCGAGACCCCGGACTTCGTCGGCCCCGAGGCCTCGACAGGCTCGGCCGACACAGTGGAGACCTCGACACGCTCGGCCAGCGTGATGGGTGACGCGGCTCCCGAGGCCCAGCCCCCGCACCCCGAGCCTGCCGAGGGGCAACCCGTCGAGACGGTGATGGAGCGGCCGCACCCGGCCACGCCGATCATCAAGGGCTGGATGGCACTGGTCGGTCTGGTCTTCGTGATGGGCCGCGACGTGCTGGAGAACCTGGACAACCGCGGCGAGGCCTTCTCGGTGCGCAATCTGGGCTTCGTCGGCGGCGCGCTGGGCCTCTATGTGCTGGTCACCGGCATCTTCGGCTTCTTCAGCTGGCGTTTCACCCGCTTCGTCATCGACGACCGGCAGGTGCGGATCGAGCACAACTTCATCCAGCACAATTCGGACAAGGTGCCCTTCACCAAGATCCAGTCCGTCGACGTGGTGCAGCCCTTCGCCGCCCGCCTGCTGGGGCTGGCGCAGCTGCGGATCGACGTCGGCTCCGGCGCCGGGAAGACCATCGAGTACCTGGGCCGCGCCCGCGCCTACCAGATGCGCGACTACCTCATCTCGCGTGCCCACGGCCAACAGGTCACCGTCCAGGAGTCCGTCGCAAGGCGGGCCACCTCCAATGCGCTTCATGACCTGGCTGCCGACGAGCGCGTCCTGCTGCGTGTGCCCGTGCAGCGACTGGTGCTTGCGGCCGTGCTGTCGTCGGGCTTCCTGGTCACGCTGGTGCTGAGCCTGCTGACCCTCGGCGGCCTGACCTGGTTCCGGCAGTTCGGCGGCATGGTGGGCCTGATCCCACTGGTCACCGGGCTCTTCGGGATCATCAGCCGTGACGTCGTGAAGCAGTGGAACTACTCGCTGGTGCGCTCCGGCCAGGCCTTGAAGGTGAGCCGCGGCATGACGAGCCTGGTCAGCCAGACACTGCCCACCAACCGGATCCAGGGCCTGCAGATCGTCCAGCACCAGGCCTGGCGTCCCTTCGGCCTCTACCGCGTGAAGATGGATGTGCTGGGTTACGGCTCCGGCGATGCCGACGAGGGGGCCAGCGACATCCTGTTGCCCGCCGGCACCTGGCCGGAGGTGGAGCTGGCGATCGACGCGGTCTGGCCCGGTTTCCGGCTGGCCGACATCGAGCTGCACGGTGTGGACCGCAAGGTGCGAAAGCTGCACCCCTTCATCTGGAAGAGCTACCGCTGGGGCCGCAATGACGACGTGATGGTGGCCACCAATGGCGGCTTCGTCCTCGAGACGAAGATCGTGCACCACGCCAGGGTGCAGTCGGTGCACCTGATGGCGGGCCCCATCCAGCGTCGGATGGGCCTGGCCGACGTGAAGCTGGACACCACCGCCGGCCTGCTGAGCACCTGCCACCTCTTCGAACTCGACGAGCAGCTCGCCCGTCGGCTGGTGCTGGAGGAGATGGACATCTGCCGCGAATCCCGCCGCCGCGATGCCGAGCGCACCGCCCTGGACGCCCTCCCCGCTCCCGTCGTGGGGGTCCGGGTCGAAAACTGAGAGCCCAGTGGGCACCAGGATTGGATTGGCACCTTCAAAGGGCCGGAAATCCTCTCAGTTTTGGTCCCCGGGGCCCTCACACAGGAGCGCCTGGGCTCCGCTGCTCGATCACGGCGACCAGCTGCTCGGCCCGGGCGCGCCAGGAGTGCTCGTCGGCGAAGGCCCGACGGCGGGCCTCCAGAGCCTCGTCACGGGGCTCGTCGGCACGGCGACGGACCAGTTCGGCGAAGTCCGACGGGGAATCTGCGACGTCCACCAGGTCCGTGCCCAACCAGTCCAGGGAGTCCAGCCGGGTGGAGACCGCCGGCAGTCCCAGGGCCAGGTACTCCAGCGTCTTGAGCGGGAAACTGGCCCTGTTGAAGTCGTTGACGGCATAGGGCGTGATCCCGACGGCGGATGAGGCCAGCAAGCCCACCACCTCCGCATGGGCCACGGGTCCGCGCCAGTCCACCTCGGGCCGGGCAAGCAGCGCGTCGAGGCGCGCCTTCTGCTCCGGCTCCCGCTCGGTGCGGGGGCCAAGGATGCGCAGCGGCACCCCGGCGTCGACGATGGCGTCCAGCAGGTCCACGTCGAGCCGCTCGTTGAGCTGGCCCACCAGGACGGCCACCCGCTCGCGCTGCACCGTCGGGACCTCGTCCGGGACGGTGGCGGCATTGGGGATGATCTGGACCAGGTGCCGCGGGTTCATCCGCTGCAGCAGCTGGGCGAGGTCCACGGAGACGGCGCTGACCACCTCGGCGGCGCGCACATTGCGGCGCAGCACCTGCTCGATCCAGCCGGCGTCCAGCCCCATCATCGGGGCACCTGCCACCCAGTCGTCGGTGACATGCAGCACCCGCACCCCCGCGCCACGCGACGGCAGGCTGACCCGGGGCGAGGCGGCGATACTGGCCCACGGCCTGCGCCCCTTGGAGACGGCGGCCAGGGCGGCACGCTGGGAGGCCTCGGCGACCTGACGAAGTCCCGAGCGGGAGGCACCTGGGACGGTGCTCACCCGCAGCACCTGCAGCCCATCGGCCACCTGGTCCAACCCGGGCACCACCCGACGGGTGTTCAGCACCGACAGCGGCGGGTCAACCCAGATGACATCGACGAAGGCGGCAAGAGCCCTTGCCAGGTGGTGATCGGTGGCGGGCAGACCATCCCAGGGATTGCCCGCCCAGAGCACCACAAGCTTCCTGCCAACCATCCAGGCCCCCGCCTCTCGATTTGCGCCCGAACACCCCCTCGGACGCGTCGTCATGTGCCCCTGACGATAGTGGTGCCGTACAGCTGACTCACAGCGCAGCGGGCTGTTCATCAGGCCATGCCCAGTTAGGATCGGCCCATGCAATCGGGGGAAAAGACGCTGTTCAGCGCCTTCACACGGGTGGTGGCCAATGGCCGCTTCATCCCGGAGATCGACGGGCTGAGGTTCGGCGCCATCGGTTCGGTGGTGGCCTTCCACGTCGCCATCGACCTGGCGACGAAGTACCCGCAGACGTGGGCGATGCCGGATGACCTGGTGGGTTTCGTCCTGGGCACCGGTGCCTTCGGCGTCCAGCTCTTCTTCGTGATCTCCGGCATGGTGCTGGCGCTCCCCTTCGTCCGGCACGCGCGCGGCAAGGGCAAGAAGGTTGACCTGGGGCGCTACTTCTGGCGCCGCATCACGCGCCTGGAACCCCCCTACATCCTGGTGATGACGGGCCTGTTGGCGCTGCTCATCCTCACCCATGCGGAGACCGTCGGCACGCTGCTGAGACACTGGCTGGCCAGCATCTTCTACCTGCACAACCTGACCTATGGCACCGAGAGCCTGATCAACAATGTTGCGTGGAGCCTGGAGATCGAGATCCAGTTCTACATCCTGGTGCCGCTGCTGACGATGGTCTTCCGCATTGCCGACAAGCGCCTTCGTCGCGCCATCATCATCGCCACCACCGCGCTGTTCGCGGTCCTTGCCGGCTTCGTGATCCCGACGGACTCCCGGCTGGCCCTGACGCTGGCCGCCTACCTGCAGTACTTCCTGCTGGGCTCCCTGCTGGCGGACATGCACGTGGAGGGCGAACTCTCCCGGCCCAAGACCCCACTGTGGGACCTGGCGACGCTGCTGGGCTGGCCGCTGTTCATCTTCTTCGTCGGCAACCTCGGGGAGCCCGGCTGGGGCCGTTGGGGCATCCTCGGGATGACCGCGGTGATGCTGCCGCTGTTCATCGCCGCCTTCCGCGGGACGTGGACCAACAAGCTGGTGACACTGCACCCGGTGACGGCCATCGGCGGCATGTGCTACACGATCTACCTGATCCACAATCCGATGCTGGGCTTCACCCTCAACCTGACCAGCATGATCGATCCGGGCGGCAGCTACCTGATGCGCTATCTGGTGCAGCTGGCCATCAACTCGCTGCTGATCCTGGCGGCGGCCGCCGTCTTCTACCTGCTCGTCGAGCGTCCCTGCATGAACCCGAAGTGGCCGCAGGACCTGGCCGCGCGCCTGCGCGGCGGCAGCTCCCGCACAGCCCTTGACTCTTGATCCGAGGAGATCGTGATGACCCAGAATGCTCCCTTCGACGCCATGGTGGTGACCGCCCTGGTGGTGACGTACAACTCGTCGGACGAGATCGAAAACCTGCTCGACTCGTTGCCCGCGGCGGCAGACGGCCTGGACCTGCGCGTGCTGGTGGTGGACAACTCCTCCTCCGATGACACCGTCGCCAAGGTGGAGGCCCGTGGCGACGCCCGGGTGGTGCACGCCGGCGGCAATGTCGGTTACGCGGCCGGCATCAACGTCGGGCGGGAGAACCTCGACGAGGACACCGACGCCATCGCCATCCTGAACCCGGACCTGGTGATGGATCCCGGCAGCCTTCGTCGGCTCGCCGAGCCGCTGGCCAAGGACCGCACCGTGGGCGTCACGGTGCCCTTCATCTCCAATTCCGACGGCACCCCCTTCCACTCGCTGCGCCGCGAGCCGAACCTGCTCTCGCAGCTGGGCGAGGCCACCTTCGGCGCCAGCTGGGCCAGGCGGCCCGTGGTCCTGGGTGACACGCTGCGCACCCCGGACAAGTACCAGACGGCGCGCGACGTTCAGTGGGCCAGTGGTGCCGCCCTGCTGATCAGCCGCGCCTGCGACCAGGCCGTCGGTGAGTGGCGGGAGGACTTCTTCCTGTACTCCGAGGAGACGGACTTCGCCCGTCGTGCCCGTCAGGCCGGTTACCGGATCCGCTATGTCCCTGAGGCGAAGTGCCTGCACATCGGGGGGGCCTCGGGTTCGTCGCCGCAGCTGGAGGCCCTGATGGAGGTCAACAAGCTGCGCGACTACGAGGGACACCATGGCCGGGCCTCCTCTACGCTCTTCCGCGGCATCCTGGCCGCCCAGCACGCGGTGCGGGCCAAGAAGCGCCCGGGCTCCGAGGCGGCGCTGCACCACCTGCTGCACCGCGACGCCTGGAGCACCCTGCCGAAGGGTGACCCGCGCCCCTCGACAGGCTCGGAGGCCTGAGCATGGCGAGCATCATCATCCCGGCCCACAACGAGGCCATGGTGATCGGGCGCACCCTGGAGGCATTGGCCGATGGCCAGCTGCGCCCGGGAGTCCACGTCGTCGTGGCCTGCAATGGCTGCACCGACGACACGATGACCATCGCCGAGAGCTTCTCCCACAGGCTGCGGATCACGGTGCTGGACCTGCCGGTCCGCTCCAAGCAGGCGGCCCTGAACGGTGCCGAGGCCCATCTGGCCTCCATCGGCGAGGAGGACGACTTCCCGCGGGTCTTCCTGGATGCGGACATCGCGGCCCCGTCGGTCTCGATCAATGCGGTGCTGGAGGTGCTGGAGTCTGGCGAGTGGCTGGCCTCGCGCCCCCCACTGGAGTACCGCACGGGGCTTGCCGAGGCACCGGTGAAGGCCTACTACGACGCGCGCTCCCGCACCCCTGAGGTGCTGGGGGCCCTGTGGGGCGCCGGCATCTATGCCGTCTGCGCGGAGGGCCGACGACGCTGGCAGGACTTCCCCGCCGAGGCCCCCGACGACCTCTATGTCGATTCGCTCTTCACGGACGACGAGAAGCGGGTCGTGGACTGCCCACCGGTACCGGTGGAGGTGCCCCGCACAACCGCCGCCCTGTTCAAGACCCTCAAGCGCGTGTACCGGCCCTCGGCGCACGTCCAGGAGCAGGGTGAGCAGACCGCGGCCTCCTCAGGAAACACGCTGAAGGCGCTGTTGGTGGCCAATTCCCGCAGCCCTCGCCATGCCGTCGATGCCTTGTGCTACGTGGGTCTGGCCGTGGCGGCGAGGGTGGCGAACAAGGCTTCGCGCGGTGGGAAGGGCCATTCCGGCGACGACTGGGAACGCGACGAGACCAGCCGTTGAGCTGCTATGACGCCTACCTGAGAAACCTGAAGCAATTGTGAAGATTTGCTGAGTGCCGGTTATGCTCCAATCGCCTGATCACCGCGGGCGCCCCCCACACCTGGAGCAAGGACAGATGACTTCGAACCATCGCCGGCCCCGCGCCGCCCTCAGTGCCGTCGCCATGGCCGCAGCCGCCACCGTGGCCTTCACCACGGCCGGTAGCGCCGGTAGCAGCGCCGCGCCCTCCCAGCCTGGGAACGTGGCTCTTGCCGCCTCGAACCTGAAGCCGGCCGCCAAGGCCAGCACTCCCGCACAGAAGGCAGCCGTCAAGAAGGCCGCTGCCAAGAAGGCCGCAGCGAAGAAGGCCGCAGCGAAGAAGGCCGCAGCCCGCAAGGCAGCTGCCAAGAAGGCAGCCGCGAAGAAGGCCGTCGCCAAGCGCAAGGCCGCCCAGACCGCCGCCAAGAAGCGCGCCGCCGCGCTGGCCGCCAAGAAGAAGGCAGCCGCCAAGCGAGTGGCTGCCCAGAAGGCGGCCCGCACCGCCGCGGCCCGCGAGAGCGCCCTGCTGCGCAGCCAGGCCAAGGCCCGCGCCGCAGCCCGCGCCAAGCTGGCCCGCACCCGGGCCGCCCGCCCGGTCACCGCGAGCACGCCTGTCGCCGCCACTCTGACGGCAAGCCCCTCAGCCAGTGCCACCCCGACGGCCAGCACCACCCCGTCGGCCGACGCCTCCGCCACGAGCACCCCCGCCACGAGCACCCCCGCCACGAGCACCCCCGCCACGAGCACCCCCGCCACGAGCACTCCCGCGGCCAGCGCCTCTGCCACCAGCACCGCCTCGGCCGCGGCCAGCACCACCCCCGCCGCGAGCGCCACGCCCGCACCCGAGGCAGCCCCGCTGGCCGACACCGACGGCACCGTCGGCGATCTGGACCTCCCCCGCATCCCGTGGGAGGGCGGCTCCAAGTACTGGGGTCAGTTCCGCAATGCCAACAAGGCCGGCTGGGCGAAGGATGACTTCTTCCCCGTCGCCGTCTGGTGGAACGGCTTCAGCAATGACGCGGAGGCGCAGTACGACAAGTCGCTCGGCATCAACACCTATGTGGAGATGGACCCCAGCGCCAACTACAAGAACTTCGAGAAGAACGGCATGTTCTGGATCGGACCGAAGCTCAACGAGACCTTCACCGATGACTCGACCAACTGGGTGGGCAACTTCCTGGGCGACGAGGTCGACGGTCGCTTCGAGCCGGCCGAGGGCCTGGCGCAGATGCGCGCCGGCCAGGCCAAGGGCAAGCAGGGCCCACGCTTCAACTACGCGAACTTCACCGGCCTGATGGTCTCCAGCTACTTCAAGAAGGCTGACGCGGAGGCCTACATGGCCACCACTGATGCCGCCAGCATGGACATGTACTGGTACACGGTCCCCTTCTGCAACTGGGACAACTACAACGAGGACTACTACATCTTCAAGGTGCCGCAGGCCCACTGCCGCACCTCCGCCAGCTACGGCAAGGTCGTGGAGGGCATGCGCACCCGCGACGCCGCCGACGGCAAGCTGCAGCCGCTGTGGAACTTCATCGAGCTGAGCGATCCGAACCTGCCCGGCCAGAAGTCCTACGGACCCATCAAGCCGGCCCAGATCAAGGGCGCCGCCATGAGCTCGGTGATCAACGAGGCCCGCGGCCTCATCTACTACAACCAGGACTACGGCAACTGCTCGGCCGGCTCCCTGGTGCGCCAGAACCAGTACGACAAGATCTTCTGCGCCAAGGAGCAGGTGGAGGCCATGGGCGAGGTCAACAACTTCCTCCACAAGATGGCTCCCGTGCTCAACACCCAGTCCTACAAGTGGGACTTCGGCAAGGGCCTGGACACCATGCTGAAGAGCAAGGACGGCAATGCCTACATCTTCGCGATGATCGACGGCAATGACCATGCCGGCAGCCGCACCTTCACCCTCCCGTCGGAGCTGAAGGGCAAGAAGATCGAGGTGGTGGACGAGAACCGTTCGATCACCCCGAATGCCAACGGCACCTTCACCGACAACTTCGCGTCGGAGTCCACCTACCACGTGTACAAGGTGAGCTGACCCACAAGCTCCCCCAACCCCACCCCACCGCTGCGCCGGCCCCTCCCCAGGGGCCGGCGCAGTGCCATGTCGTGGGCGATGCGCCACCCAAAAAGTGTGGATGGTAGCCACCGAGCTCGGTGGCCACCATCCACACTTTTGAGGTCAGACCCACGCTTTCGAGGTCAGACCATGGGATCAGCCCTTGTTCCGGGCCTCCTTGGCCTTGGCCACGCCCTGCTTGGCGGCACCCGCACCCCGCTTGGCCGCCCCGACGGCGCCGCGGGCCACCTTGCCACCGTGGTACTTCACAGCGTCGAAGCGTTCCTTGCCCAGCACCTTCACCAGGCCCGCACGGGCATTGCCGCGGGCGGAGTCACGCAGCCAGCGCGTGGGCGCCTCGACATACCGGTCCTTGAGAACCTCTGCCTGGGTGGGGGCCTGGATCTCGTCGCCCAGCGTGGGGAAGGTCCGGCGGTAGGGGGCCGGGTCCACCATGGTGCCGCGCACCCTGTTGCTCACATTGGTGCCGTGGATGACCTGCTGCCAGCCGGGCTCGCCCTCCACCTCGACGACGTCCATGTGCAGGCCCAGGCGGTTGTGCCAGTCCATCCAGCAGGTCTCCAGGTCCGCCAGGTCCTCCCGCACGGCGCAGAAGGCATTGGTCCGGTCCTCCTGCAGGAAGCAGCGCGATCCATTGGTGATCAGGCCGTGGGCGATGTACAGGGCGGTGCGCGGGGCCGTCACGGGGGCCTCGCGCAGGCGCTGGACGAAGTCGATGGCCAGGCCGTCGTCATTGTCCAGATTGGAGGTGATGACCGGGCCGGCCTCACGGCCGACGACCTCACGGATGTCCCCGGCCCGGTCCTCAGGGCTGACGCTGGTGCGCAGCAGGGGGGTCAGGAGGCCCTCGTCGCGCCAGGCGTACATCTTGTCCAGCAACCACTGCGGGGTCTCGTTGTCCACGTAGACGATCCAGTGGATGTCCTCACCCAGCTGGGCGCGCACCGACGGAACGGTGTAGCGCTCGAAGAGTTCGGTGCGCTCGCGCAACCAGCCGTCCTTGGCGCGGATCAGGCTCTCGACGCCCTCACTGGGCAGGTTGTAGCGGGTCAGGAAGACGTGGGCCGGGGTGGTGTGGCCGTCGTGGTGCTCGGTCATGCGTGGTTTTCCTCACGGTTGGTCGCGGGGTGGGGAGCGTTCGTGGCGGGCTGGCGACGCGCGCCACGGGCCCGCATGAGGCGGTCGAACCAGTAGGTGGCGGCGAAGGTGAGACCGAGGCCGGCGAGCCCGTAGGCCAGCTGCGCGCGACGGTTCTGCGTGACCACCATCTCAATGGCCGGGCGTTCCGGGTTGAGGCTCAGCTCGACGTTCTCGCCGGCGGGCACCTTCAGCTCCTTCTCAAGGGAGACGAGCTCCGCCTTGATCCGGGCCACCTCGGCATCCATGTTCTTCTCGACAGCTGAACGGTCCGGGTCCACCACCTGAACATCGACCACGGGTTCTGTGACTTGGCTGAGCCACTGTCCACCGACATTTCGCACCTGTGCGTGGGTGCCCTGGGTAATTCCCATGGCATACAGGGAAACATCAGGATTTGCCGCCAAAGGGGTGTGGACGCCGCTATTCACGCGGGCCGCAAGAATATGGGCCACCGCAATTGAATCGGGCGAATGGAAGCCGACAATTCGAACCTTCCCGCGATCCGGTTCAAGAATGTTCACCGTAGTCCGCGCGAAGAAGACGGCATTGGGTCCCGCGGCGAGCACAGCGACGGCAGCCGTGGCGACCAGGCCGAGCAGTACGACATACCAGCGTCGCGCGCAGACCTTCAGAAATTCGACAGAAGTCATCGCTTTCCCCGTGTTTCGTGTTCATTTGGGCCGCCGTAACACGCGCTGACCGGTTTGCCCCCGCGCACCAGCGAACACGTTTCGATTATGGCATGCCCCCGGGGCCTGCGATAATTGAAGCTCGGGGAAGAACGACTTGAAAGGCGCTCTCGATGGACCTGCGCGACTTCGGAACGACACTGGCCCGTTGGTGGTACCTGGCACTTGCCACACTGCTGCTGGCGATCGGGGCTGGCCTGGGCATGTACAAGGCCACCGGGCCCACCTACACCGCGAACAGCACGGTGTTGCTGCTCCCGCCCAAGGCCGTCCTGATCCAGGCGCAGGCGGACAAGAAGAACTATGCGCCGAACAACCCGCTGCTCTACCTGTCCTCGCTGACCGACGCCCGCGACGTGCTGGTGCGTCACCTGAGCAGCACCGACGTCACGCAGGAGCTGACCAAGAAGGCCCCCGACGCGACGCTGACCGTCACCGGTGACCTCACCTCGGGATCGCCGCTGATCCTGGTGAAGTCCGAGGGCCCCACGGAGAAGGCCGCCCTGGACGGCATGAAGGCCGTCGACGACATGGTGCCCGGCACCCTGAAGTCCCTGCAGGACGAGATGAAGATCGCGGACCTGCAGCGGATCAACTCGCTCGAGGTGACCGAGGACACCAAGGCGACGCCCGAGAGCAAGAAGCAGATCATGTCCGGTGCCGTCGGTTTCGCCGGTGTCACGCTGCTGGGCCTGGCCACCATTGCCGTGCTGGACCAGCGCCGCAACCGCCGTCTGGGCGGCGACGAGCCGGACGACACGACGCGCACCGCCGACGAGGCCAAGAAGGCCGGGAGCACCGCCGTGCGCACCCAGCGTGCCGTCAAGGCGGGCAAGCGGGCGTGAGCACCCCCGTCGAGCCCCGCCGAGCCGCTGCCTCGGGCTGGGGCAGCCGGGCCGGTCTCGATGTGACGGCCGTCTTCACCGGCTACCTGTTCTTCTTGTTCGCCATCCCGGCGACCATGATCGTCGCGCAGCTCGGCACGCTGGGCGCGCCCGCGACGATCCTGTCCCTGCTCGGACTGGTCTGGTACCTCTGGTACCACCTGCACCGCGCCGAGCCCGTGCTGGGCGGTGACTCGCCGGTACGTCGCGGCGGCCTGCTCTTCGGCGTCGTGATGCTGGTCGTCTACGGGCACGCGATGACCACCTTCATCCCGGGCGCCGAGGTCACCAATGCGGACTCCGCGCTGCTGCGGATCCTGGGCATGCTGGGCATCATGCTGGTCCTGAACGACGGCATCAACTCCGTCGAGCGCTGGCGCACCATGCTGCAGCGGCTGTCCATCGCCGGCGCCGTGATCGCCGTGCTGGCCATCCTGCAGTTCTTCACGGGGCAACTCTGGGTGGACCGGATCAGCATCCCCGGCCTCACCCCGCCCGTGATGCCCGACGGCGTGGGCACGCGCGGACAGTTCACCCGCCCCAGCGCGACGGCCACCAATGCCATCGAGTTCGGCGCCGTGTTGTCGATGTTCCTGCCCATCGCCTTCACCAACGCGCAGACCGCGGTGCGCCACAAGCTGTGGAACTGGGTACCGGTGGGGCTGATGGGCTTTGCCGCCCTGGTCTCGCTGAGCCGGACCGCCATCATCTGCGTCGCCATCGGGATGGCCATCCTGGTGCCGGCCTGGTCCCGCAGGGCGCAGATCCAGACCCTCCTCGCGACCCCCGTCGCGGTGGCGCTGGCCGGCGTGGCGGTGCCAGGCCTGCTGGGCACCCTGCGCGGCCTCTTCCTGGGCGCCGGCGAGGACTCCAGCGTCAGTTCCCGTACCCAGAGCTATGGCGTGGCGTGGAGCTACATCGAACGCCATCCCTTCCTGGGACGTGGCTTCAGCACCTTCCTGCCGCAGTACTGGATCCTGGACAATGCCTACCTGCAGGTACTGATCGGGTGCGGATTCATCGGCCTGGGAGCCTTGTTCGTGCTGATCTTCTGCGCCGGCCGCAGCGCCCGCCTGGCCCAGCTGCGTTTCCGCAACCCTGCCGATGCCCTGATGGCTCGCTCGCTGCTGGCTGCGGTGGTGGCCGGGTCTGTTTCACTGTTCTTCTTCGACGCCTTCGGTTTCCCGCAGTCGGCTGGATGCCTGATGATGATCTTCGGGCTGGCCGGGGCGTCGCTGCGTCTGGCCCGTACGAGCGGCGACGCAACCGCGGCGCCCATCACCGAGGAGCAGGCCGCTCCGCGCGCCTGATGATCTAGAGCAAGGAGATGGCGATGCTTCGGGGGAACATCACCACATGGATGGGGCGGCCTGACTTCCCGGTCCTGGCCCATCTGCATGCACCACAGGGCCCAGTCAAGGGCGCGGTGGTGCTCTGCCCGCCGTTGGGCCGCGAACAGGTGGCCAGCTACCGCACGCTGCGCCAGCTGGGTGACGCGCTGGCCCGCAATGGCCTGCTCGCCGTGCGCTTCACCTGGACGGGCCAGTCGGATTCGGCCCCGATGGATCCGTCGCTGAACCTGCTGGACAACTGGCGTGCGGACCTGGCGGCCGTCGTCGAGCAGTTGCGTGGCGCCGGCGTCGAGCGAGTCCACCTGGCCGGTCTGCGGTTGGGTGCGCTGCTGGCCGCAGCCCAGGCTGCCGAGCTGGACATCGCCTCCCTGCTGCTGTGGGATGCCGTTCCCAGCGGCCGCCACTTCCTGCGCTATGAGCAGGCGATGTACGCCTCCGACGGCTTGTCCGGTGACGGCTCGGAGGACTTCCACGGTCTGGGCTACACCCTGCGCAAGGCCGATGGCGAAGAATTGCGGGCACTGAAGCTGAAGGGGCTGACGCTGCCCGAGGTGCCCACAGCCACCATCGTGCGGGCCGGCGGGGCGTCGGATCCGGGGGCCTACCCGGGCAACGACGGTGTGTGGAGCAGCGACGAGCAGATTGCCATGTTGGAGACCTCGTCCATGACGGCAGCGGTGCCGACGCGCACGGTGGCCGCCATCACCTCCTGGTATTCCTCCATCGCCGGCGAAGCGGACCAGGAGCTGCACCTCGAACCCCGGCCCGTGGCCGAGTTCCACGTCCCCGCCCCCGGGCAGGGGCGTCATGCGGCGATGGTGCGCGTGCGGGAGAGCGTCGTCGAGCTGTCGACGGGGCTGCTGGGCATCCTCACCGAACCCGTGGACCAGGAGCCCGACCAGTCGGTGCTCTACGTCGCCGCCTCCAGCGAACCCCTGGACGGGCCGAGCGGGTTGTGGGCGATCAGTGCCCGTGAGGTGGCCGCGCTGGGCGGTTGCGGGCTGCGCGTGGACAAGCACGGCACCGGTGAACTGGGCGGTCCGCTGCCCACGGACCCGATGCCCTACATGCCGGCCTTCGTCGACGACGTCGCCACCGCTGCCCGTTGGCTGGCGGCACACACCGGGACCAAGCCGATCGGGGTGGGGATGTGTTCCAGCGTCTACTTCGAGATCGTGCGGCCCAACGGACTGCTTTTCAGCAAGGTGGTGGGCATCAACCTGTTGGCCTTCGACCGCAATCCGGCCGACATCCCGGACGAGGTGGCAATGGCCACGGATCCGAGCCACCTGGACCACACCGGCGAGGAGGGCGCGGCGCCCGGCGCCACTCGGAAGCAGCGCCTGCGCGCCGGTCTGAAGACGAACATGCCGCAGCCGCTGTGGCGCACCCTGGGCCGGCTCGGCAAGGCGCACGCGCCTGATGACTTCCTGCGGGAGGCCGCCCTGGACACGGAGCTGGTGCTGGCCTTCAGCCCGGAGGACTTCGGCGCCCTGGCGGCACAGCGCGGCGAGGCGGCAATTGCGTGGGCCCGCCGTACCGGAGCGCCCTTCCAGGCCATCGTGGACCCAGAGCTGGACCATGCCCTGTTCGGGGTGCGGGCCCGTCGGCGCAGCTGCCAGTTGATCCGCGACGAGCTGCTGCGTTCGCGCAGGCTGCGGGCCACTCTCGGCTCTTGAGCGGGCTTTGGTCACTATCGTGAGGAATGGCAAGGGGGTGCCAATGAACACGGGGGTCGATCTGGTCGACGTCGGCGAGGTCGCCGACGCGCTGGAGCATTTCGGCGAGCGCTACCTGCGTCGCATCCACCGGGCCGAGGAGTTGACCGGCCACGACGGCCACTCCCCCGCACGCCGGGCCCAGCACTTCGCCGGGCGCTTCGCCGCCAAGGAGGCCGTCTTCAAGGCACTGCACTTTCCGTCGGACCGGGCACTGCCCTGGACGGACATCCAGATCATCTCCACTCCCGGTGGCTGGCCGGGTGTGGTGCTCCATGACCGGGCCCGGACGTGGGCCTCCAGCCAGGGCATCTCCCAGGTGGAGCTGTCCATCACCCATGACCGCACGATGGCGATGGCCTTCGCCGTCGCAGTTTGAAGGAAGAAGACCATGACCGAACAGACCGTTCGCCAGGTGCTCGCCGAGCACGGCCGGATGAGCACCGATGCCAACACCATCGGCCTCGACGATGACCTGTACGCGGTGGGCATGACCTCGCACGCCAGCGTCAACGTGATGCTGGGGCTGGAGGACGAGCTGGACGTCGAATTCCCCGACGAGATGCTCAACCGCGAGACCTTCGGCACCATCGGCCGGATCGTCGCGGCCGTCGAGTCCCTGCAGGACTGACCCCTACACAGCTCCAACGAGAGGAACCACCATGCCGGTCGGCAGTGGAGAACAGGCCCGCGTCGAGCTCGCGAAGCAGCTTGAGCAGGCGGGGCACCAGAGCCCCAGTGGCAGTCATGGCATCTACGGCCGTGGCGCCGATTTCGAGGCCGTCATCGACGGTCTCGCCAAGGCACTGGTGGCCCTCGAGAAGCCCGACGAGACGGTGCAGCGGATGTTCTTCCCGCCGCTGGAGCCCCGCGCTGCCTACCTGAAGACCGACTACCTGGCCAGCTTCCCGCAGCTGACCGGCGCCGTCGACACCTTCACGGGCAATGACAAGGACCACAAGGCGCTGCTGAAGGTCTACGAGGAGGGTGGCGAATGGGCCGACACCCTGGTGCCGTCGGGCCTGATGATGGTTCCCGCCACCTGCCACAACGTGTACCCGCGCTATGCCGGGGAGCTGCCCGAGCCGGTGCGCGTGGAGGCCCGTAGCTGGTGTTTCCGCCACGAGCCCGAGGTGGACCCGATGCGGATGGTCTGCTTCCGGATCTACGAGCAGGTCTACATAGGCACCGCCGACGGGGCGCAGGAGCACCGCGACGTGTGGATGAACAACTACGTCGCGCTGTTCAAGGACCTGGGTCTGGGCGTGACCACCGACGTCGCCAATGACCCCTTCTTCGGGCGCGCGGGCCGCATGCTGGCCGTCGGCCAGAAGAGCGAGGCCTTGAAGTTCGAGGTGCTCACCGACATCTACGACGACAAGCAGACCGCCATCGCCTCGGGCAATGCCCACCGCACGCACTTCGGCGAGAACTTCGGCATCACCCTGCCCGACGGAACGCTCGCCCACTCGTCGTGCGCCGGGATGGGCATGGAGCGCGCGACGATCGCCCTGCTGGTCCGCCACGGCATGGATGTCTCGGCCTGGCCCGCCGACGTGAGGGACCGTCTGGGTCTTTGACCGATGCTCCCCGAGCGGACACCCCCGCTCCCCGAGCGGGATCCCTCGCCCCCGAGTCTGTCGAGGGGCCAGCCAAAACAGAGAGCGATCGAAGGGGTTTGCTGCCACTACGGCAGCAAGCCCCTTCCTTTGCTCTCTGATTTGGCCGGGAGGGCCGGGTGTTCTCGGCCTGTCAGGCCTGAATTGGACCTCTTTGGTGCCCTGAGATCTTCTCGATGAACTTGGCGGTGTCGGGACTGCCCCCAGTTTGGTTGACAGATTTCTAGGGGCTGGTCAGGCGGCCTGTGTGACCGTCTGTTGGACCAGTTCGAAATCTACTGGGGTGAGCGCACGAGACCGCCACCGGCACCCGAACCTGCGCCCCCTTGGCCTGGGCCAAGTCGGTAACCAAGGGGTACATCATTCTGGGTTGATGTCACGAGACAGATAGGCCGCGGCGCGACGCAGGACCTCGTTTTCCCGTTCCAGCAGCCTGATGCGTTTCTTGGCCTCCCGCAGTTCGGCAGCCGAGCGGTTGTCGCCGGCCGGGGCATCAGCGCGGTCGGCCTTGGCCAGCCAGTTGCGCAGGCAGGACTCACTGATCCCGAAGTCCTTGGCGATCTGGCCATTCGGCGCCTCGCCCTTGCGGGCCACCACAATCACGTCGTCGCGGAACTCCTGGGGATGGGGCTTGGGCATGACATGCATCCTCTCACCAGGCCCTCACGGACCTGAGATGTCAGTGTCAACCAACCCGGGGCAGTCCCTCAGGGCCCCACGTGCAAGGATTGGCTAGTGGGTCCTGGGTTTTTGGTGGCATCGACGGCGCTGCTGACCAGTGTTGTCTTCGCCCTGTTGTGGTGGCGGGAACACAGCGCCTTGTCACAGATGAACCGTTCCCAGCGTCGATTGGCTGAGCTGGTCGAGCAGCGTGTGGAGCGGCCCAATGTCCTCGGTCACGAGGTGCGTACGCCTCTGGCGCTGATCAGTGGTGCTGCTGAACTCTTGGCTGAGCAGAGCCCTGGCCCGCTCAACGATCGCCAGTTGGAGTTCGTGCAGATCATCGCGTCGAACTCTCGGCAGGTGGTGGCGATGGCGGAGGACCTGTTGGTGGAGGCCCAGATTGAGGCGGAGATCTTCGAACTGCGCCCGGTCAGCGTCGAGTTGCGCTCACTGGTGCGCGCCACGGTTCGGGAGGTGCGGCGGATCAACTCCATTCCCATCGTTCTGGTCGACCAAGGCCCCCCCATCGAGGTATGGGCGGACCCGGACCTGTTGCGCCAGGCACTGTGGAATCTGGTGAACAATGCCGTGAGACATGCTGGAGAGCCTGGCCGAGTCACCATCGAGGTCTCCGCCAGTGAAGACGAGGCTGTCCTTCAGGTCAGCGATGAGGGGCAGGGCATGAGTGCCGAACAGTGTGGGCGGCTCTTCGAGCCCTACATGGTAGGGCAGTCCCGGCGACCCGGTACCGGCCTGGGGATGATGATCACGCGGCAGATCATCACCCGACATGGAGGGCGCATCCTGGTGGACAGCCTGCCAGGGCAGGGGACCGCGATACTTCTGGCGCTGCCTCTGCAGAGATCGTTAGATGAAGACCGGGTAGGAGGGCACGATGAACGAGGCGGCACCTCGCGCGTTGGTGGTGGACGATGAAACGCAAATGCTGGGCATCGTCGCATTCGCGCTGGAGACCCAGGGGTTTGAGGCCGTCTGCGTCCACAATGCGGAGCAGGCAGGAGCCAGACTGCGCGCCGAGCATTTTGACCTGCTGGTGCTCGACGTGACCCTCCCCGGGGCCTCCGGTGTGCAGTTGTGTGAGCGGGTGCGGGCTACCAGCGACGTGCCCATCATCATGCTCACCGCCCGCACAACGGAGCAAGACCGGATTGCGGGCCTGTTGGCTGGTGCCGACGACTACGTGACTAAGCCCTTCTCTCCCCGAGAACTGGCGCTGCGTGCCCAAGCGATCGTGCGTCGAACCCGTCACGGGGCACCGTCTGGAGAGCAGGTGTTGGTCAATGGCCCGCTCTACATCGACCCGACTCGCCGTGAGGTCAGGGTGGGACAGCGACGTGTGCAACTCAGCGAGGTGGAACTACGGCTGCTGGTGGCCCTGACTCGTCGCGCAGGCCAGGTGGTCACTTGGGCGGACCTGCTCAACGAGGTCTGGGCGACGGGTGAACAGCGTGGCGGCCGGGACATGATCAAGACCACCATCTACCGGCTGCGACAGCACCTCGGTGCGGAGCGTGAATGGATCACTGCGGTGCGTGGCACCGGCTACCTGATGACCCGTCTCGATGAGCAACGACGGCTGGACCAGCGATGACCGCCGGGGTACGCCGGGGCTGGACCAGAAATGCACTGGCCGCTTGGCTGGCACTGGTGACGGTCTCGGTCCTGATGGTGGGGGCGACGCCTGGGACAGGGCCTCGGTTGGCCGTGGTGTGCAGTTCCATTGAGGACATCTGCCAGCAGTGGGCGCATGACTTCACCGAGGCCACTGGGGTCAGCGTGGACATGGTGCGGATGAGCTCTGGGCAGGCGCTGGCGGCCGTGCAGCGCTCCGATGGGGAGTTCGACGTCTGGCACGGGGGTACCTCGGACCTTTACGAGGTGGCGCGCTCCCGGGGTCTGTTGATGCCACATGCCAGTTCCGCGGCTGCCACCATCCCGTCGCGTTACAAAGCCAGCGACGGTAGCTGGATCGGGGTCTACCGGGGGATGCTGGGCTTTTGCTCCAATCAGCGGGTACTGCGACGTCTTGGTGTCTCACCTCCCGAGGGCTGGGAGGACCTGCTGGATCCGCGGCTGCGCGGACAGGTAACGCTGCCAGATCCACGCACCTCGGGTACGGGATACACGATGTTGTGGACCATAGTGCAGCGAACTGGCGGTCTAGAAGAGGCGATGGAGTGGTTCGAGCGGCTTCGTCCAAATGTGTTGCAGTTCACCAGTTCCGGAATGGCACCCAGTGGCATCGCGGCTCGGGGCGAGGCCGCCGTGGCTGTCACCTTCACCCAACACTGCGTGAATGCCCACGACCAGGGCCTCGATGACCTCATCGTCGGGTACCCGAGAGGAGTCACCGGGGCGGAGACGGGCGCCGTCGCCGTGCTGGCGGCTGCCCGACATTCTGATCTGGCGCGTCGCTACGTGGACCACGCCGTTGGCCAGCAGGCGCAGGAGGCTGGGGGACAGACCTCCCCGCGCCAGCTGCCCACCCTGCCCGGTGCTTACACGGATCCGCGCCTTGAGCTGCCTGCTGGAACCCGGGAACTGGAGGCCTCCGGTGACCAGGCGGCTCGGCGGCGGGCCGGTCTGGTGGCCGAATTCGTACGGCGAGTGGGACCATGAGGGCGACGGTCCCCGGCACCCTCCGAGTGCTTGCGCTTGGCGTGCTGGGAGGACTTTTGACCTTGGCGCTGGGTCCCTGCCTGCGCTGGGCAATGGGCGACGAGGGCCGGCGGGCGATGCTGTCCACCACAGCCTGGCAGGCTCCGGTGCTGGGTAACACCCTCGTACTGGGGGTTGGTCAGGCAGTTCTGGTGACCTGGCTGGCGGGACTGCTGGCGGCGGTCCAGAACCTCTGCTTCCCGGGCCGCCGGTTGCTGCACATTGTCGTGCTCACGCCACTGGTGACCCCGGCCTGGACGATGGCATTGGGCCTGGTGATGCTGCTGGGCAACAGCGGATTGTTGAGGAGCTTGATGCCTGGCGGGCTCGATGTCTACGGGCTGCCCGGACTGGTGTTGGCCGGCTCCCTCCAGGTGCTCCCCTTCGCCTACCTGGCGATGCTCGCGGCCGAACGCTCCGTTGATGCCCAACTCCTGGACCAGGCTCGGATGCTGGGCCTGGACCAGAAGCGAGCGAGACGGCAGGTGGCGTGGCCCCGCCTGCTGCCCGCGACTGCTGCGACGGCGCTGGTGGTCTTCGTCGAGGCCATCACCGACCTCGCCAACCCGGCCGTGCTGGGTGGTGGGTACCCGGTGCTGGCCTCCCGTGTGCACCTGGCAGTTTCTGCGGAGTATGACCTGGCGGGAGCTGCCATGCTGGCGCTTTTGCTCGCAGTCCCAGCCCTGCTCCTCCACCTGGCGGCCCGACCGCTCGGTGGCCGGGGACGGTTCCGGCTGCTTCGTTCCGGCACCCCGGCACCTCGACATGTCCCGTCGCCGGGAGAGTGGTCAATGGTCTTCTTGGCCGGTCTCGTGGGGCTGGTACAGGTCCTGGTCCTGGGTGCCGTCCTGCTCGGAAGTGTCGCGTCCAGCATTGGGGTGGATGCACAACCCACCACGGCATACCTTCGTCAGGCCTTGCGCGGTGCCCATGGCGAGGCCTTCGGCTACGGCCTCCTGTTGGCATTGCTGGCCCTGCCCGTCACGGGAACGGCAGCGATGGTCATCGCCCTTGCAGCTCATGGCCGGGGACGACTGGCCCGTTTGGTGCGGATGGCGGCTTGGTCGCTGGGGGCACTGCCCGGTCTCTTGGTAGGCCTGTCGGTCATGCTGGTCGTGCACACGGCACAGGGACACAAGTGGTCGGGAGGCCCCTTCGGCTGGGTGACCGCCGTCGCCATCATCATGGTGCACGTGTTGCGCAGCCTTCCTGCGGTGGTGACTGCCCTGCTTGCACGCCTGGACCTCGAACCGCGAGTCACGAGGGATGCCGCCCGGCTGCACGGCGTCGGCCTGTGGAGACGGTTGCGTGTGCACTGGTGGCCGCAGCTGGCGCCGGAGCTTGGCCGCGGCCTGTGTACCAGCCTGCTGCGCACCCTTGGTGCAGTGGGTTCAGTGGTTTTCCTGACCAATTCGCATGTCGGACTTCTCAGCGTGCGAGCACTCACCGAGGTGGATGCGGGGCGGGTTGGGGCGGCCTGCGCGATGGCGGTCTGGTTGGCGGCCGTCGGATGCCTGGTGCTGGCCGTCTGCCATCCCGTGCTGGGCGCCAGGGAGGAGGACTGATGCGCGACGAGCAGGCAACGCCAGCGCTGAGGGCGCACGGAATCGCTCGTCGGATTGGCGGGCACGCTGTCCTGGCCGATGTCGGTCTCGAGGTGGCCACCGGCCAGTCACTGTGCGTGATCGGTCCATCGGGCAGCGGCAAGAGCACCCTGCTGCGGGCTCTGGCCGGCCTCGATCCGCTGGACTCCGGCCAGGTCCTCGTTGATGGACGAGATCTTACTCTTGCGCCACCTCACCGGCGCGGCATTGCGATGGTCTTCCAGGACGCAGACCTTTTTGGGGACCTGGACGTGGCGGAAAACATCGCCTTCGGCTTGGGAGGGCAGCGCTCGCGGGCTGCCCGTCACGACGAGTGGGTGAGAGTGACAATGTTGCGCCTGGGCTTGGCTGGTCTGGAGGACCGGCTGCCTCACCAGCTCTCCGGTGGTCAGCGACGACGCGTCAGCCTTGCCAGGGCGCTCGTCACCCGTCCCCGCGTGCTGCTGCTCGACGAGCCGATGGCAGCTCTGGATGACCGGATGCGCCTGGATTTCGCGCGGCAATTGCGTCAGGTGCGACAACGGACCGGCACTGCGATGATCCATGTCACACATGACCAGGCTGAAGCGCTGGGCAGCTCTGATCGACTCCTGGTGCTCTCACACGGGCGAGTCCTGCAACAGGGCACCCCGCAAGATGTGCATGCCCGTCCCTCCTCGGCCGAGGTGGCGGCATTGCTGGGGCGTTCGAACTTCCTGGAGGTCGACGTCGACGAGTTGCGCGGTACACCCGGTGCCCTCCGCGCTCGGGTGCGAGCTCTCGGCGCCACCGGCTGGGTGGATGCCCACGACGGGCTGCTGGAGGGGTCTCGTCAAGCGCGGTTGCTGGTTCGTCCCCATGCGCTGGCCGTCGAGGAACGCGGCCTCCTTGCCCCGGGCCAGCCGTGGCGTACGGACGAGGTCTACGACAATGTCGGCTTGCTGCAGCAGGAGATCTTCCAAGGCGATCACCTGCTCCACGTTGTGGAGACCGAGCGAGGCACGGTGACAGTGCGTTCGCCCCTGGGACAGACACTGTTGGAAGGGAGCACCGTGCGCCTGCGTCTGATCCTCGACGAGTGCTGGTTGTTGCCCGGCCAGGGTAGGTCCTGCTGAGTGGAAGGTCTCGGTAACGGGCTTGTCACCGATCGTCACCGAAGATGCCGTCACGTCGTGCAGGCGGGTCGGCAGAATGAGGCTGACAGTGAGGTCGCCCGCGGGCCTCCTCTTCCCCTGATCCGGAGCACATCATGTCCCACACAGTTGACCAGCCGCGTCGTGGCTGGCTCGCGGCGCCGCAGCCCGCCCCACGCCTGAGCGACACCGAACAGGCCGCCGAGTACCCCTCGTGGCGCCTGAAGGTCTTCATCGGCATCTTCTTCGGCTACGCCGGCTTCTACCTGATCCGCAACAACATCCCGCTGGTCGCCAAGATCCTGCTCGACGAGGGTCGGATGGACAAGGTGGGCGTCGGCCTGATCGCCAATGCCGCGCTGATCGCCTACGGCCTGAGCAAGTTCTTCTCCGCGACGATCTCCGACCGCTCCAATGCCCGCTACTTCCTGCCCATCGGCCTGGCGCTGTCGGCCGTGGCCAACCTGTGCATCGCCTTCATCCCGGCCATCTCCGCGTCACTGACGGTCTTCGCCATCGTGATGTTCATCAACGGCTGGTTCCAGGGCATGGGCTGGCCGCCGTGTGGTCGCGTGCTCGTGCACTGGTTCAGCACCAATGAGCGCGGCTGGAAGACCGCCATCTGGAACTGCGCCCACAACGTCGGCGGCATGACCGTGGGTGCGCTCGCCGCCTGGGGTCTGGCGATCAGCGGCGGCAAGTGGCAGGCCGCCTTCTGGCTGCCCGCCATCTTCGCCCTCATCGTGGCGGCGGCCGCCTTCATCCTGATCCGCGACACCCCGGAGTCGATCGGTCTGGCACCCATCGAGGAGTTCCGGAATGACCCCGCCAAGGTGGAGGCCGCCGACGTCTCCACCGAACAACTCGGCTACTGGCAGACGATCGTCAAGCATGTCCTGCTGCGTCCGACGATGATCTACCTGGCCCTGGCGAATGTCTTCGTCTACGCCCTGCGCTATGGCGTGCTGTCCTGGACGCCCACCTACCTGTCCGAGGTGCACAAGGTCTCGGTCACCAAGGGGATCGCCGGCTTCAGCCTCTTCGAGCTGGCGGGAATCTTCGGCACCCTCGCCTGTGGCTGGGTCTCTGACAAGGTCTTCAAGGGCAACCGCACCCGCACCGGCATCACCTTCCTGGCAGGTGTCGGCGTCTTCCTGGTGGCCTACTGGCTGAGCCCCGTCGGCACCCCGTACTGGTTGCTGATGGTCTACCTGTTCTTCATTGGCGCCTTCATCTATGGCCCCGTCATGCTGATCGGCCTGCAGGCGCTCGACATGTCCGCCAAGCACGTCGCCGGTACGGCCGCCGGATTCACCGGCCTGTTCGGCTACGTGATCGGCGCGACGATGGCCTCCACCGGCGTGGGCTGGGTGGTGCACCACTACGGCTGGGCCACCACCTTCGCGGTGCTGACCGGATGTGTCGTTGCCGCGGTCGCACTGATCGCCCTGGTGGGCCCGGAGGAGAAGCGCCTGATGGAGGCGCACCGGGTCGCCAGCCATCGTTGAGGTATCCCGGTGCCTCTGGACATAGCGGGCGGGGTCCCATCACGGGGTGGTGGGACCAACCCCTCGCAGTACCTGTCCCGATCGGGGGTGTCCCTATGTTCCTCTTGGTGGTCAACCGCGGTCCGACAACGCGTTCCAGTGCAGGATCGATCTGGGTCAGCAGGCCTCGGATACGGTTGGACAGGCGGGTTGCCTCAGTGGACGAGTCTTCGTCGAAGCCGACCAGGACCTTGAGTTCGGCGAGGGTGTCCTCACCGGCGTCGACGCGGCGCAGGGTGTGGGGCATGGTCCGGGCTGTGTCGGCGATGACGAAGGCATCCCGGGCGTCGGTCTTCGCTGATCCTGGGTAGAGGTCGGCGGCGCGGCGCATCGCCAGCCCGGCAGGTAGGCCACCTGGATGCCCATCGACTCGGCCACGGCGATCGGCAGGGCGCCGCTCGTGTTCGGCTGGTCGACAATCACCAAGACTCGTCCGTGCTCGGTCAGGGCGTGGAACAGGTCTTCCAGCATGGTCTGGTCCTGGGGCAGGGGCTTGTCGAAGACCTTCTTCCCGGCAGCATCGAGTGCGCAGGCGTAGTGGGCTTTTGTTTGCCCACGTCCAGCCCGCACCAGATCTCGAAACCGGTGTTTTCGCTCATGCCGATCACCATCCTTGTTTCGAAGGAACGCTCGTCGATCACTGGTGATGCGTCAGCTGCCGGCACCCACGTTACGTCAGACCTGACTACGGCCATGTCCCTATCAGCGGTCGGCTGGCGCCACCAGGCCCGGTGACAGAACCTCGAGGATCATGCCTACGACTGGTTCAGAAAAGTCATGCCGGGCCCGGCGACCGTGACCCCGGCGACGTCGCTGGCACCAGTGCTGCCCGGCGTAGCCCTTCGGCCACCCAGACAGCCGCGAGGAGCACGGCAAGCAGGAGTGCGACGCCGTAGGTCATGTTGGCCAGCTGAGGGGTCAGACCGGCTCGGGATCCTCCACGCACGGGGCTGAGCATCACGAGGCCCACGAGACCCGCGTCAACTGCCGGCACCGCAGCCAGCCGGCTGCGCCCTGCCCGCAGCAGACGCAGCGAGGCGGCGCACAGGGCGACGAGTGCTGGCAGGGCCGCCAGCAGGGCGTAGTGCAGGTTGGGAGTCACCACCGCGGTTGCCAGCGCGAGCAGAGTGACGGCACGGGCATCCAGGAAGCCCCAGCGACGCACGGCGATGGCCCCAAAGCCCAATGTGAGGACCGACGCCAGCGCGATGCCGCCCAGGGCGACGGCGGGGTGGTACGGGTTGTCGAGGAGGCGGCCGATGGTGGCCGCGAGGTCCAGGCGTGTGTAGTGGGTGTCGCCTGGTTGGGCGCCGTCGCCATCCCGCAGGGTGTTGAGCAGGATGTGGGTGGCCTGCGGAACTCCCCCCGCCCGTTGGGCGATGATGAGTCCGATCGGGAGGCCGAGCAGGGTTGTCAGCCCCAGTGCGCGGCAGGCCTCGCGAGCGCGGCCGGTGAGGGCCAAGGCCAGCAGCAGTGGTAGCCCGACGTTGGGTTTAACGATGGCCACGCAGGTACCCAGCACGACGGGTGAGAACCAGCGCTCGATGCCGAGGCAACGGCCCGGCAGACCGTGATTGCCGACCAGGGCCAGCATGGTGCCCGCGGCGCACAGCAAGGCATAGTTCCCCTGGGACAGCGAGGTCTGGACGGGACGCAGCACCAGTGTGGCGGCGGTCACAGCGGCCACCAGCCAGGGAAACCGGGAGAGGGTGTCCTCGAACCACAGGGTGAGGCTGCGGTGCACCATCCACACGAGACAGGCCACCAGGAGTCCCGTCCACAGCACCGCGGCGGCACGGTAGGGCAGCAGGAGCAGTGGTGCCGTGAGCCACCAGTAGCTGGGGACGTAGAGCGGGTAGAACTGCACCTCCGGGTAGGTACCCGTGAAGGTGGACCGGTCCCACGGAATGCCACCGTTCATGAAGTGGAGCACCGGAAGCCAGACCGAGTCCCGGAAGTCCACCAGGCTGAAGGGGTGGAAGCTGATCACGTCGTCCGGTCCGGTGGCGCGCACCGCAACCAGCGTGCCGAGCACGAGCCACAGGCCCATGGCGGTGGCAACGGACCACGCGGTGGAGCCGCAACGACGGACGTGCACGCTGCGCAATGGCATGGCGATGCTCATGGATCAGACCTTCCCCGAGCCGCTCCCCCGAGCAGCGTTCACCTGAGAATATTCGACAGAAGCATCGAGAAGACATCGTGACTAGCAAAGACGCGGGTGGCGCCGACATCTCCAAAGCACACCATCAGGTGCACTCCCGTCGTGGAATGACAACGGCGCCGACCTCCAGGGGAGATCGGCGCCGCGACGCTTGGCGAGGATCACTCGCGGATGTTGTCCTTGTTCTGGTGGAACCACTCGATGGTGTGCTCCAGACCCGAACGCAGGTCGTACTTCGGCTCGAAGCCCTCGCCCTTGAGCTTGCTGACGTCGAGCAGCTTCTGCGGGGTGCCGTCGGGCTTGGTGGTGTCCCACTCGACCTTGCCGGTGTAGCCCACGATGTCGGCGATGGTCTCGGCCACCTCCTTGATGGTGGTGTCCGTGCCAGTGCCCACGTTGACCTGCTGGGGGCCGTCGTAGTGCTCCATCAGGTGCAGGCAGGCGGCGGCCATGTCGTCGACGTGCAGGAACTCGCGTCGCGGGCTGCCGGTACCCCAGTTGGTCACGACCTCGGTGCCGTTGGCGACGGCCTCGTCGTAGCGACGGATCAGGGCGGGCAGCACGTGCGAGCCCTTGGGCGAGAAGTTGTCGCCGGGGCCGTACAGGTTGGTGGGCATGGCGCTGATCCAGTGCACACCGTGCTGGCGACGGGCCGCCTGCACCTGCAGGATGCCGGCGATCTTGGCGATCGCGTAGGCGTCGTTGGTCTCCTCGAGGTAACCCGTCAGCAGGGCGTCCTCGGTGATCGGCTGGTCGGCGAGCTTCGGGTAGATGCAGGAGCTGCCCAGGAAGAGCAGACGGTCGACACCCTGCTCCAGAGCGGCGTCCATCACGTTGACCTGGATCTGCAGGTTCTTGCTGATGAAGTCGTACGGGTAGGTGTTGTTGGCCAGGATGCCGCCCACCTTGGCCGCTGCCAGGAAGACGTAGACCGGCTTGGTCTCGGCGAAGAAGTCGAAGACGGCCTTGCGGTCGGTCAGGTCCAGCTCGGCGTGGGTGCGGGTGACGATGTTGGTGAAGCCCTCGTCCTGCAGCTTGCGCAGGATGGCTCCGCCGACAAGGCCGCGGTGTCCCGCGACGTAGACGGTGGCGGAGCGGTCAAGGGCGGTGGGCGTGTAGGTGTTCTCGGTCATGCGGTGATCCCCCGGATGCGGTAGATGTTGTCGACGAAACACGGGACGGCGCCGGGGCATTCCCAGCGCCGTCCCGTCATGCGATCACGCCCAGGTCTTGAAGCCCTCGAGGGGCTCGCCCTTGCCGTTGACGGCAGCGTCAATCCAGATCTTGCCACCGACCTCGACCTGCTTCATGTCGTTCTCGACCATGATCTTGGCCAGCTGCGGGGTCAGCACGCTGGCCTTCCAGCCCAGCTTCTCCTCGGCCTTGCGCGGGTCGCCGATCAGGGCGTCGACCTCGGTGGGGCGCAGGTAGCGCTCGTCGAACTCGACGTACTTCTCCCATTCCATGTCCGCGGCCTCGAAGGCGAACTTCAGGAAGTCACGCACGGTGTAGCCGACGCCGGTGGCGAGCACGAAGTCCTCGGGCTCGTCGACCTGCAGCATGCGCCACATGCCCTCGACGTACTCGGGCGCGTAGCCCCAGTCACGGATCGAGTCGATGTTGCCCATGTAGAGCTTGTCCTGCTTGCCGGCCTTGATGGCGGCGACGGCGCGGGTGATCTTGCGGGTCACGAAGGTCTCGCCGCGACGGGGCGACTCGTGGTTGAACAGGATGCCGTTGACCGCGTGCAGGTTGTAGGCCTCGCGGTAGTTCTTGGTGATCCAGTAGGAGTACATCTTCGCGGCGCCGTAGGGCGAACGCGGGTACATCGGGGTGTCCTCGGCCTGCGGCGGCGGGGTGGCGCCGAAGAGCTCGGAGGTGGAGGCCTGGTAGAAGCGCGGGCTGATGCCAGCCTGGCGGACGGCCTCGAGCAGGCGGACGGTGCCGGTGCCGGTGGTGTCGGCGGTGTGCTCCGGCTCGTCGAAGGAGACGCGCACGTGGCTCTGGGCGGCCAGGTTGTAGACCTCGTCGGGACGGATGTCGTCCATCAGGGTGACCAGGCGTGCACCGTCGGACAGGTCACCGTAGTGCAGGGTGAGCTTGACGTCCTTCTCGTGCGGATCCTCGTAGAGGTGGTCGATGCGGTGGGTGTTGAAGGTGGAGGCGCGGCGAATCAGGCCGTGCACCTCGTAGCCCTTGCCAAGCAGCAGCTCGGCCAGGTAGGAACCGTCCTGTCCGGTGATACCGGTGATGAAGGCCTTCTTGGCCATGGGTTACTCCATTTCCTTGGTGGTGACGCGGGATCGCACGGCCGACAGCCCGGCGAGCCATGAACCGACTCGCTGGAATGCCGAATCTGCCGACAGGTGCTCTTCCGCGAAGCGGCGAGCGCTGGCACCGTACTGGCCGGCTCGGTTGACCGAACCCGCCATGTCTTCAACGGCGTCCAGCAGGGCTGCCGGATCGCCGGGGCTGATGATCGGGCCTGCACCGGCGGCTCGCACCTCGTCGGAGGTGGCGCTGTCGGTCTCGGTGGCGGCAACCACCGGCTTGCCCTGGATGAAATAGCTGGTCAGCTTACTGGGCACGGCCGACTCACGCAGGCCCGGCTTCTCATTGACCAGCAGGACGTCCGCGCACTGCAGCATGGCCGCGTACTCGGCGTCGTCGAGGGAGGGCACGAAGACCAGGTGCTCGATTCCCTGACCCAGTTCCTCGAGGGCCTCGCGGCGGGAGCCATTGCCCACCAGGCCGAAGACCACCTTGGAACCTCGCTGGTCGGCCAAGCGACCAGCCTCGACGATGTTCTCGAGGTACTGCTTGGCGCCCATGTTGCCGGTGTGGATGGCGACGAGCTCGGCGTCACCGAAGTACTTCTGGCGCACGTCCGCCGGGTCAGCAGCAAGGTCAATCTTGATGTGGCTCCAGTTGCGGGAGACACACACGTTCTCGTCCTTGACGCCCAGGTCGTCGACGACGTGCCGACGGAAGCGGTCGTGGATCACCAGCACGCCGGAGGCAGCCTTGAGAATGGTGGATTCCACCTTCTCCAGCAGCCTGCCCTTGACGTTGCTGCCGCCGATCTCCCGGGCGCCGTTGCTGTAGAGGTCCTGGACCCACACGGTGACCGGGGCCTTCCCGAAGCGCCCGCGGACAACCTGGATGCCGGTGCTGATCAGGGCCGGGCTCACGCAGAGCACCACGTCGGGCTTGTGCCAGGGGCTGAGTGCAGCGCCGAGGCCGAAGGTGACTTCCTGCAGGATGCGGCTCAGGCCCATGCCGCCGGAACCAATCACGTGGCGAACACGGCGAACGCGGACACCGTTGATGGTCTCAGTGCTGGTCAGACCCTTGAAGTTGGTGTAGTTGCTCCACTGCGGGTAGTGGGGAATGCCAGTGATCACCTGGACCTGATGCCCCTGCGCCACCAACCCCTCGGCCATGGCTGCCGTGTAGGGGGCGATGCCAGAAATCTCCGGCGCATAGTTCACCCCAATAAGCAGAATTATCACTGCCTTGTTCTCCTTCATGGGCCAAGGATCTTGGCCCGTCCCCCGACTAGGCATCCTGATTGCAGCAGCCCTTAAACCAGTGTCACCCTACCGACGAAAGTCACTGACAACGTCAATCCTGCCTGAGACTCCGCTGAATCTACGTCAGCCAACCGGTCGACCAAGTGGCGCAACGATGCGTGCCCCCGCTGGCACATCCTTGGCGACCAAGGCAGTAGCCCCGACGATGGCGTCCGTGCCCACCGTCACTCCGCGGAGGACCGTGGCCCTCGTGGCCACCCAGCTACCGTCCTGAAGCACAATCGGGCCATTGTCGAACTCAAAGGCCGGGTCGTTCGCGTCATGGCTCCCGGTGCACAGCAGCGCACCCTGCGAGACGCACACGTCATCGCCAATGGTGATCGGTTCCAGATTGAGCAACCAGGCACCCACACCGATCCAGCAGTTCTCACCGACCACGAGTTTCCACGGCCAGTGCACGCGGACATCGTGCCGAATGAGGGTTCCTTCACCGATCCTCGCCCCGAAGCCACGCAGGATCCGCGCCCGCACCGACGGGGGGCACAGGACCGATCGCTGCACCGGTTCCGCGACCAAGGCCCAAGCAGCGCACACCAAGGGACTGCGCCCCTTGTCATACCCGCGTCCCGTGAAGCTGGAAAGCCGTCGCAGGTGTCCGCCGACACCGGTCGTGTTCTGCATTGTGTTGTCCCCCCCCGTGATTCGGTGCCGGGACCCGTTGCGTGAGTCCGACCCTTGGTGCCCATGCTGCCACAGTTGTTCTGGCCACAAGGCCCCCTGCGCAAGAATCCAAATCTGACGCTCAGGTAGCTCGCCTAGTATGAACGGGCAAGTCAGATCCCGGGGGAAGAGGTGTGCTGTGCCCAGTCACGAGTCGAGGAGGGCTCCAGAGGGACCCACGTCCCATCCTTCAGGGACGACGGAAGAGCCGGGCGCCGCACCGAACGGAAATCGCGGATTTCTCATCAATGCCGCAGGTGCCATGCTGCTTCCTCTGGTGGCTTTCGTCACCGCCCCGGTTCTGGCACAAAGCTTGGGCGTCCTCGGACGAGGCGAGGTTGCCAGCGCCACGGCGCCGTTCCTGCTGATGTCTGTAGTGGCCAGCCTTGGCCTTCCCGATGCGGTCACCTACTTCGTCGCAAGCCGTTCGGTGAGGATGCGGACGATCGTGGGCGGTGTGATGGGCATCGCGGCTGCACTGGGGTTGTTGGCCAGCGCAGGCATCGCCCTGGCGAGCGGCTGGTTGGCTGGCGGGGACACTGCCCTGGCAGGCCTGGTACGCATCGCCGCCATCCCACTGCCGCTCTATCTCTGCCTGGGTGTCGTGCGAGGCATCGCCCAAGGCCTGAACCGATGGAACCTCGTGGCACGAGAGCAGGCGATCTTCGCGGTAAGCCGCCTCATGTTCATCGTCGGTCTGCTGGGCGCAGGACATCTCGATGTACTCACCGCGACCATCGTGTTCGTCGTGAGCCCCATCATGGGAGGGCTGGCGTACCTACCACTTCTGGGTTCTTCGTTGGACTACCCCCGAACAATCAGGGAGCCGGCTTCCCTGGCACGTCTGTTCCGATATGGATCAATGACATGGCTCGGTGCGATCTCGGGAATCCTGATCTTCCGCCTTGACCAGACCCTGATGACCCCCCTGTCCAGCACCGAGGAGCTCGGCCTCTATGTGGTGGCCGCCGCCATCGGCGAGATCCCCGGCATCCTCACCACTTCAATCCAGAATGTCACTCTGGCCAAGCAGTCCGAGGATCCGCAGCTACGCACGCTCGGAGAGACTTCCCGTCTGGGCCTCTTGGCCAATGGGCTGTTGAGCCTGGGCTTAGCTGCCGCCAGCCCTCTCATCATTCCGCTCCTCTTCGGGCGCGAGTTCAAATCAGCAGTGGCCACGGCATTCATCCTGGTCCTGGCCGCCACGCTCAACGTCCCAGGGGCCGTGGTCGGCGCAGGGCTCGCTGCCCGCTTCCGACCAGGCCTCCGCAGCCTGGCCCTCGCCATTGCATGCATTGCCAATCTGGTGGGACTGATCCTCTTGGTCCCGCGATTCGGCGCCACCGGAGCGGCGTGGTGCATGGTGCTCAGCAGCTTGGTCCACTCTGCCGTGGCGGTGGGCATCTTCCACCACCTCTTCGGCGGTCGCATCCAGACCTTGGTCGTGCCACGCCACAATGACTGGCTCAACGTCCTGGGGTTCATGGCCCGGTTGGCTCACCGCGCGCACCTCCCAGTACCAATGCCCCCCGAGCCTGTCATCCCACGCCGTGCGATAGATCCTGACGCCCATCTCTGACCCGGAGAACCGCCTCTGACCCGGGGACCAACGGGCTCCGGAGTCAGACCCGGGGCAGCGCGGCACCAGAACGGGTACCTACACAGCGGAGCGCCCCGCCGACGGAGTCAGCGGGGCGCACCGGGGCGAGCTGTGTTCAGCCCTGGGAGGTTCGAGTAGCGCGATCACGACGGATCCGGCTCACGGCATGAAGAGCTTGGCTCGCCAGACGCAGGGGCATCGGGCTGCCCAGGATCTCGCGCTGGACCCGGCCCGCCTCGGCCGCCAAGCGCTTGGCGTGCTGCTGTGACGTGCCTCCCGTGACGAAACGGGCAACCGGCCGGTGAAGGGTCGCTGTCTGCATGCCAGCCGCCAACATCCGAGCCGTGATGGCGTAGTCCCCCGTGACCTTGAAGGACAGGTCATATCCTTCGCGTCGCAACTCGTCCGCCGGGTACATGATCGCCTGGTGAGAAGTGGGCAGTGCATGGGCGATGTACTTGGCATCACGAGCCGAGCGGCTGACATTGTGGTCACCCATGTCCAGCTCGTAGTCGAAAAGACACAGGGCGCCCCGGTTGTCCGTCAGGAACCGCTCGATCGGGGCAAAATCCTCGATGACACTCACGTCCCCGCCGTTCAAGAACCAACCGAATTCACCACGGCTTCGTGCAATGGCATGGTTCATGCCGTCGTAGATCCCACCGTCAGGTGCAGATTCCAAGACCGCCCACGGGTAGTCCGACACCACATGCTCCACCCCCTCGGTACCCCCGTCCTGGACCAGGACCTCCACCCGGTCCCCCGCGGTGTCCATGATCGGAACCAACGAGTCAAGAGTGGCCTTGAGGCCGGGAAGGTCACGGAACGTGACGGTGAGGACAGACAGCAGTGGACGATCGGTGCTCATGAAGAGTCTCCTGGGACGTGGGGTGTGGATGGATCAAGATTTCGGGTGAGGACGAGCGCCAACGCGAGCCACATCATCATCGCAAACTCAGGGAGGAAGATCCCCCCGTTGAAATGCATGCACATGGTCAACCAGACCAGTAACGGGGCACTCGCGTTCTTGCTCCTGATCGCCCGATAGACCCAGTAGAAACCACCGATGACAATGGTGAGACTGGCAATCAAACCGATCCAGCCAAAATAGAAGACCAGAAGAAATAGACCATTGTCAATCGTGGTACCAACGTCGGTGCCATTGACCAGACTGGCCTCCAGGGTCACCTGTTCCACGGAACCCATCGGACGCCCGAGAGGCAGATGGAAAAGAACATACTTCAGCAGAGGAAGTGGAGCGATCAATCGATAGTTTGCCGAACTGTGGGAATCCCCAGCGGACGAAAGCCTGCTGATCAGGTAGCCCCCAGCGAAGACGACCATTGCCCCCGCGGCCAAGAGGCTGATGACTACAGTGCGACCACGCTTTCCAAGGCCCCACGCCAACACCATCAGCATGAACACCGCCAAGCCCGTCGCCGAGCCCGCCAACAACAAGCCGATGGCCGTGATCACGACAGTGGCAATCTCCTTGTGCCGCAGCCGCAGCAGGGCGCCACAGAGGAAGGTCATCGTCAGCGCCACATATGAGGGCTCCAAGTAGAAGCCCTGTGCTCGGGGCATTGAACCTGGAACCATCCATACCTTGTAGTGGTACAGGTACTGGAACGGCCCCCACGGATTGAAGAATGTCTCGATTCCAAAGAAGCCCAGCACGGACTGGAGCGCGCACAAGACCACGATGATCGTCAGCGCCAAGAAGAGTACGGCAGCCACGTCGATACGCCCTGGCCACCGGGGCTCCAGACCAGACAGGGCCGACAACCAGAAGACAACGGTGACGAGGCACAGCCCCAACGTCTTGACGTATCCCAGTGGCGTGGCGTGAAAGGGGTCGAAGATGGCGGCCAAGGCCGTCATCGAGACGATCAAGGAGATGACGACCCCAAAGAGCGGGCGATTGATGCGCGATGTCAAGGCATACAGCAGCACGAACGCCGCCAAGGCCCCCAGCGTCAGGGGATAGCCCACCACCGCCACGATTTCGAAGTGCTGGAAGATCACCCCCACGAAGACCAGGAGCGCAGTCAGCAGGGATACGTGGAGGCCAGCTTTCGGCTCACCCCCAGATTCCTGTACGGACATCCCTGACCTCAGCTGCCGAATCTGGCGCGGGGGGGCAGTTCCAGGGGAGTCACAGAGGCATGACGCCCCTCCAGGCCTTGAGCTGGGTCTGACGCACTGGCCTTGTTCAGGACCTTGGACACCGCCAGGCCATCGTGCGCCTGGATACGCTCCATCACAGCAGCCAGTTCCTCGCGGGTGGTCTGCGGCGTCGCCACGACGATGGCGTCGGTGGCAAGATCAGACAGCGTCTTTGCCAAGGTGGACTCTCCGAGCCCCGGGGTGTCGATGACGATGGCGTCGTACGTGCCGCCAAGCTCCACGAGAAGCCGCCGCATCGCCGCAGAACCGATCATGGCGACAGCGGGCAGTCCACCAGAACCCACGGGCAGGACGGACAGGCCGGGCTCGGCCTGAGGCCTGTGCAGCGCCTTGGGCAACGGGATACTGCCGGCCAGCACCTCCGACAGACCGGGGGCGCCGGACTTGACACCAAGCTTCTCCCCCAGGCCTCCGCTGTTGACTGCGGCGTCCACCAAAGCCACGCTCAGGCCGCTGGCGGCAAGACCACGCGCAAGCTCGAGGCTGACCGTGGTCTTGCCCTCACCCCGGTCGCCGGAGGTGACCACGGCAATCGGTCGTCGATCATCATCGATGCGTCCCTGCAGGAAGTTCGCCGGCAGCTGCTCCAAGGCCACGGAGTGGCTCGGATCGAACCGCCCGCCCCCCTGGACCGCGTCGTCCTTGGGGAGCACCGCAAGAAGGGCTCCAGTGTCTCGGGACCGGACCAACTGTCGCGAAGTTCGAATCTTCGGATCGAGGAGGCCACGCAGGAGTGCCGCGGCCAGACCGGCAGCCAGGGCCGCCGCGATCCCCATGATGGCGTTGTTGTACGGATTGGGTGCGCTGGCAACGGTGGGCAGGGCCGCCGGCATCAAGACCTGGGCGTCCGCCATGTGCTTGCCTGACGCGCGACGCGGAGAAAGATCCACGGCGGCCTGCGCGAGGTGCTTGGCCACGGAATTGCAAATGTCCTGCGCTCGCTTGGGATCCGTGTCATGCGCCTGGATGATCACGATGGACGTGTCCTCCGGCGACGTGATTGCGAGCTTGCCCGCAAGATCCTCGGACTGCATGTCCAGCCCGAGTTCCTTGATCACCGGGTCCAGGATCAGGGGCGATGCCGCGAGCGAGCGGTATGAGCCCATCTGACTGCTCACATAGATGGACCCTTGGTACATGTCGGAGTCAGTACCCCCACCAGCGACGGTGAAGTAGTCCTGGGCCTCCGTCATGTACTGCTTCGGTGCGAGGGCGGTGTACAGGCCCACGAGGAGCAATACCGTCATTGAAGTGCCGACGAACCACCGCCAACGGCTCTTCAAGGTGCTGAGAATTCCACCACTCTTCATCAGAAAGGACCTACTTTGCTGTCGTGAATTCCCCCGGATTGCACGGCACAATCCCGGCGGCGACTCTAGCAGCCGGAGTGCGGGACCCCCCGTGGACTCACGGCGGTCTCTCAGCTCCTGATCAGGCAGGTGGGGTGGCCTGAAGGCCACCCCACCCCGCTTCCCACCTCACTGATTGCGATGGGTCACTGCCAAATCCTCACGTAGTCCACCTTCATGGGGATGCCAGGCGCACTGCCCAGGATCATCACCTGACCCACCTCGTTGTCCAGCACACTGTATGTGCCGACGGGATGACCCAGGTAGTTGGGCTCCGGTGCGGCGTTGGCAGAGTACTTCTGGGTCAAGATCTGCTTGCCGTCCATGTACCACGTGACCCGGCCAGGAGTCCACAGCGCCCCGTAGGTGTGGAACTCGGTCATGTTGGCGTCGTTGGCGTAATGGACGTTGTTGCCAACGGTCATGTGGTCGCTACCCCCGAACCAGTCGTGGATGGTGCCAGCAATGATCGGCTTGTCGTAGCGCGCGTACGGCGGGTGCCATGCCTCCATCACGTCGAACTCGCCGTAACGGCTGAGCTCAGTCCCCAGAAGGTGGTCGCGGGAGATTCCCCAGAAGGACGGGAATCCGCGAACCTGGGAGACGGCCGCATCGTTGGTCTGGTCAAAGGCGATCCGTGCCTCGTAGTAGCCGTACTTGAAGGACTTGCCCGCCTTTGCCTTCTTGGAATACGTCGAGATTCCGAAGTTGAGGTTGTCGAAGGACTGGTTCAGGTTCAGGACTCCGTCGGAGACCGACAGGTCGCTGGCCGGCATCTTCGGGAAGCCGAACGGCCGGTCCGTGAACCACTTCTTGGAAGTGTCACCATTGCCGGTGAGATCGATGGAGCTCAGGTCCTGGAACTCGTCCTGGAAGGTGAGCGTGCCGAATCCTCCCTGCGTCGCGGGCGCGGGGGCACTGGCTGCCGCGGGCTGCGCCGGCGCCGGCGCCGGTGCCGGTGCGTTGGTCGGCTCCGAACCAGCTGCTGGCTGTGGCGCAGGAGCACTGGTGGGTGCCGGAGCAGAAAGCGCCTGAACGGTCTGGGTCCGGGCCATGTCCGACGAGCCAGCGACCTGGACGATCAGCTGGGGAGCATTGCCGGCCTCAATCGAGTCCACGGTGAATCGGGAGCCTTCAGCGTTGTAGCCCATCGTCAGGGCGGTGTGCCCCCCGCGGTTGATGGAACGAGTGGGGGACAGTCGAATCGTCACCCAGCTGCCAGCTCGCGCTTGCACGGCGGGGTTGAGCACCGTCGGATCGTACGCTGGCTTGTTGCCCCAGGTCAGCTTCGTGGGGTCCCAACCGTTCGGCGCAGACCAGACCACCGGGCTGCCAACGCCCGCGCGGTCGTTCCGCTGGACGTAGACACGCAGGGAGACGCTCTCGACTCGAGCGTCCGGCGCGATACCCGTGGTGTCGAAGTCCATGTAGGCGAGGGTGTCGGAAGACGCGTTCGAGGCACCCGTGGCCGTGGCCAACATCACGCGGTTGCCATCATTGGTACGCGTTGGCTGGGCCTTGGAGGCGTAGGTGTCGGAAGCAGCGAACATCGTGTAGGCCGTTGCAGCGTCCGCCTGCTCGGCCGAGTAGAGCGCGCCGGTGGTGCTGAGCAGAGCGCAGGACGTGACTGCAAGCGCCCTCGCACCAAGCCGCGCTGACCTGCGGCCTCTTGAAAGAGGGTGTGTTGACATGGTGAAGTCTCCTGATGTGGGGGTGGAGTTCAGATCTGAGAAACGCCTTAAGTTTCCGTGTGCGCTCTCAGCAATGTCAAACTAGGGCTTCATTTCCCTGCTCAGCCCTCATTTCCCAACTGGGGCTTCGCTGCCCCACCACAGCCACCGCCCCAAACAGGAGCTTCAGCGATGTCCGCCCAGCCTCCACACGGCAGCCCCGGCGCCGAGCCTGCGTCCCCGCATGTCCGTCGCGCCCCGATTGCGGTCGCCGGTGTCGCCGTCACGCTGGTGATCGCTGCATCCTTGGCCAGATCCGCCCTCCATGAGACACCGGAGCCCATGGCCGCGCAGGAGGCGGCACAGGCTGCCGGATTCGACACCCTGTCGTTCTCCACCGACTTCGACGACCTCACCCAAGTGGATCTGACCGGACGCGGAACGAAGGGCAAGTCATGGTTCGTGGACAGGCCGTTCAGCCCCAAGCTCGCGGCCGATGACCTCAGCGTGCACGACTCGGTCCTGACCCTCGACCAAAGCGACAACGAGGGCCCCAACCTCGCAATCAGCTCCGTGTCCTCACTGACTGGGGAGGGACAGACCTTCAGGTATGGGTGGTTCGAGGCACGCATCCGCTTCAACCCGGCCAACGCTCCGCGGTCGACGGGCTGGCCGTCCTTCTGGATGATGAGCGCCGATCACTTCAAGGGGACGCGCAACGATCTCTGGGGTGAGATCGACATCGTGGAACTCCACCATGAACCCCGCGAGGCGTTCAAATCCGGATTCAGCGGTTCCATCTGGACGCACACCGGTGCGCAGGTCAACACCCGCATCAACAGGCATCACTCCAAGCACGTAGACACTGACTGGAGCGCATGGCACACCTACTCATGCGTGTGGACACCCGGTGAAGTGGTGTGGTTCATGGATGGACGCGAGGTCCTGAGACACAGTTACGCAGCCAACTCGCAGGCGAGCCGTGCCCTCGACGGGGACACTGGCGGACAGGCTCTGGTCCTGGGGACCGGTAGAGACAACCCGATGGAGGTTGACTGGGTCCGCGTCTGGCAGTGACGGGACTCACAGCCCATACAGTGGTGGGACGCGCGGGGGTGCGGGATCCCCGCCATGCCCAGGAGCGCCGCCTCATGACAAGCGACAGGACCACTGACCTCCGACGCGCCAGCACCGTACTGTGGCTGACCGTTGCCGCTGTCGGTATCGCGCACATCGCCCTTTGCTTGGCGAAGCAGACCCCTTGGGGTCAGCCGTGGCGCGAGTCCAACGTCGTCTTGCTGGACTTCAGGGACACCATCGTCGCACCAGGCCGCTTCCTCTTGCAGGGCGGGAATCCCTACGACCCGGACACCTATCTGACCGCCCACCCATGGGCGCAGGAGTTCGACCCCTATTCTCCAGCATGGTTCCTGCTAGCCGCCCCACTCGCTCCCCTGCCGATGCCTGTCTCGGCAGCCATCTATCTTGCGGGTACCACCCTGTTGCTTGCTTGGTCAGCCCACCAGCTGGTCAGTTTGGTGCTCCCCCGTTGGGCCGATGTCGTGGCCCCAGCAGTCGCCCTGTGGATGCTGGTCTGGTACCCGTCGCGCGTGATGGGCTCGACCTTCCTCTGCACGATGGGGCTGATCCTGATGCTCCGCTGTGGAAGTTCCCTGCGCACGAGCTCATCCTGGGTGCCCGCGGCTGGCCTCGCATTCTCGCTCCTCAAGCCCCAGATTGGGCTCTGGGTGTGCCTCCTGTTGCTCGCATGGGGCGCTTGGCGTGTCGTGCTGCGAGGCTTGGCCCTCGAACTCGTGCTGGCCCTGCCCGCCGTCATTGCGTGCAGTGTGAGTGCCGGAGGTTTCCTCCAGTTCCTCGACTCCATCAAGCGGGACATCGAGCACGCTTCCAGCGAAGCGTCACCAACCGGGCTGGTCGGCAGCGAAAGCTGGCGCTCCGATTTCGCCGGCCTCTTCATGAGGCTGAACGACTCGGCAGCTCCCAGCTGGACCTTGGTGGTCCCAGCCGTGATCGCCCTCGTCGCAGCGGCGTGGATCTGGCGGGTTCGCCCCCAGCATGAGGTCTTCTGGTTGGTCACCGTCCCCGTTGCGCTCCTGCTGCCCGTCCACGCGAGCTATGACATCTTGCTAGCAGTCGTGACGGCCGTCTGCGGTATCCGACTTTGGAGAGGGACCCGCGAAGCCGGGACAGCCGTCGTCGCCATCTGTGCGGCGCTGCCCGTTCTGCACATCCATCGGGTGACCAGGGCCTTGGGCATCGGAAACGCCCTCGGAGACACCATCGACCTGCTGGCGCTCTGCATCGCCGCGATCCTGGCAGTGATTCACGAGCACTCGTCACACTACAAACCCCAGACGACACCGCCCCGACGCGCAGCCCTCACCGGTCGATAGCATCGTGATGTCTGCCGATCGAAGGGGGAACGCATGACCGAGAAATGGATCGTCATCGGGGGAGGCGCCACGGGCAGCCACCTGGCGCTCGAGGGCGCCAAGCAGGGGCACCAGGTGACCCTCGTCGACAAGAATCCCGGCCTGGGCGGCCTGACCGCCACGGAGACCTTCACGGTCAACGGGTCCAGCTTCGAGGTGGACCGGTTCTACCACGTGATCCTGGAGTCCGACGAGTTGGTGCTCGGCCTGCTCGGCGAGCTGCGCCTCAAGGACACCATCCGCTGGACCAGCGCCCCCGCCGAGATCATCGAGCAGGGCAAGCAGTACCCCGCCAGCAGCCTCGGCCAGATGGCAACCCTGCCCATGCTGAAGCTCACTGACCGGGCGCGCATCGGCGCATCCATCGCCGCCTCGCTGGCCCTCCCGATGAAGCTCGCGGACCGGATGACGGCCATCAGCTGGCTGGGCCGCACCGCCGGCAAGAGCGCGTTGGACGCCTTCTGGGGCCCCATCCTGCGCGCCAAGCTCGGCACCCAGGCAGACAAGGTCTCGGCCACCTTCATGGTGAGCACCTTCCGTCGCCTCGTGCAGGCCCGCCTCAAGGGCGCCGGCGACCGCTTCGGCATCCTCCCCCACGGCTACGGCCCCGTCTTCGCCGCGATGCAGGAACGCGTCGAGAAACTGGGCGGCCAGGTGCTCACGGGCGCCAATGCCACCGCGATCAACCAGGCCGACGGCATCGCGACGGTCACGCTGGAGGACGGCCGCACGCTGACCGGGGACCGCGTCTTCGTCACCGCGCCGGGCCCCATCGCCTCCAAGCTCCTCCCCCAGCTCACCGCGACGGAGCACGGACAGCTCACCGAGGCGCCCTACCTGGGTGTCGTGTGCGGCAGCTTCGTGCTGGACCACGCCCCCAACGACTCCTACATCACCTACCTGATCGACGATCTTGGCCTGACCGGCGTCATCGGCATGCACGCCCTGATGGCCGAGGACGCAACCGGCGGCGGCAAGCTGGTCTACCTGCCGCACTACTGCGCCAGCGACGATCCGTGGTTCGACGAGACTGATGACCAGCTGAAGCAACGCCTGCTGGACGGCCTCCAGCAGTGCTTCCCGAACCAGAGCTTCGATGTACTGGCCTCGAGCATCAACCGCGCGCGGCACGTCGTGCCGCTGCCTCTGCCGGGGGCGGGGAAACCCTTGGCGTACCAGACGTCCGTGCCCGGCATCCACGTCGTGAGCACGGCCCAGAACACCACGGGAACCCTGAATGTCGAGGGCTCCCTCGCCATGGCCAACGAGGCAATGGCGCAGATCAACGGGGGAACCAAGTGAACAAGCCACTGGCCAGCATCGGCCTCGACGCAGACAATTTCTGGAGCTACAAGCGCACCCACGGCGATGCCGACTGGGTGGAGCGGCCCAGCTACCTGCCCGTGCTGACCGAGCGGATGATCACCAGCTTCTCCAAGCACCAGATCAAGCCGTCGGTCTTCGTCGTCGGCGCCGACGCCGCCGCCGCGGACGGCCCCGACTTCGTCCAGGCCCTGACCGAGTACGGCTGCGAAATCGGCTCCCACTCCTACGAGCATGAGCCATGGCTGCACCTGTACAGCCCACAGGAGCTGCGCGACGAGCTGAAGCGCACCGAGGATGCCCTGCAGGCCGCCGGTGCACCCAAGCCCCGCGGCTTCCGCGCCCCCGGCTTCGCGATGAGCCCGGACCTGATGCGCGCGCTGGTGGAACTCGACTACGACTACGACTGCTCGGTGCTGGCCACCTGGATCGGCCCCGTCGCTCGCCAGTACTACCTGCGCACCAACAAGACCCTGACCAAGTCCGAGCGCGAGGACCGCAAGGCCCTGTTCGGCTCGCTGTGGGACGCCGGGCTGCCCAACAAGCCCTTCACCTGGAAGGCCCCGTGCTGCGAGGTCGACGGCCGGACCTTGCCCGCGGTCCAGCTGACCGAGGTGCCCGTCACCGTCTTCCCGATGGCCCGCGTGCCGATCCACGCCTCCTACGTCATCTACCTGTCCGGCTACTCGGTGCCCGTCGCCAAGGCCTACATCAAGACCGCCCTGGCCTTCTGCAAGGTCACCGGGACCCAGCCGTCGCTGCTGCTGCACCCGCTGGACCTGCTCGACGGCTCGGACGCCCCCGGCCTGGAGTTCTTCCCCGGCATGAACATGCCGCTGGGCAAGAAGCAGGAGATGCTCGACTTCATCCTGGAGGCCTTCGCCAAGCAGTACCGCCTGGTGAACCTGGCCGAGCACGCCGAGAGCATCAAGGGCATCCCGGTGCGCGAACGCGGCATCGACGTCCTGGCCCGCGGCCGCGAGGTCAACCCCGCCCAGCCGAAGAACTGAGGACTGAGCAACCGTGAACCACATCAGCGAAAAGGTCCTGGTGGTCCTGGGCACCCGCCCCGAGGCCATCAAGCTGGCCGGCGTGATCCGCGCCCTGGGCGAGGACGCCGCCGTCATCCACACCGGCCAGCACTACGACGAGAACATGTGGGGCCGGGTCCTCAATGACCTCGCCGGCGTCAGCGTCACCGACCACATCGCCATCGGCGGCCGCACCCGCGGCGAACAGGTGGGCCTGGCCACCCAGGAGCTGACCCGCTACCTGGTGCAGCACCCGGCCCGCGCCGTCGTCGTCCAGGGGGACACCAACTCCACCCTGGCCGGGGCGCTCGCCGCCAACATGCTGGGCATCCCCGTCATCCACGTCGAGGCCGGCCTGCGCAGCCACGACCGGACCATGCCGGAGGAGATCAACCGCATCCTCGTGGACCAGGTGGCCGAGCTGTGCTGCGCGCCCGTCGAGCCCAATGCGGAGCAGCTGCGCACCGAAGGCGTCAGCGAGGACCGGATTGCCGTCACCGGCAACACCCTGTCCGATGCCCTGTCCACCCTGCAGATCGACGAGGCCGAGCGCACCCACCTGATGGCCCGCTACGGCGTGGAGAGCGACGGCTATGTGCTGTCCACCATCCACCGCGCCGGCACCGTCGACGACCGGGAGAAGCTGACCGCCCTGCTCAAGGGGCTGGCGGCCGTCGCCGAGCGCACCACCGTGCTGCTGCCGCTGCACCCGCACACCCGCAAGAACATCGCCAGCTGGGGACTTGAGGCGGAGCTGGGCAAGATCACCGTGATCGAGCCGCTGCCTCCCAAGGAATTCGTCACCCTGGAGGCCCACGCCGGCCTGATCATCAGCGACTCCGGCGGCGTCCAGGAGGAGGCCTGCCTCTTCCGCCGTCCGCTGCTGGTGGTGCGTGACTCCACCGAGCGTCCCGAACTGCTCGACGGCTGGTGCCGCCTGCTGGGTGACGAGGACCCGACCACGGCCATGGTGCAGGCGTGGGACGTCTCCGCCGGATGGCGTGAGCAGCTGGCGAACCGGGATTTCCCGTACCGCACCGATGAGGTCAGCGCGGGGATCGTCGACCAGATCAACAGCCGCTGGCCCGCCGCCCACCACGGGCACGAGCACGACGCATGATCCTGCTCAGCATCGCCGCGCTGCTGCTCGGCGTGCTGGCCTACGGCTTCGCCGGAGCCCAACTGCACAGCGGATCCCGCCACGAGGGCGGTGCACTGCGCTCCGTCGCGTGGTGGAGCGGCACCGTTCTGCAGGCGCTCGGCTTCCTCGCGACGCTGGTGGCCCGGCACAGCCTGCCGCTGTTGATCGTGCAGAGCACCGCGACCCTGGGTCTGGGCGTCACCGCCCTGCTGCAGCACGTTGCCGGTGTTCGCCGGATGCGCGGCCGGGACTGGCTCGCCCTGAGTGCCCTGCTGGGCGGCCTGGCGCTGCTGGCCGGCACCACCCTGCCCGGCCCGGCTGCAGCGATCAGCCGAGACCTGCTGCTGGTGATGGCCGCCCTGGCCGTCCTCGGCATCGCCGGGCTGGCCATGCCGGTCAAGCCGCTGACCAATGGCCTGCTGGCCGGCCTGTGCTTCTCCTTCGGGGCCATCGGGGCGCGCCTGCTGATCGGTGACCCCGCGCACCCCCTGTGGTTCTTCTGGCAGCTGCCGCTGGCCAACTGGGCCACCGGGGTGCTGACCGGCATCGGGATCGTGCTGGGCCAGGTGCACATGACCCGCGGCCTGGCCGCCCACGACGCGACGCCCGTCCTGGGGCCGATGTACGTGCTGGAGACGCTGCTCCCCGCAGGCGTCGGCGTCTGGCTGATGGCCGAGCACCCCCGGCCCGGCTCCGCGCCCCTGGTGGCCGCCGGACTCGCCCTAGCCCTGCTGGCCACCGGCTACCTGGTGCGCCGCGAAGCGGACTGAGCCCTGTTCTCCGGCTCCCTCGCCGCCTACGGTGGAGACACCCGCCCCACAACACTCGCTTGAGGAGCCACCACATGGAGATCACCTGCCCGGTCTGCTCGCGGCAGACCACCGCCCGCCCCCTCGTGCCCGCCGCCCACCCGTCCCACCGCTACCTGCTGTGCGACGGGTGCGGAACCGGCCACCTGGAGCATGCCCCCGAACGGCCCGAGGACCTCTACACCGAGGACTACTTCGTCGAGGGTGGCGAATTGGCGGGCTATGTGGACTACGAGGCCGACGAACGCTGGCACCGGATCAATGCCCGGGCTCGCCTGCGACGGCTGCACCATGCCCTGGGCCTGGCCCACATCCCGGGGCGACTGGTGGAGGTGGGCAGCGCCACCGGATTCTTCCTCGACGTCGCCCGCGAGGCGGGTTGGCAGACCCACGGCGTCGAAGCCTCCACCTGGGCCGCACGACGAGCCCGCGACAAGGGGCATGACGTGACCGACCAGCTGGCCACACTGGATGTGGACCCCGTGGACGCCGTCTGCTTCTTCCAGGTCCTGGAGCACATGCCCGATCCCGCCGGAGCCCTGCGGGAGGCAGCCCGACGGCTGCGTCCCGGTGGTGTGGTCCTCTGCGAGACGTGGGACGTGAACTCCGCGACTGCCCGCCGTGCCGGGGCCCGATGGCAGCAGCTGAGTCCCCCGTCCGTGCTGTGGCTCTTCAATCGCGACGCAATGTCACACCTGGCCCGCGAGACCGGGCTCGAAATGGTGAATTGGCGGACCACCACGAAGTGGGTGAGCGTGGCCACCGTGCTGGGCCAGAGCGTGCCCATCGTCGGCCGCGGCCGGGCGGGGCGAGCGCTGCGTACCGCGGGCCGCTGGGCGGCGGTGCGCTATCCGCTGGATGACCTTGTCACATTCACCTTGGTCAAACGTGACATGTCAAGGAGTGCCGATTAAGGACTTGCTGAGAACTCTCGACGTCGAACCTGTGCGCTTGTTGAGGAAATCTCCACGCGCTGGGGATCGACAGGTCTCCTGCACGACGCCTCACATAGGTTGAGAAGCGAATTTGGGGGAAATTCCATCATGGGGGAAAGAAACATATGACCACCGTTCAGGGGACCGGTGCCACTCACACGCGCGCCACGGGATCATTCGTGATCCCCTGCTTCCGCGAAGAGGCAACCGTCGCACGCACGCTGCACGCACTCGACGAGCTGGCGAAGCAGAAGGCCACCTTCGACTGGGAGATCATCGTCGTCAACGACGGCTCCGATGACGACACCCTGGGCGAGGCCACCCGTGCCGCGCAGGAGATGTCCACCCCGGTGCGGATCCTCTCCCACCGTCGCAATGCCGGACTGGGCGCGGGAATGCGCACCGGCATCCAGGCAAGCCGCGGCGACGTGGTGCTGGCCGTCGACTGCGACCTCAGCTACTCCATCGAGGACATCGGCCGCCTGATCGACACCTGGGCAGAAACCCACCCGCACGTCGTGATCGCCTCCCCGTACATGGAGGGCGGCGCCTCGGTGAAGGTGCCCAAGCCGCTGGCGGTGCGCAGCCAGGCCGCGAACAAGTTCCTGAACTTCACCAGCTACCACGACGTCAAGACGCTCACCGGCATGGTGCGCGCCTACGACGGCCCCTTCATCCGCGCCATGTCCCTGAAGGCCGAAGGCCCGGACATCATGGTGGAGATCATCTACAAGGCCCAGATCCTGCGCGCCCGCATCGTGGAGATCCCCGCGACGCTGAGCTGGGCCGGTCTGGAGCAGCGCGTCAGCCGCTCCGCACTGACCAGCACCACCAGCCAGATGACCACCTACCGCCAGCTGATCAACGGCTACCTGTGGCGCCCCTTCTGGGTGCCGCTGATTCCCGCCCTGCTCTTCGGGCTGGTGGGCACCATCCTCACCTTCACCGGCCACCTGGGCTGGAACGGGCTCGCCCTGGCCTGCGCCGTGCTCTTCCCCGTGCTGCTGGTGCTCTCCTTGATGAGCCTGCAGGCCAAGCGCTACTTCGAGGAGCTGTACAACCTGGGCTTCGGCCTGCGCGCCGTCCAGCCCGTCGAGCCGATCCGCACCCCCAGCGTCGAGATCCTGCTGGATGGCCAGAACCGTCCCGCATCTCCCATCGGGGACCAGCAGGTGGATGCCCGTTATGCCTCGCACTACGACGGCGCCCTGCGGCATCGGGACGAGGCCAGCGCACCGGAACCCGCCGACGAGGTCTCCTTCAACACCGCGTCGACGCCGAAGGACTGAGGCGGCCCCTCGACAGGCTCGGGGAACGCAGGGCCGACAGGCTCGGGGCCACTAGGCTGGAGCAATGAGCACTGTTCTGGGCATTGACATCGGCGGCTCGGGCGTCAAGGGCGCACCCGTCGACCTCGACAAGGGCGAGTTCGCCGCCGACCGCTTCCGCATCGACACCCCGCAGCCAGCCACCCCCGAGGCCGTCGTCGACGTCGTCGGGCAGATCATCGAGCACTTCGCCGAGGCCATCGGCGACGCCCCCGTGGGCATCACCGTTCCCGCACCGGTGCGGCACGGCAAGATCCCGATGATGGCCAACCTGGACGACAGCTGGGAGGGCCTGGAAGCGGAGAAATTCTTCGAGGACAAGCTCGGACGCAATGTCACCATCGTCAACGACGCCGACGCCGCCGGACTGGCCGAGGTGCAGTACGGCGCCGCCAAGGGCACCGAGGGCGTGGTCATCCTCACCACCCTTGGCACCGGCATCGGCACCGCCATCATCAACGACGGCATCCTGCTGCCCAACACGGAGCTGGGGCACATCGAGGTGGACGGCCACGACGCCGAGACCCGCGCCGCGACGAGCGTCAAGGAAGCCAAGGACCTCTCCTGGAGCGAGTGGGCCGAGCGCCTCCAGCGCTACTACGAGACCATGGAGATGCTCTTCTGGCCGGACCTGTTCGTCGTCGGCGGTGGCGTGAGCAAGAAGCACGCCAAGTTCCTGCCCCTGCTCGAGCTGGACACACCGATCGTGCCCGCCCAGCTGCAGAACAAGGCTGGCATCATCGGCGCGGCCTGGCTGGCCGAGCAGCGCAAGCACTGAGCCTTCACCGGCACCGCCGCAAGGGGGTCAGGCTGGGCAGCGGCCCAGCTTGATCTCCTTGAGGTAGCCGCCCAGTTGGTAGGCCACCTGGTATGGCCTTTGGTGATCCCATTCGGAGATGTTGCGCCCGACGACAGGGACCGGCTGGCCCAGACAGCGCTCGAAGATGAAGCGGCTCCGGGCGGCGTGGAAGTCCACCGTGAGCACGGCGAAACTCATCCACCCGTGCAGTTCAGCCAGGTCTCTCAGGCCGATCGCCTCCCCGCGAGTGGTCGACGGGTTGGGCGGGAAGCAGTACGCCGGCCAGTCGTGCTTCTCGTCGCAGTACATGGCATCCCACGGCATGTTCGGCGTCGAGAGCACCAGGTTCTTGGCCTTGCCCTGCCGCATCAGGTCCTCGGCCATCTCGATCCGCCAGGGATTCAACGGCCCCAGCACCAGCAGCGCGTCGACCTGCTCCTCGGGCATCTGGTCGAGGTGCGGGCGATAGACCACCCGCCAGGCGAAGACCGCAACGAAGAGCACCGCCGCCAGCACGATGCCGGTCACCACCCGGGCCAGGATGTGCTCGGGCGGGGTGCGGCGGCGCTGCGGTGCGTGCTGCTCGTCGGGCACATTGGAGGTGGGATCGGTCACATCCACAGGCTAACGGCGCCCGGTGACGAGGCCGTGAATCCCTGAGAGCCCGCTGACAGACCCACGCCTGTCACGTCCCGCCGAGATCGATCGCGTCGAGCCGGAATCCGCCGTCCGTGCCACGCACCAGGTTGCGGGCCAGAGGCATCTGGTGGCTGGCGCTCTCCAGGATGTGCATCAGGTAGCCGCCGGTATTGGGCAGGGCGATGACATCACCCACCGCCACCCCATCGGGGAAGGCGATCCGACGTTGCAAGATCAACTCCGCCTCGATGCAGTAGGCGCCCACAAGCCAGGCCTCCACCGGATCCGAGGGTGCCCCCGCGGTTCCGGGGCGCGCCAGCAGCGGATCCACCATGAAGTCGTCGGACGTGGAGCGGCACTGCGTGCGGTTCATCTCCAGACCCACCAGGTCCAGCCCGTCGCTGGTCTGCTTGCGCATCACCACCCGCGCCAGCGTCATTCCACAGCCGTCGAGCATGGCCCGTCCCGGCTCGCACCGCAGCTGCAGCCCACGGCCACGCAGCTGCTCGGCAACGCTGCCCCCGAGCAGACCGGCGCCCAGGACCTCGTCCAGCCAGACACCCCGCACCGGGGCCTGGTGGTAGGGGTAGACATTCGACAACGGGTGTCCACGCCACGTGATCGGCTGCCCAGTCTCCAGCGCCGCGTGGTGCGCAGTCCAGAAGTCCTGCCACTGCTGTCCGTCGTCGAGGTAGCTCATCGGCACGCCCCCACCGATGTCGATGTTCGACGGGTGATGTCCCCGGGCCCGCAACTCGTCCACCAGAACCAGGGCCCGGCCCAGCATCGTCACCCGGTCCAGCGCCGCATAGCCGTGCAGGTGGAAGTGGATCCCTTCAACCTCCACCGCCGGTGCTCCGGCCAGCCACTGGAGCCACTGCTCCGCAAGGAGTCCGAAGCGCGACGGGGGCAGCCCGCTGTCCGGGTCCGGTGGGATCCGGAGCGCCACCCTGGCCCGCACACCCTGCTGCCGTGCCAGCCCGGACAACTCCTCGGCCTCGTCCAGGTTGTCCAGGGCGCACAGCACGTCGTGCTCGAGGCACAGCCGCAACAGGCTGATGGGTTTCACGGCGGCGGTCAGCACCACCCGGCGCGGGTCGACGCCGCGCCCGAGCACCTGCAGCAACTCGTCCTGGCCGCCGACGTCGATGCCCAAGCCCAGCTCGCGGGCGGCATCCACCACGGCCAGGGCCTTGTTGGCCTTGCGGGCCACCTGGATCAACAGGTCGACACCGTGGCGCCGGGCCGGCTCTGCGAGCTCCTCGGCATTGCGTCGCAGGGCGGCCAGGTCCAGCAGGTTGACCGGCGAGCCGTATTCCTCCAGCAGTGCAGAGCACCCGTCCGCGTCGGCGAGGACCTGCTCCATCCACGGCTCCAGCCGGGCGGTCAGCGGGGCGACCCCGTGAGGTTGGCGCATCATGCCTCCAGTTCCGACGCCAGGCGCGCGGCCCAGCGTTCGATCTCGTCGTGCATCCGTACCGACAGCGTGTCATGCCCGATGACCACGTCCTCCGTGAGCCGTCCGATGGCGGACAGCCCCGGCGTCAAAGACCCGTCCTGCCCGACGCACTGGGCGTGCGGAGTCACCTCCAGCCCGCGACGCGGCATGGCGGTCCGGACCCAACCGTCGACCATCAGGGCGTCGACCAGCGGCGTGCGGGCCGTCTGCGCACCAGGCGGGGGCAGGACCGCGTCCACCACCACGTCCGGTCGTTCGTCGTCACCGACCCCGGTGATCCCTTCTGCGATCCCGACGCCGCGCTCGAGCCACTCCAGGCAGACCGGTGCGGTGCAGGAGGCGTGGGGGCCATCGTGCTGGCAGATCAGGGCCTCCAGCCGACGCGCATTGGGCAGCGGTGGGCCGTAGGTGAAGCGTTCGAGCACCGCGCTGGCCGCAGAGAACCGACGCCACTCGACGGTTTCCGGACTGCGATGGGCCAGGCCCGCGACCATCGGTGCGTACAGGGCTGCCCAGGCACGCCCGAGGGCCCATGACGGTGAACTCGCATGGTCCTGTTCGGCCAGCAGGTTGGAGCGTTGCAGGGCTGCCCGGGCCCTTCCCTGGGGCGCAAGGTCCGGGTCGAAACCCGTGGTCAGCGCGGCATCGACGGCGGCCACTGCCTCCTGGTGCGCCTGCCCCTGACTGGTCAACAGCTCAGCCGCCGCAGCCCGCGTGGCCCGTGTGGCGGCCTCGAAGGGCGCCGCGGCATCGGCCAGCAGGCCGGGCAACTGAGCGGCATGACGGGCCAGCAGCTCCGCCAGATCGGCCCGCATGGGCACGGCGGGCTTGGCCAGCAGCAGGGCACCGGAGCGCGAGACCGGCAGGATCCGCCGCGGCCACTCGGCCCGCGGACGGCCCTCGGTCAAGGCCAGCACACAGTCGATGAAGGTCAGGGCCGCACCCCGCACCGCCACCACCGAGCCGGCCGGAACCTGGGCCTGCGACAGGCTGTCCGCCACCGGGTAGACCCCCGGCACCATCAAGACGCCGGGGGCCGGCCGCCACGCGTGCCGCAGGGCATGGTCGTGGTCCGGGGCGTGTCCGGTGGCCAGCAGCACCTCGTCGGCCAGCACGCTCCCGCCGTCGTGACGGACCAGCCACGCATCGCCCCGCCGCTCCAGGGCGCGGACGGCGTGCGGATGGAAGGCGAGCGTCTCCCCCGCCTCGCGCCGCAGGCCGTCGGCTGCAGCCCGCAGGTATCGGCCCACCTCGTGACGTGGAACATCACCCGACGGGTCAGTGCCGCGCGCCGCGAGCCACTCGTCGAGGGGTGGATGTGGGGGCAAATGCAGCACCCGCGGATGCACGTTGAGCCGCAACCAGTCCGGCTGGCCGCAGGCATAGGCCGCGCCCTGGCCGGGCGGGTTCGCGTCGAAGCAGTCGACCCGCAGGTCCTTGCCGCGCCACGAACCACGAAGCAACGCGGCGATGGCGTGCAGGCCCTTGGGGCCGGCTCCGACCACGGCCACCCTCAGCACGGGCGCCCCTTCGGCGGGAGGCTGGCCACCAGGTCCTCGACGTCGGCCGCCGACGCGCCCAGGTTCTGCAGCACCCACTCATCGCGGTGCACGGTCTCCAGGTAGGGCCCTCCGCCGTCGTGGAGAATGGCCGCCACTCTGGTTCCGTCGGGCAGGCCAGGCAGGATCTGCCCCAGCGCCCAGACCACACCACCGCTGGAAGCCCCCGCCAGCACTCCCTCGCGGCGGGCCAGGGCACGGCAGCCGGCCACGCACTGCAGGTCCGTGACCCGCACCACCTCGTCGGGTTCCACGGCCGACGACAGCTCGGTGACCAGCCCGGCACCCATGCCGGGCAGCAACCGCGCACCCGCGGTGCCGCCGAAGAGCACGCTGCCCGCGGCATCCACCGCCACCACCCGGGTGTCCATGCCGTGCTCACGCACGTACTGCTCACAGCCGCCGATGGTGCCCGTCGTGCTCGTCGCCACCAGGAGCACGTCGATCCGGTGGCCGAGGCTTTCCGCCAGCTCACGCATGGTCCCCTTCCGGTGCGCGGCAGGGTTGGCCGGATTGCCGTACTGGTTGAGGTTCACGGCCCCCGGGATCTCCTCCACCAGGTCCGCGACGCGTTGGTGCCGGGCCGTCAAGAGGTCACCAGTGCGAGGATCCGGCTCGGTGACCAGGCTGATCCGGCCGCCCAAGGCGCGGATCGTGTCCACCGTCGCACGATTCGCGCGGCTGTCCACCACGCACACGAAATGGATGTCCGCCAAGGTGCACGCCCGGGCCAGGGCAACGCCCAGATTTCCGGAACTGGACTCCACCACCGTACCGCCGGGCTGCAACCGGCCGCTGGCCAGCGCATCGTCGAGCATGGACTGTGCCGAGCGGTCCTTCGCACTGCCTCCGGGGTTGAACTGCTCCAACTTCGCAAACAGTGCGGCATGCGGGGCCTCGTAGATACGGTGCAGCCGCAGCACGGGGGTGTTGCCGACCAACTGGGACAGGTCGTCGCGGGGTTCAGGGGTCACCCACACCAATATAGGCAGCCTTGGCCGCGGACGATCCACCCTCAGGAGTGGGTAGTGGAAACAGATGCAGATCCGCTCCCCGATGTCATGACTGCACTGGGGAGCGGATCTGCATCTGTCACGGATTCCTGCCGGGCGCTCACGGCGCCCGGGAGGGTCACATCCGCTCGGGCGCGTCCATTCCCAGCAGGTAGAGCCCCTTGGCCAACACCTTGCGGGTGGCGGAGCACAGGGCCAGGCGCGAGGCGCGCACCTCACCCTCGCTCTTCATCACCGGGCACTGCTCGTAGAAGGTGGAGTAGGCGCCGGCCAGCTCGTAGAGGTAGCCGCACAGCTTGTGGGGCTGCAGGGTCTCCGCAACGTCGGCGACGACCTCCCCGAAGCGGCTCAGCAGCAGTGCGAGCTGCTGTTCGGCCGGCTCGTCGAGGGTGGTGATGGTATCCGGGACCTCCACCTGCTCCGCCTCGGCCTTGCGCATGATCTGGCAGATCCGCGCGTGCGCGTACTGCAGGTAGGGGCCGGTGTCGCCGGTGGTGGCGGTCATCCGCTCGGCGTCGAAGGTGTAGTCCTTCTGCAGGCCGGAGGACAGGTCCGCGTACTTGATGGCGGCCAGGGCAATGTTGGGCGCGGCCTGCTGCTCGGCCTCGTCCAGCAGGTCGTCCAGGTGCACGGCGGTGCCCTCACGGGTGGAGAACTTCTTGCCGTCGGTACCCAGCACCATGCCGTAGCCGACGTGCTCGGCCCGGACCTCGTCGGGCAGGTAGCCGGCCTTGCGGCAGACACCGAAGATCAACTTGAAGTGGTGGGTCTGCTCGGAGCCCACGACGTAGATCAACCGGTTCGCGTGGAGCTCCCCGACGCGATAGCGCAGCGCCGCCACGTCGGTGACGTCATAGCCATAGCCACCCTGGGAATTGCGCATGATGGCGGGGGCCTCGTAGCCGTCGACGAAGACGGCCAGCGCGCCCTGGTCCACCTTGGCGATCCCGCGGGCCTCCAGGTCCTCGCAGACGGCGGGAAGCATGTTGTTGTACATGCTCTCCCCCGCGTAGTCCTTGGGCTGCAGCAGGACACCCAACCGCTGGTAGGTGTGCTCGAAGCCGGCCTTGGAGATGGCGATCAACTTCTCCCACATGGCCAGGGTCTCCGGGTCACCCGCCTGCAGCTTGACCACGCGGTCACGCGAACGGGTGGCGAAGGCCTCGTCGCTCTTGAGGTGCGCATTGGCGCGCATGTACAGCGCCTCAGCGCCAGCAAGATCAAGAGCATCGAGATCAAGACCCTCGTCGATGGTCTGCTCGACGAGCATGCCGAACTGCCGGCCCCAGTCGCCGATGTGGTTCTGCGGGATGACGACATTGCCCTGCGCGCTCAGCACCCGGTTGAAGCAGTCGCCGATGATGGTGCTGCGCAGGTGGCCGACGTGCATCTGCTTGGCGGCATTGGGCGCCGAGTAGTCGATGACGACGCGCTGCGGGTTGGCAACCTGGGCGATGCCGGCGTGCTCGTCGGCCAGCAGCTCACTGGCCGTGGAGGCCAGGACGTCGGCCTTGATCCGGAAGTTGATGAAGCCGGGCCCGGCGATCTCCAGCGGCTCACACAGGTCTTCAAGATCAAGCTTCTCGACGATGGCGGCGGCCACCTCTCGCGGCGGCTTGCCCTCGGTCTTGGCCAGGCGCAACGCGACATTCGACTGGAAGTGACCGAACTGCGGCTTGGTGGCGGGACGCATCTCCGGATCGGTGCCGGTGACGGCCTGGACCCGCTCGGTGAGCTGTGAGGGCAGTGAAGACATGCGCTCATTCTTTCATGCGGCGCACACCGGCCGGCGCACTCCTCATGCCCCAGCGGACCCGGCGGACCCGCCTGGCGCCACCTGCGCCTCGTTGAGCCGGGCGGCGTGCGCCGCACGAGCAGCGAGCATGTCGTAGATGGGCTCATTGCGCAGCACCGTGGAGACCAGCATCGCCACTGCGCAGGCCCCGGAGCTCCCGCGGGATACGGGAACGGTCCGCCCAGGCGAGACCGGCCAGCATGCCGCGATTGTGGACCAGTCCCACCAGGCCGCACAGCAGCCCGACCAGCACCACACTGGGCGCCTGGGCCAGGGCGGAGCGGTGCTCGAAGCGCTTGACCGGCAGGATCCTGGCCCGGCCCAGGGCCATGCGGCCGTCGACGATGGCCTAGATGCGCGGGATGCCGCTCCCCTCCGCGTGCGGCTCCACCCAGCGCACCAGGGCCGCCGTCAGGCGAGGAGAACCCATTCTCCTCCCCCCTCCACCTCCCCCAAGCGCACCGGGTTCGGGGCTCCCGGGGGGAATTCCCTTCCTTCGGGTGGAATTTTTGTCGCAGGGGCAAGGTTTCATGGGAACAGCAGCCAACGACGGGAGTGGCATGGGCATCGAGTTCGAGCACGTCTCGAAGCAGTACCCAGACGGCACCATGGCGGTGGAGGACTTCAGCCTCACGGTCCCCACCGGCCGCACCACGGTGCTGGTGGGGTCATCGGGCTGCGGCAAGACGACGCTGCTGCGGATGGTCAACCGGATGGTGGCACCCACGGATGGCCGGGTGCTGATCGACGACGAGGACATCGCGGGCCAGGACGCCGTGAAGCTGCGCCGACGGATCGGCTACGTGATGCAGAACTCCGGCCTGCTCCCCCATCGTCGAGTGGTGGACAACATCGCGACGGTGCCCCGCCTCAACGGCGTCGCCAAGCGGGAGGCACAGGCCAAGGCCCTGGAGCTGATGGACCTGGTGGGCCTGGACCGCGCAATGGCGCACCGCTGGCCCGCGCAACTGTCCGGCGGCCAGCAACAGCGGGTGGGCGTGGCCAGAGCCCTTGCCAGCGACCCGAACATCCTGCTGATGGACGAGCCCTTCGGAGCCGTCGACCCCCTCGTCAGAGCCGAACTGCAGGCGTGGATGCGGAAGATTCAGCAGGACCTGCACAAGACCGTCCTGTTCGTCACCCATGACATTGCCGAGGCCATCGCCCTGGGCGACCAGATCGTGCTGCTCCAGAAGGGTGGCCAGGTGGCCCAGGCGGGGACGCCCGCGGAACTCGTCGCCAACCCCGCCAACGACTTCGTCGCCTCCTTCCTGGGCCTGGACCGCGGGGAGCTGGACCTGCACCTGCAGGAGGGACCGCACGGGACCCTGGTGGTGGACTCACTGGGACGCCCCGCCGGACGGTTGGCGCCCTCGGGAGCCTCTGTCCCCGGCAGCGGGGGCCGCGGATGAGGTGGCTCGGGGAGAACCTCGGCCTGGTGGGCCGCCTGAGCCTCGCCCACCTGTCGATGACACTTCCGGCCGTCGCCCTCAGCTTCCTGTTCGCCCTCCCGGTGGCGTGGCTGGCGACCCGCTGGCGCCCGGGACGGGCGGGGCTCGTCGCCCTGTCCGGCCTGGTCTATGCCATCCCCTCACTTCCACTGTTCGTCGTGCTGCCCATGCTGATCGGCACCACGGTGCGTGACCGGTGGAATGTGATCGCGGCCCTGACCCTCTACGGTTTCGCCCTGATGGTGCGCTCGGCAACCGACGGGCTGGACGCCGTCGGGGACGGGCCGCGCCTGTCGGCAATGGCCATGGGCTACGGCGCCCTGCGACGCTTCGTCACCGTCGAACTGCCGCTGGCCGGGCCCGCCCTGCTGGCCGGCCTTCGCGTGGTGGCGGTCAGCACCGTCAGCCTGGTCACGGTCAGCGCCCTGCTCGGCGTGGCCAGCCTGGGCCAGTTGTTCACCGACGGCTTCCAGCGCGGCATCCTCGCGGAGGTGCTGACGGGCATTCTGGCCACCGTCCTGGTGGCCTGGCTGCTCGACGCACTCCTGCAGGCCCTGGGCTGGCTGCTCCTCCCCTGGACCCGCAGGCAGAAGGGGGCGGCGACGTGAACTTCGTGCGCGATGCCCTTGCCTGGATCGTGGATCCCACCAACCTCCACGGCCCCGAGAGCTGGCCGATGCACCTGCTGCAGCACCTGGGCTATTCATTGCTTGCGGTGGCCATCGCGAGCGCCATCGCGGTGCCGCTCGGCTACTTCGTCGGCCACACCGGCAGGGGTCGCAACCTGGCCGTCGGCCTGTCCGGCGCCGCCCGGGCCCTGCCCAGTCTTGGACTGGTGACCCTCTTCGGCCTGTGGATCGGCGTCGGGCTGGGAGCTCCGATGATCGCCCTGGTCCTGCTCGCCGTCCCCTCCGTGCTCGCCGGCGCCTACTCCGGCATCGAGGCCGTGAACCCCGCGACCGTCGACGCCGCCCGGGCACAGGGAATGACCGAGTGGCAGGTGCTGGCCCAGGTGGAGGCCCCCCTGGGCTTCCCGCTGCTGCTGGGCGGCTTGCGTTCGGCCATGCTGCAGGTGGTCTCGACGGCCACCCTCGCCGCCTATGTGGGGGCCGGAGGTCTTGGCCGTGACCTCTTCCTGGGGCTCAAGACCCAGGACTACCCGCAGATGCTGGCGGCCTCGCTGCTGGTGCTGACCCTGGCCGTCGCGCTGGAGCTGGCCTTCGAACTGACCGAGCGGCTGCTGCAACACCGCCAGACCACCCCCGATCCCCGGGAGATCCCGTGACCAGAAGAATCCTCGCCCTGATGATGGGGCTCGTCCTGCTGACCGGCTGCGCCAGCAGCGACCCCCTGGGCACCTCAGCGGCCGGTGATGCCGGGCCGGCGTCGAAGCAGTTGGTGGTCGGCTCCCAGCAGTACTACTCCAACGAGATCATTGCCGAGCTGTTCGCCCAGGCGTTGGAGTCCCGCGGGTGGACGATCGAGCGCAGCTACCAGATTGGCCAGCGCGAGGTCTACCTGCCCGAATTGCAGGCCGGCCGGATCGACCTGATGCCCGAGTACGTCGGGAACCTGTTGCAGTACTACGACAAGCAGGCCACGGCGAAGGCCACCGGCGAGATCACCGAGGCACTGCGGGAGAAGCTGCCCGCTGGCCTGATGGTGCTCGAACCGGCGGAGGCAAGTGACCAGGACTCCTACAACGTCACCCGGACCACGGCAGAGAAGTATGGCCTCTCGTCGCTGGCAGACCTGTCCAAGGTAGGGGCCGTGAAGGTGGCGGGCAACTCGGAGCTCACCAAGCGCCCGTACGGTCCGGCGGGCCTCAAGAGTGCCTACGACGTGGATGCGACGGTCCTGCCGGTGGAGGACTCCGGCGGCCCGCTGACCGTCAAGGCCCTCACCGACGGCAAGGTGCAGGTGGCCGACATCTACTCCGCCGACCCATCCATCAAGGCGAAGGACCTCGTCACGTTGGATGACCCCAAGAACCTGGTGCTGCCGCAGAACGTCGTCCCCGTCGCCAGTTCCCGCGTCGGGGCGGACGCCGCCTCGGTGATTTCGCTCGTGACGTATCGCCTGAGCACCGATGAGCTGATCGAACTCAATAGGCTGAGCGTGGAGAAGCAGCAGTCGTCCGCCGTCATCGCGAAGCAATGGCTGGCAAAGCAGGGCATCGTGCCCGCACGGTGACAGACCCCACATACCCGGTGGCCGAGCCTGTCGAGGCAACCAACCAGAAGGAAGAAGGAGAACCGTGACCGTTCCCAAACTTGAATTCCACGACGGCAAGAAGATCCCGCAGCTGGGCTTCGGCGTCTGGCAGGTGGAGAACGAGCAGGCCACCCCCGCCGTCGCGAAGGCCCTGGAGGTGGGCTACCGCCACATCGACACCGCCGCCATCTACGGCAACGAGGAAGGCGTCGGCAAGGCCATCAAGGACTCCGGCATCGCCCGTGAGGAGCTCTTCATCACCACCAAGCTGTGGAATGACGCCCACAAGGCCGACGATGCGCGCAAGGCGATCGAGACCAGCCTGGAGAAGCTGGGCCTGGACCACGTGGACCTCTACCTGATCCACTGGCCCGCCACCGTGAAGTACGGCGACGCCTTCATCGAGGCGTGGGACACCATGCAGCAGTTCAAGGCCGAGGGGCTGGCGACGAGCATCGGTGTCAGCAACCACAACGTCGAGCACCTGGACAAGCTGAACGGCGAGACGCCGGTGATCAACCAGGTGGAGCTGCACCCCACCTGGCAGCAGGCAGACCTGCGCGCCGTGCACGCAGAGCGTGGCATCCTCACCGAGGCGTGGAGCCCCCTGGGCCAGGCGAAGGACCTGCAGCACGAGGTCATCACCAAGATCGCCGAGAAGCACCTGGCCACCCCCGCCCAGGTGATCATTCGCTGGCACCTTCAGCTGGGCAATGTGGTGATCCCCAAGTCCGTGACCCCGGAACGCATCGAGAGCAATTTCGACGTCTTCCGCTTCGAGCTCACCGACGCCGACATGGAGGCGATCGCCACGATCCCCTCGGACAACCGCCTGGGCGCCAACCCCGCCGAGGCCGATTTCTGAGCCATCCGGTAGTCCCGCGTCGACGGCCGCGTCCCCCATGCGGGGGCGCGGCCGTCGCCGTCCTGGCCGGGACGCACCACGACGCACCCCAGCAGTTCACCGTCCGGCAACCGTGCGTGGCTAGGGTGTCTCCATGCGTCTGTCCACGATTGGTTGCGGATACCTGGGTGCCGTGCACGCTGCGTGCATGGCCGAGCTCGGCCACGAGGTGATCGGCCTCGACGTCGACCAGGGCAAGGTCGACAAACTCGCCCGCGGCGAGAGCCCCTTCCACGAACCCGGCTTCCCCGAGGTACTCGCCCGCAATGTGGAGTCCGGACGCCTGCGCTTCACCACCGACCCCACCGAGATCGCCGACTGCCAGATCCACTTCATCGGCGTCGGCACTCCCCAGATGCAGGGCCGCTATGCCGCGGACATGACCTATGTCGACGCGGCCATCGAAACAGTCCTCACCCACGCCCACCCGCAGGGTGAGCGTCCCGTGCTGATCGCCGGAAAGTCCACCGTCCCGGTCGGCACCGCCGAACGCATCGCCGGACGCTGCGCTGCCTCCGGCAAGGACATCGCCGTGGCCTGGAATCCCGAATTCCTGCGCGAGGGCTTCGCCGTCCAGGACACCCTGCACCCGGACCGGATCGTCTACGGCCTGCCCGAGGACCGCGAGGTCGGCGCCCAGCTGCGCGACATCCTCGACGAGTGCTACGCCCAGCTGCTGTCCGAGGACATTCCCCGACTGTTGACCAACTACCCCACCGCCGAACTGGTCAAGGTGGCCGCGAACTCCTTCCTGGCCACCAAGATCAGCTTCATCAATGCCATGGCCGAACTGTGCGACGCCACCGGCGCCGACGTCACCAAGCTCGCCGAGGCCATCGGCCACGACGACCGGATCGGCAAGAAGTTCCTGCGCGCCGGCATCGGCTTCGGCGGCGGCTGCCTGCCCAAGGACATCCGCGCCTTCATGGCCCGCGCCGGCGAACTCGGCGTCGACCAGGCCCTGACCTTCCTGCGCGAGGTGGACGCCATCAACCTGCGCCGCCGGGAGACCGCCGTCGACATGGCAGCCGACCTGTTCGGCGGACGCCTGGTGGGCCGCAAGGTCGCGGTGCTGGGCGCGGCCTTCAAGCCGGACAGCGACGACCTGCGTGACTCCCCGGCCCTGGACATCGCCACCCGCCTGTGGGCACGCGGCGCGGACGTCGTGATCACCGACCCCGCCGCCGGCGACGCGTTGCGCAGGGCCCGGCCGGACCTGCACGTCGTCGACACCGTCGAGCAGGCAGTGAAGAACGCCGACGTCGTGATGGTGCTCACCGAATGGAAGCACTTCACCGAGCTCGACCCCGAGGAGATGCGCCCCCGGGTTCGTGAGGCCCACATCATCGACGGACGCAATGTCCTCGACCCCAAGGCCTGGCAGCAGGCGGGCTGGCACTACCAAGGCATGGGACGCGGCGTCTCCACCTGGTGAATGTTTGCCGCCCGGACGGTAAAGGTTTCCAGACAACCGACCGACATGCTGTGAAGTCCCTGAGCCGACGGCGAGTTGACGCATCAACGACTGAGTCGTTATGACGGATTTCATAATCTGCTTTGACTAGGTATCTCTGACTAGGTATCTCTCCCACAAGGGGCATACCAGGTGGCGGAGGCCGTGTTTGCGTGGACCTGCGGAAGGACGGCATGCCCGGTAGAGTTCAGGGTGCGTCTCGGGGGGGAGCGCGCAGGAACGCGAGTGCACACCCGACATGCACCTGGCAGGGGCATCCTGATCCAGGACGTGATTTGAACTCGGGGGAGTCAAAGAACGCTGGCCCGCACCACGGCTGGAGTCCTTCGACACCCACCCGTCTCCAGGGGTGGAGCAATGCTTTTGAAGAACAACGTCAGCCCTAGCAGGCTACGGATTCCGCGTCGCGTGACGCACCGGTCACGGGTCGTTGCCCCGTGGATCCTGGTTGCCGTCGATGCACTGACCGTGCTGCTCGCGACGCTGATCGCCCTGGCCTTCCGCAATATCGTCCCGGGATTCCAGGATCCCGTGCACGTCAACTACAGCGTCTCCAAGCTGTGGCCACTGGCCGTCGTGATCTGGCTGGCCTGCCTCTACAGCGTCGGCGCCTATTCGGACAAGAACCTGGGCGCAGGCACCGATGAGTATGCCCGCACCATGCACTCGAGCCTGATGGCGGCCGCCTTCATCGGCATCTGCTGCTACCTGACCCGGTTCGACCTCTCGCGCGGCTTCTACATCCTGCTCTTCGCGGTGGGCACCCCACTGCTGGTCCTCACCCGCTGGATGGCCCGACGGGTGATCCACATCCTGCGGCGCCGCAACTGGCTCACCCGTCGCGTCATCCTGGCCGGCAATCCGCAGAACATCAAGGAGATCCTGGCCGTCGCCCAGCGCGAGACCTGGCTGGGCTACTACGTCGTCGGCGCCCTGTTGCCCGAGGGCACGGCCCGCGGAGACCTGGACCTGCCGGTCCTGGGCACCGTCGAGGACGCCCTCGAGGTGGTTGATGCCCGCGACATCGACATCGTGATCTTCGCCGATGGCTCCTTCCCTTCCTCCCGGAACTTCCGACGGATGGCGTGGGCGCTGGAATCCCACCACGCACAGATGGTGGTGGCGCCGGCACTCACCGACGTCGCCAGCCAGCGCATCCAGGTGCGCCCCGTCGCCGGCATCCCGCTGGTCCTCGTCGAGCCACCCACCACACAGCAGGCCGGCCGCTGGGCCAAGCGCCTGTTCGACATCATCTTCGCGTCGCTGATCCTGATTGCGATCAGCCCCATCATGATTGCCACGGCCATCGGCATCTGGCTCGATGACCACGGCCCCGTCATCTTCAAGCAGGTCCGCGTCGGCAAGAACGGCGAGCACTTCGAGTGCCTGAAGTTCCGTTCGATGGTGACCAATGCCGAGGAGATCCTCACGAGCCTGCAGAACGAAGGCCCCAATGCGGTGATGTTCAAGATGGAGAACGACCCGCGCATCACCAAGATCGGCCACTTCATCCGTCGCTACTCCATCGACGAGCTGCCGCAGCTGTGGAATGTGGTGCGCGGCGACATGTCGCTGATCGGTCCGCGCCCCGCCCTCCCCAAGGAGGTGGCCATGTACGCGCCGCACGTCAACCGTCGCCTCGGGGTGCGCCCCGGCATGACGGGCCTGTGGCAGGTCTCCGGCCGCTCGAACCTGAGCTGGGACGACACCGTCCGCCTGGACCTCTACTACGTGGACAACTGGTCCATGACGCAGGACCTCTCCATCCTCGCGATGACGGTCAAGGCCGTCTTCGCCTCCGACGGGGCCTACTGACCTTCAGCCCCTCCCCCACGAACCAGCTCCACCCAACTGGACACGCCGTCACCCTTCGGGGTGGCGGCGTGGTTCGTTCTCCGTCGGATCGCCCTGGTGGCCCCGCGCCCGGGGTCAGGAGCTGGCCAGGGCGTCGCTCACGCCGGTCTCAGGCTCCCCCAGGGTCGGGGTGCGACGAGACGCCACGTCCCACAGCATCTTGACGTTGGCGGGCAGCTCGCGGCCGGCGAAACGGCTCCAGCCCAGCCGCCAGAGCACGGGAACCCCATCCATGGGCCCGATCCGCTGCACGCTCCAGTCGCCCACTCCCACGGCGTCGACGCCCACCATGCGGCAGGTCGTCACCGCGCGGGGCAGGTGGTAGCCCTGGCTCACCAGGACCACTCGCTCGAGGCCGAAGATGCGCTTGGCCCGCACGCAGGTGTCATAGGTGTCGAAGCCGGCGTAGTCGATGACCACCTTGCCCTCGGGCATGCCTGCTTCCACCAGATATCGCTTCATGGCGGTGGGCTCGTCGTAGTGGCTGGTGCTGTTGTCGCCGCTGACCAGGATCACCTTCACCAGGCCGCGACGCTGCAACTCCACCGCCCGGTCCAGCCGAGCACGCAGATAGCGCGACGGGCGGCCGTCGGGATACACCTGCGCCCCCAGCACCACGGCCACGTCGGCGGCGTTGCCCTGCTCTGCGAACTCGTCGACGGTGTGCACCCGCCCGGCCGAACCGACACTCGTGACAGCCAGTGGCGCCCCAACGCCGACGATCACGGCGCCGACGGCCACTGCGGTGAGGGTCTTCCAGCCGGGCCGGTGCATCAGACTGCCTGGCCGTCCGCGGTGATCGTGAACTGCTTGCTGGCCAGGTCTGCCACCAGCTCCGCGACGTGCTCGCCCTTGCGCCAGGTGATCTGCAGCTGGCTGGCGGGTGTCTCGGCGACGGTGCACTCGGCATCCCAGCCGAAGGCGCCGAAGCTGTTGCGGAAGCGGAGCAGTTCGAGCTGGCGCTGCACCAGCGGCGTCGCCAGCCCGTCGCGCAGCTCGTCGACGGTCAGGTTGGTGCGGTTGATCTCCTTGTGGCCGCCGGCGCCGGCACGCTCGACGGCGGCATGGTCATTGCGCCCACCGAACAGGTCCAGGTACCAGACCTGCGGCTTGCCGGGCATGAAGAGCTGGATGGCGCGTGCCAGCAGCATCGCGTCGTCGCTCTCCCCCAGTGCCGAGTAGTAGGTGGCGTTGACCTGGTAGTACATCTTCTTCTCGCCGTGCAGGTCCTTCACGTAGCCGCCGCGCCCCTTCACGGTCTCGATCAGGGCGTCGATCTGCTCATCGGAGAGCAGGCCCTTGAGGTCGAGCAGCGGGATGCCGTCGTGACAGCCGAGCATGTTCACGGTGCGCAGCTGCTTGGCCAGGATGTCTGCAATCCAGGCCTTGAGGTGGCCGGCGTCCTTGCTCTCGAAGGCGTCGATCACCAGGCCGGGCAGGAAGAAGTCGTAGGTGAGGTAGCCCTTGGAGCTGATCAGCTCGTGGATCTTCTCCTCATAGCGGGAGTGGATCTCCGGCAGCAGCTTGAGGCCGCGCTCGGTGGCCAGCTGGTTGACCTGGTCCAGCAGATCCCAGGTGCCGGGATCATTGAGGAAGTTCTTCTCGCCCGGCTCCTTGGGGGCATAGGCGAAGGCGTCCAGCCGCACGATCTCCGCCCCGTAGCCCGACAGCTTGTCCAGCACGTCGGCGTAGAAGTCCCAGACCAGGTCGCTCTTGATGTTGAGGTCCATCTGGCCCAGGTAGCGTCGGCCGGCCTCGAGGTGCTCGACGACCGCATTCCACTGCTCAAGATCAACATCGGCACCAAGATCAAATGCCATCTCCGACGGGGTCATCCCTTCGTCTAGGGCTCCCTTGATGCTCTCGGCCAGCCGCACCGCGGTCTGGTACTGCAGCCCGGCCACCTCCATCAGCGTCTGCGCATCCGGAGCGGTGTAGCGAACCTCCTGGTAGAAGGTGTTCCAGTAGGGCTTCTCCGTACCGTCGGGCATCCGGACCATCAGGATCGGCAGGCCCGGCTTGCGGAAGAACATGTCCTTGACAAGCTCTGCGTCGGGCTGGACGTACCCCTCGGGGGTCATCTCGCCATGCCCTTCCCAGAAGGCATTCCAGTCGATGAAGAAGTCGGCGTACTCACTGCGCGCGCCCTTGGCGAGCAGGTCCTGGAACTGCGGGCTGAGCACGGAGGCGTGGTTGAGGATGAAGTCGAACTTCAGCTTGATGCCGGCCGCGCGCAGCGCCTCCAGGTCACCGGGACGGGTGTAGGTGGTGGACAGGTCGTAGTCGATCACGGAGAAGCCGCGGTCGAGGTCGGTGTTGAAGATGCTGGGGAGCACGTAGGCGCTGGTGAAGGCACCGGCCACCTCGGGTGAGGTGAGGAAGTCCACCTCGTCGCCCAGGCTGCCGCCCATGCTGTCCGGGTAGAAGTTGATCATGGCACCGGGCTCAGGCAGGTCAGCCCCCATGCTCTTCAGGTAGTCCGCGTGGCTGATGATCTGCCCGGCCTTGTTGACGATGATCTTGGCCCGGTGCGCCTGCTCGTGGAGGTGGGCCTGCTCGATGCCCAGCACCATGGTGGTGAAGGGGCTGTCGGTGGCGCCGTCGCGGGCCCGGGAGCGACGGTGGGCCAGCGTCTCCTCCGGGGTGGAGTTCAGCAGGATCGGGATGTCGACGCCGCGCAGGTTCCCGGAATTGCCGTGGGTCCACTCGATGACCAGCACCTGGACATCGCGCATGTCGACGTCGGCATACCAGAGCTCGTCCAGCTCACGACCCATCCGCTTCAGTCGCAGCGTCTCGGCGCCGTCGTGGAAGGCGGCGAGGATGGCACTGACCTCGTCGAAGTCGATCTCCTGCGGGCTGCCCAGGTACCGCTCCAGGGCAACCGCCCCACCGGCCTGGTAGGCGGCCAGCCACGGGTGCTCGACGCACACAGCGGGATCGGCATCGCGGTCCGCGGCCTGCAGCTCGGCCAGCGTCGCCTTCACGCCCTCGTCGTAGCCGCCGGAGGCCACCAGGGCCTTGAGTCCCTCGCTGCGGAAGGTGCGCAGGCGCTCGGCGTCGTTGTCACGCGGGATGCGACGGGGATAGTTGTCGCCGCTCATCACATAGGCGCCCAGGCCGTTGTGGCGCAGGAAGGCGGCGAGCACCGAGGCGGTCTCGGACTTGCCGACGCCGGAACCCCCGTGCACGGAGATGATGGCGCGACGGTGCGGCGACGCGGCGAGGACCTCCTGCAGCTGCGGCCACAGGACGGGGAAGATGGTGGCTGCCTTGGACAGGTGGTCCTGCCCGATCTGCACCTTGTCACCGGGCATGTCCCCGGTGGGAATGGTGGAGGCGTCGGTGATGGTGGGCAGGCTGAAGCCGGCGGCGGTCATGAGGATCCCCGTTCTGTGGTGCTGTGGCCACCAGCCTAGCCAGCTGCTGGTCTTGGGGAGGCCCTCTTGCGCCCTCACCGGGTGTCCCTCCCAGGTCTCCCTGTGGGGGTCCATCACGAGGATGGGCCGCAGACTGCCCGACGACGGGGCCAGCCGCCACTCACCGCCGACGTACTCCGCGTCGGCGAAGGCCTCCCAGAGGCGGAAGACCTGCGCCAAGACGTGCCGCCCAGCCTCCTGGGAAGGCCCGTGGCGCGCCCCGATCCATTCGAAGGGGGTGGGAAGACGACGAGCCCAGACCCGGTCCGGCGAGATGGGCAGCAGGCAGAGCGGAACCTCGTCGCCCACACGAAGGGGTCACCACAGCACTGGTATTCCCAGCGGGGAAGGAAGATCAACAGGGGATGATCAGGGCAGTCAGCCAAGGTAGGGGCGCCTTTTGAGCGGCAGCGGCGGGCCATCGACGGGCTCCCGCAGTTCCGGGAGCGCACCCCATGGTACGTGGCTTGTACGGGGCCCGGGGACACGACGGCGCCCCGTCCTCCAGGTGGAGGACGGGGCGCAGGGACCCCTCGACAAGCGCGGGGGCCGTGGTTACTTCTCGCGCTTGGCCAAGTAGTAGTCGATCAGGGCCTGGGTGGAGGCGTCCTGCTGCTTCTTGGCCTCCTCGTCGCCCTGGACGGCGGGGGCGATCTTCATGGCGAGCTGCTTGCCCAGTTCGACGCCCCACTGGTCGAAGGAGTCAATGCCCCAGACGATGCCCTGCACGAAGGTGATGTGCTCGTACAGCGCGATCAGCTGACCGACCACGGCCGGGGTCAGGGCCGGGGCCATGATCGACGTGGTGGGCTTGTTGCCGGCGAAGACGCGGGCCGGGACGATGTGCTCGGCCGTACCCTCGGCGCGGACCTCGTCGGCGGTCTTGCCGAAGGCCAGCGCCGCGGTCTGGGCGAAGAAGTTGCTCAGGAAGAGCTCGTGCACGTCCACCTCGCCGTCCTTGGTGGCGTGCGCCGGGTTGGCGACGGCGATGAAGTCTGCCGGGATGAGCTTCGTGCCCTGGTGGATCAGCTGGTAGAAGGCGTGCTGGCCATTGGTGCCGGGCTCGCCCCAGAAGATCTCGCCGGTGCCGGTGGTGACCGGCGTGCCGTCCCAGCGCACGGACTTGCCATTGGACTCCATGGTGAGCTGCTGCAGGTAGGCGGCGAAGCGGTGCAGGTACTGCGCATAGGGCAGCACGGCGTGGCTCTCGGCCTTGAAGAAGTTGGTGTACCAGACATTCAGCAGACCCATCAGCAGCGGCACATTGCGCTCGGCCTCGGTCTCGCGGAAGTGCAGGTCCATGGCGTGCATGCCGGCCAGGAAGTCCTGCCAGTTCTCCTTGCCGATGGCGACGATCACCGCGGTGCCGACGGCGGAGCTGACCGAATAGCGGCCCCCCACCCAGTTCCAGAAGCCGAAGGCATTGTTCGGGTCGATCCCGAAGGCCTCCACCTTGTCGAGCGCGGTGGACACGGCGACGAAGTGCTTGGCGATGGCAGCCTTGGCCTGCTCGTCGGAACCGTCGATGGCGCCGGACTCCTGGAGCTTGCCCAGCAGCCAGTCGCGGGCCATCCGGGCATTGGTGAGGGTCTCCAGCGTGGTGAAGGTCTTGGAGGCGACGATGAACAGGGTCTGCTCGGGGTCCAGGTCAGCGACCTTCTCCGCGCAGTCATTGGGGTCGATGTTGGAGATGAAGCGGGCGTCGGGGCCGGTCTTGTAGGGCTTGAGCGCCTCGTAGACCATGACGGGGCCCAGGTCGGAACCGCCGATGCCGATGTTGACCACGGTGGTGATCGGCTTGCCGGTCACGCCCTTCCACTCGCCGCTGCGGATCTGCTCGGCCCAGGCGTAGATCTTGTCCAGCACCTCGTGCACGTCGGCGACGACGTCCTGACCGTCGACGGTGAGCTCCTCCGCCATGGGCAGCCGCAGCGCGGTGTGCAGCACGGCCCGGTCCTCGGTGACATTGATGTGCTCGCCGGTGAACATGGCCTCACGGAGCTCGGGGATGTTCACCTCGTCGGCGAGCTTGACCAGGGCAGCGAGGACCTCGTCGTCGAGGAAGTTCTTGGACAGGTCGACGTGCAGGTCGGCTGCGTCGAAGGTGAAGCGCGCGGCGCGCTCGGGATCGGAGGCGAAGGCGCCCTTGAGATCGGGGGTGAACCCCCCATGGAGCTTGGTCAGTTCGGCCCAGGCGGCCGTGGACGTGGGATCAACCGGAGTCTGCATGACTCCACCCTAGACGCGCTGCACCGCCACCCGCAGGGGCCCCAGACCAATTGCCGGTCCACTCGTGAACCCCAGTCCGTTCGTGCGGACCGCGCGCGTGGAATACTGCCCGGGAACCTGGCCCGACGGCGTGGCCGTCCTGCCCCTTGAGGACGCCTTCGCCGAACAAGCCGCCCGGCTTACCGAACTGCTGGGCAAACCCACCACAAAGACCCGCCGCAGCCTCCCACCATCACCTGGATGCTTCCCAACGGCGGCCGCGTCCGACTCATCCTCCGCCACGCCACGAGACCCGGCGCCTCACCCCGACGACGGGGCCGAGATCAAGCCTCGGGTGCTGCACTACCTCGAGAGCGCCCAGCTGGTCATCATGACCTGGAAAGACTTCACCGATCGCCTCGCCAGCGTCCTGCGCCCTCCGAGGACCTCGTCTACCTGACGGTGCAGGTGACAGACGACCCGAAGGTGTGGTTCCAGGCAGCCATCCCTGCCGAGGGGGACGACCTGCTGCTGCACACCACGGACAGCCTGCCGGACGAGGTCGCCCAGGAACTGCGGGAGGCCGGTTGGCAGCCCGACGAAATGGACTGCCTCGGCCGCACCATCGCCCGGCCCGCATCCGACGCCGCCTATCGCACGGCCGCCGGACGAGCCGGACCGCGCCACACCCGAGCTGCGCATCCGCCACCGCTGAACGGGGCGGCCGGAGGCCTCAGCGCACCGTCACGTGCACGTGGTCGTAGTGGTTCGCGGTGGCGGATCCGCGGTCGCTCATGGAGCGCCATCCCTCGCTCGAACGCTGCGTGGTCCAGATCTGCTGGGAGTAGATCACCTCGGTGATCCCCAGGCTCGACGCGTTGGCACGGGCCCAGCGGGCCACCTGCCAGCCGGTCTCGCCCGAGACCATGATGTCCAGCGCCCGGCCCGAGCCGTGGGCGTCGTCGCTGCCGCGCGCCCCGCCGAAGTTGGTGATCGACGGGAAGCTGCCACAGACGGCGCGGTGCACGTTGACGGCATTGGCGGTCAGGCCTGACTCCACGGCATCCGAGGCACAGGTACCGCTCCGCGTGCCGCTGCCGCTCTGACGCGTCGCGCCGGAGGTCTGCCTGTTCTGGGTCGGGTTGCTCGAGGACTGCGACCTCGGGGACTGCGTGCTCTGCGGCTTGCCGGAAGTGGTCCTCTTGGTGGAGCTCCCCGCTCCCTCGGAGGTCGCGGCCCGCACGGTGGACTTCGGCTTGGCGAGGCTCAGGTAGTCCGCACGCACCCATCCCGCCCTGCCGTCGAGGGAGACCTGACGCCACCCGTCCTGACGCAGCGCCGTCACCTTGACCGCGTCGCCCTCGACCAGGCTGCCGATGCGGTCGGCCTCGAGATCGGGCGCCTGACGCACATTGACGGTGGCGGTGGCATACCGGGTCCCGGTGATCTTCCCCAGCGCCGGGACCGTCGTCGTGGGCGAGGGGCTTGCACTGGCCGACCGGGACGGGGTGACGGAAGGCCTCACGCTGGGTGTCGCGGTGCGGCTGGGCGTGGCCTTCTTCGTCGGCGTGACGGAGGCTGCGGGAGTGCTGGGCCGGGCTGCGGGGCTGCTGGCACGCACGGATGCGCTCGGCTTCGGCGTCGCAACGGCCGGGCGCGCCGTGGAGCGGCTGATCGCCTTGGCGTCCGCCGCGGGCGACTCGGTGCTCGTGATGGTGGTGGTGGCGGTCTCCACCACGTCCTCGTTCGCGGAGCTGGGCAGCAGCACAGCGCCTCCGGCCGCGACGGCGAGCCCGGCGACCAGGGCCAGGGGCGCCAGAGCCCGACGCAGGGAGAAGGGCTCGGCCTCGAAGTGCAGCTCGTCGGTCACAGCCAGGGGCTCGGCCTGTTCGACGACGCGTTCATCGACCACGGGATCCGTCTCGGTAGCGTTGGCATCGCTGTCGAGCTGGGCATGGCGCGGGTCGCTCACGTCGATCTGTCCTCACTGGTGGCTGGGCAATTCCTGAGACAACTGTAAGGAAATTCTTAGGAATTAGCCAAACGCTCTCAGCGACCGGCCACCAGGGGGCGCGCCCGCACCCCGCCGCACCAGCGCGTCAGCGGGTGAAGGTCGAAGCCAACGCCGCAATCGCCTGCCGAGTCCCGGCCTCGTCTGCCGTGACCAGGTAGCGGGCCTCGATCCCGTCGCACATCACCAACATGGCCTCGGTGACGGCGCGCGCGTCGTGGCCTCCAAGCTCCGGGTGGGACGCCAGGTGCGCCGCCACCTTGCCGGCGACGAGCTCGCGACGGCGTTGACGCCACTGTGCCGGCCGTTCCTGCATGGCGTCAGTGCGCAGGGCGTGGTCCGCCAACTCCCACCGGCTCAGGTAGGCGGAACGCCGCTCCACGAGGTCATCCAGGTGGTTCTCGAGCATGCCCGTGACCATCTCGGGGAGCGTCGCCCCGGAGATGACCAGCCCCTCACAGTGCTCCCGTTCCAGCCTGTCCAGCACCTCCATGGCCTCGGACATCAGGGCCTGATGGGACTCGAAGGCGTAATGGAAGCTGGCCAGCGGCATCTCGGCCTCCGACGCGATCGCACGCGTGGTTGCAGCAGACACGCCCTGCTGGCCGATCACGGCCAGGGCCGCCTCGATCAACTTCTGGCGGCGTTCCGCCAGCGCCATCCTGGTCATTCCCCGAATCCTCCACGTTCAACCCCAGCCCTGGCCCGGCCGCCCACGCCTTCCCAAGCACGCCACGATCCGCCCGACGCCCCCGCGCCGACAGCTGAAGTCGATCCAGTGTTGCATCGTGGCGCGGCCGTCCGCGACTTTGACCGGCGGATGCCTAGGGTTGACCCACACCTCTCGGCCTCGACCCCAGGAGCACGACGACGATGACCCAGGCCTCCTTCCACGGTTTCCACCGCATCCTGGCCACCGTGGGCCTGCTGACCCTCATGCTGCTCGGTCTCGCACCGACCGCCCTGGCCGCTGACCCAACCCCCACACCCACCCCCACACCCCTCCCGGCGTCCGACCACCGGCTGCCCGCCGCCCAGCGCACGCCCTTGCCACGGGGGCTGCTGATCGGGCTCGCCGGCCTGGCCGGGACGGGTGCCCTGGTCGGGCTCGGCGCGGCGAGCTCCAGCCTGCGGGAACGTGAGGACGAGACCTTTGACCGGTTCATCGAAGGAGCCCCCAGATAGGGTGGGCGTCATGGCCAGCCACTCCGCACCCCAGCCGCCCCAGGACCGCCAGCACGGCGTCGCCACGACGTCCGACGGCAGCACCGCCGGTTCCGGCTGGCAGCACGGCAGCAGCGCGTCGGCGCCCTCCACTGGCTCCCCGAAATTGCCGTGGGTACTGGTCGCGATGCTGACCGCGCTGTGCCTCGGCCTCGGGGCGATGTTGGGGGCACAGAGCAGCGAGTTGAAGCGGCTGCGTACACAGGCCTCCGCCCAGCCCGCGGGCGCCACGAGCGCTCCGGCCGCCAGCGTCGCGCCCCCGTCGCAGAACCCGGAGGCCGTCGCGGCCATGAAGAAGCTGCCTCGACGCGACGCGAATGACCCGACCGCCCAGGGTGGGGTCGATGCACCCGTGGTGATGATCGAGTGGTCGGACTACCGGTGCCCCTTCTGCTCCGTGTGGTCCCGCGAGACCAGGCCGAAGTTGCAGCCCTACATCGACAACGGCAGCCTGCGCATCGAGCACCGTGACCTGGTGCTCTTCGGGGACCAGTCCCTGAACGCGTCCCTGGCGGCCCGGGCTGCCGGCCTGCAGGGCAAGTACTGGGAGTTCTACGACGCAGTGCACCAAGCGGCGCCCACCAACGGTCACCCCGAGATCAAGGACACCGACCTGCAGGCCTTCGCGAAGAAGGCCGGCGTCCCGGACCTCGCCAAGTTCACCAAGGACTCCAAGAGCGCCGCCGTCCGCGAGGCCGTCGCCAAGGACAACACCGAGGCCCGCAGCCTGGGAATCAGTGGAACCCCCTTCTTCGTGGTCAACACCACACCCCTGTCCGGCGCCCAGCCGGCGGAGGTCTTCGCCCAGGTGATCGAGTCCAACGGCGGCAAGAAGTAGGCACTCGTCGAAGGGTCAGTCCCGCGGCTCGTCGACGGCGGCCCGGAAGGTCTGGCAACGCTCCCGCAGACTGCCGAGCGGCCCGCCCCTGAAGGCGTCACCGATCAGTGCCTCGTCGAGCCACAGGGCCACGGCCCCGGCCTCGGCCCAGCGCCGGGCGGCATAGGCGCCCAGCCCACCGCGTGCCGTCACCACCGCGCCCGGAGCCAACGGCAGCACGGCCTCCGGATAGCCGGATCCCATCACCTCTGCCGGGACCACCACCACCGCAGCGGGCCCCATCCGCCACGCGCCCCGGATCTCCGTGGGAGTCAGTGCCGCGACGAGGGCCGGGATGCCCGCCTGGTGACAGTGGTCCAGCAGCTCCTGGTCCGGGCCACTCAGGGACACGAACTCGGCACCGGCCTCCAATGCCTCGCGCAGCTGGCCGTCGTCGTCGACGTCATGGATGCCGAAACAGGCCCGCGGGCCGAAGATGCCCCGCAGCCGGGCCACCTGCTCTGCCTGCGCCACGGGAAGGCTGACGACGTCGACACCCTCCTGCACCATCACCTCCACGGCGGCCACCAGCGACGGCATCGCCCGGTCCGGCAGCGTTGCGACGAGCCTGCCGTCGGTCATCCGGGACGGAAGCGGGGTGTGCGAATCCGGGCTCTGCGTGCTCATGGCTTCATCTTGCCGCACGTTCGCGTTCGGCCAGCCACAGCCAGGTCAGGCCACCAACCAGCAGCACCACCAGCACCAGGACCGGAATGTTGCCCACGGCCCGTCCCCATGCGGCCAGCCGGTTCTCCAAGCGGTACTGGGTGGTGGCATCCAGCAGGCCACCGGCCTGACCGCCGGTGACCAGCAGGAAGAGGCCCAGGGCGGCAAAGACGATCCCGCTGACAAGCTGGGTCAGCGTGGTGTGCACCGGACCGAGGGTGACGGGGCGTGGCTTGAACCAGTTCCGCTCCCCCAGCCGCAGGCGCTCCCACAACAGGCTGACAAGCACCAGGGGAAGAGCCATGCCCAGTGCGTAGACCGCCATCATCGCGCCGGCCAGCACCGGGCTGCCACCCATCGCTGCGAGAGTGAGCACCGATCCCAGGATGGGGCCGGTGCACCCGCTGGCCAGCCCGTAACTGGCGCCCAGGGCGAGGATCGCCAGGGGTGTGGCGGGGTTCCCGCGGCCGGAGCGGGACAGTCCGGGCATCGGCAGGCTCAGACCGGCGGCCGTCACCAGCCCGAGGACCAGCAGCAGGACCGCCCCGATGCGGAGCATGGTCGCGGTGTCCGCCAGCAGCGCCTGCCCCAGGGAACCCGCGGCCAGGCCCAGGGGGACCATCGCGGCCAACAGCCCGACGAGGAAGAGCAACAGGCGGCCCACCATGGTCCCCGTGCGGGTGAAGGCGAAGGCGAAGAAGCTGGGCAGCAGCATGGCAGCACACGGACTGAACAGTGCGGCGAGTCCGCCCAGGAAGGCGACGGCGAAGCTGGTCTGGCCCATGGCCCGAAGGCTACCCGTCGGGCGTGGAAGGATGGGACCACCATGCGCCTCATCGACCAGTTGCCCACCCTGGGCTCGAACCCGGGCCCCGACGCCATCTACGAAGCCTTCACCACGTGGGCGACGTCCACCGGCATCACGCTCTACCCGCACCAGGAGGAGGCGATCCTGGAGATCCTGAGCGGCAACAACGCCATCGTGATGACGCCGACGGGCTCCGGCAAGAGCCTGATTGCCCTGGCAGCGCACTTCCACGCCTTGGCCACCAACGGGGTCAGTTTCTACACCGCGCCCATCAAGGCCCTGGTGAGCGAGAAGTTCTTCGCGCTGTGCGAGGTCTTCGGCGCCACCAATGTGGGCATGGTCACCGGTGACGCCTCGGTGAACGCGGACGCACCGATCATCTGCTGCACGGCGGAGATCCTGGCCAACATCGCCCTGCGCGAGGGCCGCACCGCCGACGTCACCCAGGTGGTGATGGACGAGTACCACTTCGTCGCGGATCCCGACCGCGGCTGGGCCTGGCAGGTGGGCGTCACCGAGCTGCCGCAGGCGCAGCAGATCCTGATGAGCGCGACGCTGGGCGACGTGACGGACCTGAGCCGCGACCTGACGCGTCGCAGCGGCCGGGAGACCGCGGTGATCTCCGACGCCGTGCGGCCGGTCCCGCTGGTCTACCGCTGGGCGCTGACGCCCATCCACGAGACCGTCGAGGAGATCGTGCGCGACGGCGAGGCGCCGGTCTACATCGTGCACTCGACGCAGGCCGCCGCCCTGGAGCGGGCGCAGGCCCTGCTCAGCGTGAAGCTGGTCAGCACCGAGGACCGGCACCGGATCGTGGAGGCGATGGGCCACTTCCGCTTCGCCGGCGGCTTCGGCAAGACCCTGGAGAAGCTGGTCAAGGCCGGCATCGGCGTGCACCACGCCGGCATGCTCCCCCGCTACCGACGGCTGGTGGAAACCCTTGCCCAGCAGGGACTGCTCAAGGTGATCTGCGGCACCGACACCCTTGGCGTAGGGATCAACGTGCCGATCCGCACCGTCCTGTTCACCGCCCTGACCAAGTTCGACGGACGACGGATGCGCACCCTGCGCAGCCGCGAATTCCACCAGATCGCCGGCCGGGCCGGGCGCGCCGGCTTCGACACCGTCGGCTACGTCGTCGCACAGGCCCCCGAGCACGTCGTGGAGAACACCCGGAACCTGGCAAGGGCCGGTGACGACGTGAAGAAGCAGCGCAAGGTGCAGCGCAAGAAGCCACCGGAGGGCTTCATCAACTACACCGAGGAGGGCTTCCAGAAGCTCATCGACTCGGTGCCGGAGACGCTGCATGCCCGGATGAAGATCACCAATGCCATGCTGCTGAACCTCGTCGAGCGCGACCAGGACACGGCCCAGGCCGTTGTGCACCTGGTGGAGGAGTCCGTGAAGGACGAGCGCACCCAGAAGCAGCTGAAGCGCCGCGCCGTCGCCCTGGGACGTTCCCTGATCCAGGCCGATGTGGTGACCCGGCTGGATCCGCCGGAGCCGTCGGGGCGCCGTTACGAGCTGGCGGACAGCCTGCAGGACAATTTCGCGCTGAACCAGCCGCTGAGCGCCTTCGCGATGGCCGCCTTCGAACTCCTGGACCCCGACTCCGCGGACTACGTGCTGGACCTGGTGAGCATCATCGAGGCGACGCTGGAGGACCCGATGTTCGTGCTGATCCAGCAGCAGTACAAGGCCCGTGGCGAGGCCGTCGCCGAGATGAAGGCCGACGGCTATGACTACGAGGAGCGGATGGAGGCGCTGGAGGAGGTCGAGTGGCCCAAGCCGCTGGCCGAGCTGCTGGACCACGCCTACGAGTCCTACCGCCCCACCCACCCGTGGATCACGGAGAACCAGCTGAGCCCCAAGAGCATCGTGCGCGACATGTTCGAACGGGCGATGACCTTCGGCGAGTACGTCGCGCACTACAAGATCCAACGCAGCGAGGGCCTGCTGCTGCGCTACCTGTCCGATGCCTACCGGGCCCTGCGGCAGAGCGTGCCGGAGCGCTTCGTCACCGAGGAACTGACGGATCTGGTGGAGTGGCTGGGCGAGGTGATCCGCCTCACCGACTCGTCGCTGCTCGACGAGTGGGAGGCGCTCACCGATCCCGACGCGGACCCGGAGGACCGGTTGAAGGCGCTCACGCACCCCGCCGAGAAGCGCCACCCGGTCACCGGCAATGCCCGCGCCTTCAAGGTGCTGGTGCGCAATGCCATGTGGCGCCACGTGGAGTTGATGGCCTACGACAAGGTTGACGAGTTGGCCGAGCTGGATGCCCGGGACCCGGACAACGCGATGGATTCCGGTGCCTGGGATGAGGCGCTGGGCCAGTACTGGGACCAGCACGAAGACATGGGCCTGGACGGTGACGCCCGCGGCCCGAAGATGCTGCGCATCGAGGAGTTCGGCGGCAAGGGGCAGCCCAGGACCTGGCGGGTCGCGCAGATCATCGATGACCCGGACCACGACCACGACTGGCAGCTGCAGGCCTCGATCGACCTGGACGCCTGCGACGAGGCCGGCGAGCTGGTGCTGCACGTGCTGGGATTCAGCCGGATCGACTGACCTCGACAGGCCCGGTCACCGAGTTCCCGGTCGCCGAGCCTGTCGAGGGGCGCCTCAGCGCACGCGGGCGTAGATCTTGTCCGCGTAGAGCTGGTGGCCCTTGGAGCTGGGGTGCGTGCCGTCGTAGTTGACCAGGCTGTCCACCGAGGAGACATTGAAGGCCGGGTACACGTCGACGCAGGCCATCTTGTACCGGGCACAGCTGCTCAGGATGATGCTGTTGACGGCGCGGGTGAGGTTCTCGGCCCCCCGGGCGTAGGAGGATCCCTTCGCCGTGAGGTGGCTGCCATCGGTGTAGATGTTGTTGTAGGTGGTGACGACCACACGGCCATTGGCCCCGCCGCGCGCCTTCGAGACGTGCCACAGCACCTTGTTCAGGTTGCCGCGCATCTTGTCCAGGGCTGGCTGGTAGGCGGCGACGGAATTCGCGGCACCGCTGGGGTTCCGGTAGCTCCCGGCAATGTCATTGGCGCCGATCGTGATGATGACGGTCCGAGTGTCGCGCACATTGCGCAGGGTCACCGGGGAGTTGGCGAACATGTAGAGCACGTCGGTGGTGCGCCATCCCCCACGAGCATGGTTCAGGGGCCGCTGTCCGGTGCGGCGGCCGTAGCGCTCGACGTAGGAGTTGCCCTCGTTGCCCATGGACCCGGCCGGGTAGGAGTCACCCAGAGCGGTGACCTTGCGCACGTAGCCGACGGTTGCGGCCTGGGCCTGCGGCACCGAGCCGAGGGTGATGGCACCGCTCAGCGCGACGGCCGTGGTGACCGAAAGAAACTTGTTGTCCATGTTGGTACTGTCGCACGGCCCGTGGGATGCCAAGAAACGGGACAAAGGTCCAGCATTCGGTCATATTTGGCGTCCGTGCGGGCACTTTCCCCTCGCCCACAAGGCACCCTCCTTCCTGAGAGCACCCACAGGAAACGGCAGCCAAGCAGGATGGACCGCCCCCTCGACGGGTCTTGGCAGGCGAACTAGGCTCGAATCATCGACCCGCCCGCATGACCACACAGGAGGAGCCCCATGGAACTCGCCAGCACGTCATTCGCCGACGGCGAGAGGATCGACCTGATGTACGCGGAGGAGGGCGCAGGGGGCCAGAACATCAGCCCCGCGCTGGCCTGGACGGATGCACCGGAAGGCACCAAGAGCTTTGCCGTGACCATCTTCGATCCCGATGCCCCCACCGGATCCGGGTGGTGGCACTGGGTGGCCGTCGACATCCCGGCCGAGGTCACCAGCCTCCCCGAAGGTGCCTCGATGCCCGAGGGCGTCCGCGAATGGGTCACCGACCATGGCTATGCCGGCTATGGCGGCCCCTGCCCTCCGCCCGGCCCAGCGCATCGCTACATCCACACGGTGTACGCGCTGCCGTTCGAGGAATTGCCAGTGCCCGACGACGCCACCAGCGCGCAGGTACGGTTCACCATCCTGGCCAACCAGCTGGACAGCGCCAGCACCACCGGGCTGTTCGCCCTGCCCGAGCAGAACAGCCAGGACTCACCCGCCTGACAGGCGCTCGGGTTCCCCACAGGCGCTCGGGTTCCCCACAGGCGCTCGGGTTGCAACATGCGCGGGAGCCAGGAAGCCACGCGGATCGGGCGGCCTCGGCTCAGCGCAATGCGGCCCGTGCCGTCGCAAGGGCCCCGTCGAGCTCCCGGACCCGCGCATACCGCCAGGCCGCAGGATGCCGTTGCCGCTGGATGGCACTGAGCTGCGAGTCGGGCGGTGCCAGGCTTGCCCTCAGTGCCTCGGACTGCGCGATCGCCGTCGTCAATCGGCGACGTCGCGCCTCCAGTTGTGCGGGGGTGGTGGCGGCCTCGACGCGCAGCGACGTGACCCGCGTTGCGGTCTGCCCGGCCAGCGTGCACGGGATCGACGGATCATAGAGCCCCCGACGGGCGGCGATCGCCTCCTGCTGGGCAGCGGCGACGGGCGCGTACCAGGTGTCCGCACGGCTCACGACGGCGGCACCGCTCCAGCCCTGCTTGGCCATCTGCTCGGCCACCAGCCGGCCGTCGGCCCACACCGCGGCGAGGGTACGGCCGTAGCGGTCCTTGCGTGGGCCGTCGTGGGCAATCTCCACGGCCTTGCCAACAGGCAACAGCGAAGCCAGGGCCCTGCTGGCCTCGGGGCCCAGACATTCCACGGGAGTCCCTGCCTTCTGGGTCTCCGGGGTATCGATGTTGAGGATGCGCACCGTGGTCTCCCGTCCGGAGAGCCGCAGGATGACGGTGTCCCCGTCGCTGACCCGGACCACGGTCGCAGCCCGCTGCCCGGCAACCGACGGGGTCACGACGGGGCTCACGGGTGCCGGAACGGGGGCAGTGCCCAGCGTCCCGTCCTGCCACCGTCGCCACCAGACCGGCCCGACGACGGCGCAGAAGAGCGCCACCACCAGCAGTGCGGCAATGACCTCTCCCCGGGCGCGGGAGGTCACGGAATCAGGTCGTAGGCCACGTCGTCGGGGACGTCGGTGCGCGACAGGTCCGCCGAGGCCAGGTCCACCGTGGGGGCCTTGGTGACTAGCTTGTGCCCCGCCCACAGGGCCAGGAAGACCGGCAGACCCAGGTAGGAGGCGAACAGGCCCTCGATGTCCACGTCACCCAGGAAGGCCTGGTAGTTCTGGCCGGCGACGACGACGGCGCACATTGCCAGCGCCACCAGCGGGCCCAGCGGGAACCACTTGGCGCGGAAGGGCAGCTCGTCGAGGGACCGCCCCTGCGCGACGAAGGCGCGCCGGAAGCGGTAGTGGCACCAGGCGATGCCCATCCACGTGATGAAGCCGGCCAGGCCCGAGGCATTGACCAGCCACAGGTAGGCACCGCCGTCGCCGATCAGGCTGGCGATGAAGCAGAAGGCACCGACGAGGGTGGTGGCCAGCAGCGCCGCCATCGGCACGCCCCGCTTGGTGGTGGTGCCGAAGACCTTGGGCGCCTTCCCGGAGCGCGCCATGCCGTACAGCATCCGGGTGGAGACGTACATGCCGGAGTTGCCGGCGCTGAGGATGGAGGTCAGGATCACCGCATTCATCAGCGATGCGGCACCGGCGATGCCGGCCCGCTCGAAGATCAGGGTGAAGGGGCTGACGGCAATGTTGTCGACGTCTGCGGACAGCAGCCGCTTGTCGGTGTAGCTGATCAGGAAACCGACCACCGCGATGGCACCGATGTAGAAGAGCATGATGCGGTAGAAGACGGCCTTGATGGCGCGCGGGATGGACTTCTCCGGGTGCTCGGCCTCGCCGGCTGCCACACCGATCATCTCCGTGCCCTGGAAGGAGAATCCAGCGATCATGAAGATGCCCAGCATGCCCTGCCAACCGTTGACGAAGGGGGCCTCGCCCTGGGTCCAGTTGCTGAAGCCTGCCGAGCGGCCGCCCATGATGCCCAGGATCATTGCCAGGCCCACGACGAGGAAGATGATGACGGTGACCACCTTGATGGAGGCGAACCAGAACTCGCTCTCACCGAAGGTGCCGACGCTGGCCGCATTCAGCAGGAAGAGGATGGCCAGGAAGATGGCGCTCCAGACCCAGGCCTGCACGTCGGGCAGCCAGTACTTCATCACCAGGGATGCGGCCACCAGTTCGGCGGCGACGGTGATGGCCCAGTTGAACCAGTAGTTCCAGCCCGTCGCGAAGCCGAAGGACGGGCTTACGAAGCGGGTGCCGAAGGCCTCGAAGGAGCCGGCGACGGGAAGCCAGGTGGACATCTCCCCCAAGGACTGCATCAGCAGGTAGACCATGAAGCCGATGGCGGCATAGGCCAGCAGTGCGCCGCCCGGACCAGCCTCGTTGATGGTCTGACCGGAGGCGACGAACAGGCCAGTGCCGATGGCACCGCCGATCGCGATCATGTTGAGGTGGCGCGCCCGCAGTCCGCGGTGGAGCTGGTGCTCGTCGCGTGCAGGTGTCTCGGTCTGGGCCATGGGCCGTCCTTCGTGAAGTGGTCAAGCATCACACGGGTGACCCCGGGACGTTACCAAGAACCCGGCCGAAGACCGAGGCGGGTCCACGGGACGGTGCCGACCTTCAGGCCCCCGAGGTGGTCTCCTGCTCCATCTGGGCGGCGAAGTCCTGCTTGCTGGCCTGCCAGTGGTCCTCGTCGAGACCGGGGCGCCAGTAGCCGGACAGGGACAGGTGTTCGCGGGGCATGGCACGCTCGCCCAGCAGGTGACGCCGCAACAGCCTGACCATGTCCGCCGAGCCGTGCACGAAGGCCTCCAGCCCATCCCAGGGCAGTTCGAGCCGCTCGACTGCGGCCAGGACGGGTTCGGCACCGGGCTGCTCGTCGCGGTGCAGCCAGATCACGTCCAGCCCCGGCAGGGAACGCAGGGGCAGGTGCACCGAGGCATCGGCCACCTGCAGGACCGCCGTCGCGGAGGCGCCGTGCGGGAGGTCGTCCAGTGCGGCACCGATGGCAGGCAGGGCCGTCTCGTCCCCCACCAGGAGGTGGTGTGGCGCGTCGGGCCGCGGGGCCCAGCCACCGCCCGGCCCGCGGAAGACGACGGACTCCCCCGGCTCCGCCCTCATGGCCCATGGGCCGGCGATCCCGGCGTCGCCGTGGACGAGGAAGTCGATGCTCATCCGCCCGGCGTCCAGGTCATGGTGGCGCACGGTGTAGGTGCGGCTGACCGGCCACTGCTCCCGCGGGTGTTCGTCCTGCACCCGGTCCGGGTCGAAGGGCAGCGTGTAGCCGGCACCCGATGGTGGGAAGAGCAGCTTGACGTAGCTGTCGGTCTTCTCCAGGGGGCCGATCTGGCGCAGGTCCGCCCCCTCGAAGTGGACGCGCACCATGTCCCGGGTGAGGAGCTCCTTGCCGGTGACGGTGGCGCGGCGGGCAGGGCGGGGCTGGCGTGGGGCGTTCATGTCATCCTCCAGACATTTAGGTGAGGCAATCCTAACTTAAATGCCTTGCGAATTCGATCCTTCGTCGACCTCTTGAAGTCCAGGGCCAGCCTGCCTAGCATCCAAGTCAGAACCCTTCCAACTTTGAAATGGTTCCATCTTCCAGGAGGCTTACATGGCTGACATGACCGATCCGATGGCGAAGAACGGCGTGGGAGACCACCTGCCGAGCCGCAACAATGTGGTGGGCGAAGGCCCGATGACCATGGCCAATGGGTCGCCCGTGGTCGACAACCAGGACACGGCCACGGCCGGCGTGCGCGGGCCCGTCGTCCTGCAGGACGCCTGGAACATCGAGAAGCAGGCCCACTTCAACCGTGAGGTGATCCCCGAGCGGCGGATGCACGCCAAGGGCTGGGGCGCCTTTGGCGACTTCACCGTCACCCAGGACATCACCGACGTCTCCCACGCCAAGATCTTCTCCGAGGTGGGCAAGAAGTGCGAGATCTTCATGCGCTTCTCGACGGTCGCCGGCGAGCGGGGCGCCGCCGATGCCGAGCGTGACATCCGCGGCTTCGCGGCACGCTTCTACACCGAGGACGGCAACTGGGACGTGGTGGGCAACAACACCCCCGTCTTCTTCTTCCGCGACCCCAAGAAGTTCATCGACCTGAACCACGCCGTCAAGCGCGACCCCCGGACGAACCTGCGCAGCCCCAACACCAACTTCGACTTCTGGACCTCGCTGCCGGAATCCCTGTTGCAGACCACGATCATCATGTCCGACCGCGGCATCCCGTCGTCCTTCCGGTTCATGCACGGCTTCAGCTCCCACGCCTACTCGATGGTCAACGCCGCCGGAGTACGCACCTGGGTGAAATTCCACTTCCGTTCCCAACAGGGCATCCAGAACCTGACGGACCAGGAGGCGGCGACGGTCGTCGGACAGGACCGCGAGTCCAATGGGCGCGACCTCTACGAGGCCATCGAGAAGGGCCAGTTCCCCCAGTGGAAGCTCTACATCCAGACCATGACGGTCGAGCAGGCCGATGCGATGGAGACCAACCCCTTCGACCTCACCAAGATGTGGCCGAAGAAGGACTTCCCGCTGCGCGAGGTCGGCATCCTGGAGCTCAACCGCAATGCCGAGAACTACTTCGCCGACGTCGAGCAGGCGGCCTTCACGCCGCAGAACATCGTGCCCGGCATCGGCTACTCCCCTGACCGGATGCTGCAGACCAGGCTCTTCGCCTACGGGGACGCGGCCCGCTACCGCACGGGCATCAACCACCACCAGATTCCGGTGAACCAGCCCAAGGGCGTCGGCTGCCCGCACTCCTTCCACCGCGATGGCCAGATGCGCGTCGACGGCAACCGCGGGTCGGAACTGCACTACGAGCCCAACTCCTATGGCAACTGGGCGGACTCGCCGCAGCTGGCGGAGCCGACGCAGGCCGGCGGTGACATTGCGATGTACGACTACCGCGCCGACGACCACGACTACTACACCCAGCCCGGGATGCTGTGGCGTGCCATGACACCGGAACAGCAGCTGGTGACCTGTGAGAACACGGCACGGGCCATGGGCGACGCCACGCTGCAGGTGAAGCATCGCTACATCTACAACTGCTTCCACGCAGACCCCGCCTATGGCGAGGGCGTCGCGAAGGCCCTGGGCATCGACATCTCCACCGTCGACCTGACCGGCACGCCGGCCAACTCCCGCGCGGAATGGCTGGCGCGCAATGCGGTGGGCAAGGAGCTGGACCAGCCCACCAAGCCCACCGAGCCGGCCACCGCCGCGGACCTGCCACCAGCCGGTCGCGACACGAATGCGGCCGATCCGAAGAGCCTGTCCATCTGGGAGGACGACCCCTACCTGCTCTGATCCACCTGCCCTGAGCCAGCGATCAGCACGTCGCCGGCCCCTGACCGATTCGGGGGCCGGCGGCCTTTTCCTGTCCTCAGCACGGAGTGACTAGGCTTGCCCCCGTGCCGAACTCCATGAATTTTCACTCGCGCAAGTGGGTCAAGCCCGAAGATCTCAACGCCAACCAGTCCCTGTTCGGTGGAAGCCTGTTGCGTTGGATCGACGAGGAAGCCGCGATCTACGCGATCATCCAGCTGGGCAATGAGCGCACCGTCACGAAGTACATGAGCGAGATCAACTTCGTCTCCTCGGCCAGGCAGGGCGACATCATCGAGATGGGCCTGGCAGTGGTGAACTGGGGCCGCACCAGCCTCACCCTGAAGGCCGTCGTGCGCAATGTCTTCACCGGCGAGGTGATCATCAAGATCGACAAGATCGTGATGGTCTCCCTGGGCGACGACGGGGAACCCAAGCCTCACGGATACACGTCGGTCACCTTCAAGCGGGATCGTGTCCCGCATCGATTGGCCTCCCGCCGCGCCAACGACGCGCCTCCGGTGGCGACCGTCGAGGACGACGCGGATCCCTTCGCCGACACCCTGTAACTGCCGCCAGAGGCGGGCTCGGCCGGAGCCGTGTGCCTCAGAGCGACACCACCCGGGCCCAGTTCGCACCCTTGCCGTTGGGCGCCTCCGCGACGCGGACCAGCCGCCCGTCGTCCTCAAGCCGGAACAGGCTCACCTGCTCGGACTTCTCACCCGGGCACAGCACATGGTTCTCGTCGGGCGTGACGCAGAAGCCGCGGGGCTGCTGTTCGGTGGCGGTGAGGCTGACGGGTTCGGCCAGGGTGCCGTCGTCGGCGACGGGCAGCACCGCCAGCGTGGACTCGGTACGTTCGGACACCACCAGCCAGCGCCCCTCGGGGCCGGCCAGGTGCAGGTCCGCTCCCCAGATGAAGTGCTCCTTGAGCGGGTCGGCACCGAAGACGCTGTGCCGAAGACCCTTGTCCGTGGCGTGTGCGACGACCTGCTGCACGATCTCCAGGGCGCCGCTTGCCGGATCACGACGCAGGCGCAACACCTCACCGGAGAACTCGGTGACGCAGTACAGGGTTCGGCCGTCCTCGCGGGCAATCAGGTGGCGCGGACCGGAACCGACGGGGGCAGCCACCGTGCCGACCGACTCCAACGCACCGTCCTCGGTGAGCAGGTAGCCGGCGACGAGGTCCTCGCCCAGACTGACGAAGTAGACGTGCTGGCCCACCTGGACGACGCAGTGCAGGTTCTGGTGCTCGATGACGGCAGTGGGTTCGCCCAGCTGCCCGTCGGACAGCGGCCAGACGAAGCCCTTGCCGGCGGCGTAGTCAGCACCGAGCAGGAAGCGGCCGTCCTCGCTGACCCGAAGGTAGCTGGGGTGGCTGGACAGCGAGTGGTGCGCGGTCTGCGTCCAGCTGCCGGTCTGGGCGTCCAGCACGACGGTGGCGACGCCGGTGGGCTCCTTGAGCGACACGTAGGCCTGGGTGCCGTCGCCCTCCAGCGCCATCGCCGAGACACCCTTGCCCACGGGACTGATTGCCAGCGGGGTGAGTCCTTCCCCGTCGATGGTGAAGGTGGTGATGGTGCCGTCGGCGGCGCAGGTGGTGCTCGCGATCTGGGTCATGCCCCCCAGCCTACGAGCCCTTCACCTGGCCGCAAGATGACTCAGGCGAAGAGCCCCCGGCCCACGTAGCGGTCACCCTGGGCCCCCGGCGGGACGGCGAACAGCCCCGAGCCGACGTGCTGCACGTATTCCTGCATCAGGTCATCGCGCGACATCTTGGTCTGCATCGGGATGTAGTGCGTCCGCGGATCCGTGACGAAGGCGATGAAGAACAGGCCTGCGGCCAGCCGACCCATCTCGTCGTTGCCATCCACGTAGTTGTAGCCACGGCGCAGCAGCCGCACGCCGTCGTTGTGGCTGGGGTGGGCAATCCCGACGTGGCTGTCCAGGGCGACCATCGGCTGGCCACCGCGCCCCTTGACCGCGAAGTCCGGTTGGCTGAACTCCGTCCCGCCGCTCAACGGGGCGCCTTCCGCCTTGGTCCGGCCGACGACGCGTTCCTGCTCACGCAGGCTCGACCTGTCCCAGGGTTCGATCCGCATGGCGATCTTGCGAGCCACCAGATAGCTGCCGCCCGTCATCCACTCGGCCAGAGGATCCGCCCCGGAGGAAACCCAGACGTGCTCGTCGATGGCGTCGGTCTCCTCCCCGCGAAGCCCCATCGTGCCGTCCTTGAAGCCGAACAGGTTACGCGGCGTGGACTGCGCATCGCTGGTGGACGAGGTGCGTCCGAAGCCCAACTGGCTCCAGCGCAGGTGGGCGCGCCCCATGGCGATCCGCGTCAGGTTGCGCACGGCGTGCACCGCCACCTGCGGGTCATCGGAGCAGGCCTGGATGCACAGGTCTCCGTCGCTGAGCTGCTGACGCAGGTTGTCCCCGGGGAAGTGCGGCAGCCGCTCCAGAGCCGCAGGGCGACGCGCGGCCAGCCCGAAGCGGTCCTTGCCGGAGCCCTCGCCGCCGAACAGTGAGGATCCGAAGCCGAAGGTGATGGTCAGACCTGCGGGTGGCAGGTCGATCGCCTCGCCGGTGTCGTCCGGGGGCGCGTCGTAGGGCCCGGACAGGGGGCCCAAGCTGCCCGCCCCGCGGCCGTCGGTCATCCTCTCGGCCGCCGATGTCCAGTCCTGCAGCAGCGCGACGAGGTCCTCACGACTGGCCCGTGGGTCCATGTCGAAGGCCGCGAAGTGCATCCGGTCCTGCGCCGGTGTGGTGATCCCCGCCTGGTGCTCGCCACGGAAGTCGTAGCGGCGTTCGGCGGGCGAGTCTGCCGCCTGCTCCGGCGTCGCCCCGGCATGGCCGGGCGTGAGCATCATCGCAGCGGAGAGCCCACCAGCGGCGGCCGCACCGGCCCCGGACGCGGCCAGCAGGCCGCGCCGGGACAGGCCACCGGGCTGGACAGCGGTCACTTGAGCACCGCCGCGGTCATCTTGCTGAGCGGTTCGGACAGGGCATTGACGGCATCCGACAGGTCCTTGACCTGCTCCTTGCTGAGCTTGTCGTAGGTGACGAATCCGGCACCCTGCTTCTGCGCGTCGAGCAGCTGCTGCAGGTTGGCGAACTCCTTGTCGATCTGTCCGTCGAGGGTGGCGTCCTTCTTCTTCAACAGGGGACGCAGCCCCTCCCAGGCGACGCGGGCGCCGTCGATGTTGCCCTGGAAGTCGTACAGGTCCGTGCGGCTCCAGTACTCCTCCTCACCGGTGACCTTGCCGGCGGCGACCTCGTCGAGCAGGCCCTTGGCGCCATTGCTGATCTCGTCGGCGGTGAAGGACATCGTGCGGGTCCGCTGGTGCAGGGTCTTGGTGTCGGCCAGCAGGGTGTCGGCTATCTTGGCGCGTTCGGCGCTGGTCATGGCCGTGTAACCCGTGGCCCGGGCCGGCCAGAGGTCCTTCTCGAGCCGGTGCCAGCCGGTGAAGGCCTGGCCTTTCTCCAGGTCGGCCTCACGCGCATCCATCCTCGGGTCGAGGTCTCCGAAGCTCTCCGCGACGGTCTCGATGCGCTCCCAGTGCATCCGGGCGTCGGGGTAGAGGGTGCGGGCCTCGTCGTCCTTGCCGGCCTTGACGGCGGTGACGAACTTCTGGGTCTTGGCCAGCAGCTGGTCGGTCTGGTCCTTCACATAGCCCGCATAGGCGGTGGAGGCCTGGTCGACGAACTGCTTGTCGTCGCCAGCGGGGCCCACCTGTTCGCCGGAGTCGATGACGCTGAAGGGGGCGCGGATGCCCTCGCCCACCATGCCGGGCTTGCAGGCGCTGAAGTACTCCCCCGGCGCGAGGCTGAGCACCAGGTCACGCGACAGGCCAGGCCCGATGTTCTCCACCTCGCCGATGATGCGCAACCCGTCACTTCCCAGCACGTAGAACTCGTTGACCTTGTTGCCGGAGTTCGTGACGCTGAAGGTCACGGTGCCCGAGGGCGCGGTGGCCGCGGCCACCTGGCAGGAGTCGTCGGTGGCGGTGACCGCCAGGTGGCGGGCGTCGCCCGCGGCGGGGGCGGCGTTGTTCTCGGTGCAACCGGTCAGGGCGAAGGCGCCGACTGCCAGCAGTGCGGTTGTCTTGCGGATCATGAGGGGTCTCCAACGGCTTGTGGCGTCGCGGACGCCGTGGTGGCGGGGGTGGGGGTGACTGAGGTGTGGTAGCGGCGCAGCCGGCTCACGAACAGCGGTGTGACGACCAGGACGTAGGTCCACCAGGCGATGGTCTCCAGCACCGTCGCGGCAGGCGAGAAGTTGAAGACGCCCTTGAGGAGGGTGCCCAGCACGCTGCTGGGTGCAATCACGTCGCTGACGTCGTAGGCAAGGGTGTTCAGCCCGGGCAGGAAACGAGCCTCCTGCAGGTCATGGATGCCGTAGGCAAGCACGCCCGCGGCGATGATGACCAGGAAGCCCCCGGTCCAGGCGAAGAACTTCGACAGGTTGACACGGAGCGTTCCCCGGTAGATCAGCCATCCCACCACGACGGCCACCGCGAGGCCGAGCAGGGCCCCGAGCAGTGGTTGCGTGGTGGACTGGCCGTCGCGCCCAGCGGCGCGGGTGGCGGCCCAGATGAACAGGGCGGTCTCCAGGCCTTCACGGCCCACGGACAGGGTCCCGACCAGCGGAAGCGCCCACCAGGACTCTCCCGCGGCATCAACCTGGCTGCGCAGGCCACGGGCGAGAGTGCGGCCCGCCGTGGCCATCCACAGGATCATCCAGGTGACCATGCCGACGGCGACGATGCTCAGGCTGCCGCCGATCAGCTCCTGGGCCTCGAAGGTGAGCCCCTTGGGGCCGTAGGTGAGGACAGCACCGAAGGCCAGGCTGACGACGATGGCGAGGCCGACCCCGGCCCAGATGCGCGGCAGGAGGGCGCGGCGGTTGGTCTTGACGAGGTAGGCGATCAGGATGCTCACCACCAACGACGCCTCCAGCCCCTCGCGCAGGCCGATCAGGAAGTTCCCGAGCATGGTGTCCCTTCAGGGTGGGGAGGCCGCGCCATCGCGAGATCTCATTGGTAAGGCTTACCTAAGCTATTGTGCTGGAGCAGAATTGCGCAAGCTGGCCCTTGCGGAATCCGATGATTTCCTGCACTGCTTGAAGGAGCGCTCACCTTCACCATCCCTGGACACAAAACGACGAAGGCCGCCACCCCGAGGGGCGACGGCCTTCGTGCAGGCTGGAGGCCGGCGAACCGGCTCAGCTAAGTCTGTGCTTGATCAGCGCAGGACGGAGATGTTCGAGGCCTGCGGGCCCTTGGGGCCCTGCTCGACGTCGTACTCAACCTTGTCGTTCTCGTCCAGCGAGCGGAAGCCGTTGGAGTTGATCGCGGAGAAGTGGGCGAAGACGTCGGCGGAGCCGTCGTCGGGCTGGATGAAGCCGAAGCCCTTGTCAGCGTTGAACCACTTGACGGTACCTGTAGCCATGATGTTTCCTTCACGAAGGTGGGGTGACCGCGAATCGATCACCACCGGAACTTGCTCGTCACACATTTCAGAAGGAACCACAGGCCTCCGAGGAGACCCTCATACCGAAGTACTAATAACCAACTGCCAAGCAATGAGTTCATCCTACGGGAGTTTTCCGGAGACGTCGACCAAGGCGGCGCCCAGGACCCACGGAAATCAACATAACCCCTAGCCACAGCCTCGAAATTGATTGAGATCGAAGTCTGGCAGGGGCTCAGAGCGTCCGGATCACCCGCGCGGGCACCCCGGCGACGGCCGTTCGGGCGTCCACATCCTTGGTGACCACGGCGCCGGCGCCCACGATCGCACCGTCGCTGATGGTGACCCCAGGAACGACGGTCACCCGGGCGCCCAGCCAGACGTCGGAACCGATCCTGATGGGCGCGGGGAGCATGTCCCCCCGATGCTCTGGATCCGTGCCGTGGTTCAGGGTGGTCAGGATGCAGTTGTGCCCGATCAGCGAACGGTCACCAATCCAGATGCCCCCCGTGTCCTGGAAGACACAACCCATGTTGATGAAGACACCCTCCCCCAGGTGGATGTTCTGTCCGAACTCCGAGTGGAAGGGAGGGAAGAGGAACACCGATTCCGGCAGCTCCTGCCCGATGAGCTCACCCAGCAGCGCACGGGTCTGGTCCGGATCGCCGCCCGACGCATTGAGCCGCGTCGTGATCTCCAGCGCGCGCGAGGCCGCGGCATGCATGAACTGGTGCGCGTCGGAGCCGGCCACCAGCCGCTCCCGACGGTCGATCAGGTCGAGGAATTCCTTGCGTTCCATACCCTGATCGTCCCACGCGAGGCGTGACAGGATGGAAGGTATGGACACGACATTCCGCAAGCAGCTCACCGGAACTGGGGTGGCCACAGCCGTCACGGCGGCTGTCGGATCGGTGGCAACCCTCCCGAAGTCCGCATGGTTCGAGGCCCTGGACAAGCCCTCATGGCAGCCGCCCAACAGCGTCTTCGGCCCGGTCTGGACGGCGCTGTACTTGGACATTGCCGTGGTCAGCGCACAGCACCTCGCGGACGTGCAGGATCGCGGCGACGAACGAGACGCCACCTCCTTCCAGACCGCCCTGGGTGCCAACCTGGTGCTGAACGCAGCGTGGAGCTGGGTCTTCTTCCGTGGCCACAAGCTGCGGGCGAGCACCGTGGTGGCCGGCCTGTTGGCGGCCAGCTCAGCGGACCTCGTCCGTCGGGTGGCGGCCCAGAGCCCCCGGCGCGGTGCGGCGCTGGCCCCGTATGCGGCTTGGACGGCCTTCGCGACGGTTCTGACCGACGCCATCCGTCGCCGCAACACCTGATCGTCAAGGCAGGCACATGCACGGTAAGCGGGTGCAGGAGCGGGCCGCCGAGTGCGCCGAGGAGTTGTCCGGGGCGGAACTCACCCACCCCTTCGGTGATGACTGGGACGTCTACAAGGTGATCGGCAAGGTCTTCATGCTGTTCAGCCAGGTGGAAGGGCAGCCCGTGGTGATCCTGAAGTCGGCGCCGGGCGCCGCGAAGGCCCTCGTGGAGGGCATGGACGACATCACTCCTGGCTACCACATGAACAAGGAGCACTGGATCACGCTGCACGGTGGCGGGCGCCTCAACGGGCAGCTGGTGGATGACCTGGTGACCGAGTCCTACCCCCCTGGTGCTGGAGAAGCTGCCGCGACGGCTACGCCCGGTGGATCCCGCCACCTTTGGGCAGGGCTCCACCACCGGCCTCGCCCGGACCTGAACCGTCGGGCGACGGCCAGGTCCAGGCGACGGACGTCGGAACGTGGTTCAGGCGCTGGCGGCGGCCAGCGAGACGGCGACGTCGATGATCATGTCCTCCTGTCCACCCACGTAGCGGCGACGGCCCACCTCCTCGAGGATCTCGTGTGCCGGGACGCCGTAGCGTTCGGCCGCCCGCTCCGCGTGGAAGAGGAAGGAGTTGTAGACGCCGGCTCGGCCCTGGACGATCGAGCTGCGGTCCATCAGGGGCAGGCGCGGGATCATCGGGCGTGCCACCTCCTCGGCCACCTCGAGCAGCTTGTTCGCGTCGACGCCGGTCTCGATGTCAAGGCGCTGGAAGGCGGAGGCGAGCACCTCGGTGGGCGAGTTGCCGGCACCGGCCCCCAGGGCGCACAGCGTGCCGTCGATCTGCTTGGCCCCCGCACGCACCGCGAAGACCGAGTTGGCGACGCCGAAGCTCATGTTCTGGTGGCCATGGAAGCCCACCTGGGCGTCGTCGCCGAGCTCCTGTACGACGGCCTCGACGCGCTCACCCACCTGCTCCATGATCAGGGCGCCGGCGGAGTCGACGACGTAGACGCACTGGCAGCCGGCGTCGGCCATGATGCGGGCCTGCTCGGCCAGCTTCGCGGGCTCGGCCATGTGCGAGAGCATCAGGAATCCCACCGTCTCCAGGCCCATCTCGCGGGCGGCCTGGAAGTGCTGGATGGAGACGTCCGCCTCGGTGCAGTGGGTGGCAACGCGGATGACTCTGATGCCGCGCTCACGCGCCTCCTTCAGCTCGTGCAGGGTGCCGAGGCCGGGCAGCATCAGGGCGGCAATCTTCGCCTGCTTCGCCTCGTCAACGGCTGCCGAGATCAGCTCGAGCTCCTGGGTGCCGCTGAAGCCGTAGTTGAAGCTGGAGCCCGCCAGGCCGTCGCCATGGCTGACCTCGATGACCTCGATGCCGGCGTCGTCGAGCCCGCGGGTGATGGCGCGGACCTGCTCGACGGTGAACTGGTGGCGCATGGCGTGGGAGCCGTCGCGCAGGGTGGTGTCGGTCAGACGGATGCGGGTCACTTCTGGGCTCCTTCGGTCTTGGCCTCGATGCGGTCGACCAGCAGGCTTGCGGTACGCACGGCGGCGGAGGTGATGATGTCTAGGTTTCCGGCGTACTCGGGCAGGTAGTCGCCGGCGCCACGCACCTGCACCAGGCAGGTGACGCGCCCCATGCCGTTCCATTCGGGGCGTGCCTCGTCGAACTGCGGGTCGGCGGTGAGGCCGTAGCCGGGCACGTAGTCCTGCACGGTCTCGACCATCTTCGCGATCGACTCCCGGATCTCGTCCTGCAGCGTGCCTGGTGCGGCGGCCTCGGCGCCGATGCCGCAGTAGACGGTGTTGCGCATCATCAGCGGTGGCTCGGCCGGGTTCAGGATGATGATCGCCTTGCTGGTCTTCGCGCCGCCGACGATCTGCAGGGCGTCGCGGGTGGTCTCGGTGAACTCGTCGATGTTGGCGCGGGTGCCGGGGCCGGCCGAGCGCGACGAGATGGAGGCGACGATCTCGGCGTAGGGCACCTCGGTGACCCGGCTGACGGCATTTACCAGGGGCGTGGTGGCCTGGCCGCCGCAGGTGATCATGTTGACGTTCATCACGTTCTCGACGCTGGCCAGGTTGACCGGCGGGCAGACGTAGGGGCCGATGGCGGCGGGCGTCAGGTCGATGGCGTGGATCCCGGCCTCGAGGTAGCGCGGGGCATTGGCGCTGTGCGCACCGGCGGAGGTGGCCTCGAATACGAAGTCCGGCTTCTCGTCCTGGGCGAGCAGCCAGTCGACGCCCTCGTGGGAGGAGGTGAGGCCCAGCGAGGCTGCGCGCTTGAGGCCATCGGACTTCGGGTCGACGCCCACCATGTACAACGGCTTGATCCGGTCGGGATCCTTGAGCAGCTTCATCATCAGGTCTGACCCGATGTTTCCGGAGCCGACGATGGCGGACGTGTAGGTGCGGGGCATGTGGTCCTCATTCTTCCGACGGGGCAGGGCGGAACCTGTGTGGTCAGTGGGAAATCCACGCCCGGGGCCGGGCCTGTCACCTTCGTCGAAATGGGCTGTCCATTGCGGCGGCATTCATGGGATTTCCGCGGTTTCCGCCATGCTAGGAGCGGGAGAATACGGCCCGCGGAGCACGTTCCGTCGAACGAAACAATCCGTCAGCGGGCCCGACGGTCCGCCCGGAAACGCTGCCCATAGGCCCGTCCGGCATCCGCACAAATGGCCCGCAGTGCGGGTGCGACCTGAGAGGGGACGAAGCGGCCGGACGGCCCGGAGACGGACATCGCGGCAACCGCACCGCCCGTCGGGGAGGTCACCACGGCCGCGACACAGTGCAACCCGTCCATGATCTCCTCGCGGTCGTGCGCCAGCCCTTCCTCCCGGCTGCGCAGGATCTGCTGACGCAGCACCTGCGGATCCGTCACGGTGTGCGGGGTCCACTGGTGCAGTTCCCCGCCCAGAACCTCCTCCATCTCGTCGGGATGATAAGCCAGCAAGGCCTTTCCAACGGCGGTGCAGTAGGCGGGGATCCGGCCTCCGACGCGCGAGGGCGACGGAACCTGGTGCAGGCCGTGCAGCTTGTTGAGGTAGATCACGTCGGTGCGCTCCAGCACCGCCAGATGCACCGTGTGCCTGGTCCGTTCGTAGAGGTTCACCAGGAAGGGCGTGAGGGTGTCCCGCACCAGGGTGTCCTCGGAGGTGGCCTTTGGCGCGGAAAGGCGCTGCACGAAGGGCCCCAGCCGATACTGGATTCCGGCGCGTTCCACCGCCCCATTTCTCTCCAGCATCGCCAGCACCCTGAATGCAGTTGATTTGCTCAGGTTGGTGCGTCTGGCCAATTCGCTGACGCCCACTCCGGTGGTGTGTTCTTCACCAAATGCGTCCAGCAGCGCCAAGGCCTTGTCCACGGCCGTCCGCGAATCTCGACTGGCGTTCACAAGGCCTCCTGGTGATTGTTCAGAATGTGATCTCCAGCCTACCGAGTTCCCCGAATTCCGCAGCAGCGGTGGAGCCCTGGGTGACCGGAGCGGCTGCCGTGAAGGAACCGGTGAGCACCACCTGACCGGCGCTGAGGGCAACCCCTCGCTCCCCCAGCACGTTCGCCAGCCAGGCCAGGGGTGCGACGGGGTGTCCCATCACGTCGCTGCCCTTGCCACTGGCGAGGGTCTTGCCGTCGACGAGCAGCCTGCCGGCCACCTCGTCGAGCTTGGCGACGTCGACGTCCATCGGCTCCTTGGCCCAGGCGATGGCGCCACAGGAGGCATTGTCGGCGACGGTGTCGACCAGCTTGATGTCCCAGTTGGCAACGCGGGAGTCGATGATCTCCAGCGCCGCGTGCACGGTGGCGACGGCGTCGACGGCCTGTTCCAGCGTGACGCCGGGGCCCTGGAGGTCCTTGCCGAGCACCAGCGCCAGCTCCGGCTCCACCTTGGGGGAGATGAAGTCGTCGGGTGCGAAGTGGGCATCGTCCCCGTGGGCACGCGAGGCCGTGACGAAACCGAAGTCCGGCTGGTCGACTCCCAGTTGCTCCTGCATGGCGAAGGAGGTCAGGCCGATCTTGCGCCCCACGACGGGGTCACCGTCGGCGACGAAGTGCTGCTCCTGCAGGAACTGGACCGCATAGGCGTCGTCCAGCGTCATGCCCTCGAGCTGTTCGCGCGGAGGGGCGACGGGCTCGCCTGTGCGGTAGGCGCCCAGGAGGGCTTCGGCGATCTGCTGGTACTGCGGCGTGGTCTGCATCTGGTCCTCCTGGGTCATGCCTGGTCTCCCGTCAGGGTCAGGACGCCGAAGCCGGCGATGTACTCCTTGATCGGGCGGTAGTAGCTGTATCCGGGGGTGTACCCGCCGGTCGCGGCCTTGAGGGCGGAGGTGGCGGCCACCCAGGTGCGCACCTCGTGCACGGAGTGGCCGGCAGCCTCGGTCATCTCCTGCGGGGTGTAGGCGTCGAAACGCTCCGTGGCGCCGGTCTTGCACACCTCCATGAACTCCTGGTCCCACTCGGGGTTCAGCTCCATGATGGTCGCCTCGCCCTTGGCGAAGGCGTTCGCGGTGTTGATGGTGTTCTGCTGACGGGCGGCGCGCGCCTCGGGCGTCGGATGACGACCGTCGAGCAGGAACTTGCGCTGCGCCCCGGTGGCGGTCACCCAGGCCGGCACCGGCGGGTCGTGCGAGAGGCCACCGGAGGCGATCACCAGCACGCGCTCGTCGAGCTGCTCGAGGTAGGTTGCCGACGGCTTCACCCAGCAGGCGGACACGACGCATCGGGGTGAAGGGCTCTGCCAGGCCGTTGACGAAGACCGGGATGGTGGGGATCTTCGTCGGGTCGCCGAACAGGATCTCCAACGGCTGGATCGCACCGTGGTCCAGTTCGGCGCCGCGGCTGATGGCGACGTCGACGTCCCGGTCGAGGATGAACTGGGCCATCTTCTCGGCATGTTCGGTGGCGCAGTTCAGCGGGCCTTCGAAGGTGTCGTAGTCACCGACGCCGACCGCGTTGTAGCAGACGCAGAAGGGCGGCATCAGGTCGTAGAAGAAGCCGTTGTAGTGGTCCGGACCGAAGGAGACCACCAGGGTGGGGTCGAAGTCCTTGACGAAGGCGCGGGCCTGGTCGAAGGCGACCTCGACGTCGGCGCGGATGTCTGCGGGTGAGTCGGCGAAGTCGAGCAGCGGGCTGTGCGAGGTGCACACGGCGGCGACGGCCATGTCGTTCTCCTTGGGTGTGCGACGCGGTCAGTTGTTGGCGAGGAAGTCCAGCACGAGGCGGTTGAACTCCTCAGCATGCTCGATCTGCAGCCAATGGCCGCACTGGTTGATCAGCACCAGGCGGGAGTTCTTGATCATGCTGGTGAGGCGCAGCGAGTGCTCGAAGTGCACGACGCGGTCATCGCGGCCATGGAAGAGCAGGGTGGGTGCGGAGATGGTGCGCACCTTCTTCCAGTCCAGCTCGACGATGGGGCGCTTGCCGCTGCCGTCGATGAAGTTCTTGGCATGCTCCGGCATGGCCAGCACGGCGTCGGCGCGGGCCTGGACCAGCTCGTCGGTGGCGAAGGAGCCGTCGAAGCACATCACGTCGACCAGCTCACGCATGGTCTCGAAGCCGGGCTTGCGGTAGCCCTTCTGCAGGATCTTGAGGCCCTCGGTGAGGCCGCCGGGGCCCATCTCGACGCTCTCACCCGAGGACGAGCCCATGGTGATCAGGTGGGTGACGCGCTCGGGGTACTCGTAGGCGAAGCGCACGCTGGTACCGCCGCCCATCGAGTTGCCGATCAGGGCGATCTTGTCGATTCCCAGCTCGTCGAGAACCTCGGCGAGCGTCGTGGAGTGCTCGCGTTCCTGGTAGGTGACGGGATCCGATTCTCCCCAGCCGGGCATGTCGATGGCCAGGACGCGGTAGTGCTGGCTGAGCACCTCGATGTTCTGGCTGAAGTTGGACCATCCGGTGGCGCCGGGGCCCGAACCGTGCAGCATGACGATCACGTCGCCCTCGCCGGCGTCATGGTAGTGGACCTTGAACTTCTTCGTCTGCACGAAGCGGCTGGTGTTCTCCCGGGTGATGGCCGTCATTGCCCTTGCCTCTCTGTCGCTGGTTCTCGCTAATGTAGGCAGCCTTCGAAGGGCCATGCGGGCGGGGGTTCCGTAGAACGGGACTCCCGGGTCCAGCGTGGATGCCCGTGGGCGAGGCGGGGAACCGGCGGCTCGGCGCCGCGGTGTGCCTCCTGAACCCGGTGCACCCGGAAGGTCATTGTGGTCGCATGACCAACCCCACCCAAGAGATCGCCTTGGCCAATGGCCGCACCATTGAGGTCACCGGAGAGGTGGAGCTGCTGGCCAGTGGAGCGCTGCACGTACGTCCCGAGCACGGGAGTACCTACTTTCCTGTCCCCCAGCGGTTGGTGGTCCTGGGCCCCGGGCGGGGGAGCGATCATGCCGCCTGCAACCTCTGCCTCCGTCGATCAACATTGAGGCCCTTGCCTGCACCTTGAGATGGCCATGCGCACCTCAATATGCACCCAAGCACCTCAATCTGCGACGGGGCAACGCAAAAGGCCCCGATCCGAAGATCGGGCCTTTCAGGTTGTGTGCGAGAGAGGAGTTGAGCCGTGGGGCTGGCTCCGCCCCGGCACCAAGAGAACGCCCTGCCAGTCGCGTTTGACTAGGGGGAACGCCACCCCATCGAGGGGCTGCGTTCCCCTTGCCGAGGTGAGCACGAAGAGGCCGTTTTGGGCTTGTTTGTCGCACGCATATTGCACGCGACGGGGAGGTTCGAGATGGGCAAGCCGAGGGGGAACGGACATGAGGACGCGGGGAAACGCGACCGGCGCGGGTTCGGGCGGCTGCGGAAGTTGAGGTCGGGTCGGGTGCAGGCCGGCTACATCGGGCCGGACTGCAAGCTCTGCATGGCACCTGCCACGTTCGCGTCGAAGATCGACGCCGAAGGCTGGTTGGCCCAGGAGCGGCGACTGATCGACCTCGGCGTGTGGCAGCCGCCGGACACCCGCGAACCAGACCCCTCCATCACGGCGCCGACGCCACGGGAGAAGCCAAAGCAACCCTGCCCCACACTGCGGGAGTACTCGCAGACCTGGCTGGCGGACCGGATCGCCACTCCCCAGGGCGACGCTGGGTCACTGCGCCCCTCGTCCCAGAAGGACTACCAGATGCTGTTGCGCAACCACATCCTGCCAGCACTTGGCGACAAGCGACTGGACGAGATCGACCTGGACGACGTGGTGGCGTGGCACCGCGCCATGGCGAAGAAGAAGAAGATTGCGCGCACCCGGTCAAAGTCGTACAGCTTGCTGCGCGGCATCGTGCGCGTGGAGCGCGGTGTCGCCTGGGTGGCCGGCGAAGTAGTGATCGGCCCGCCCAAGACGAAGGCCGGCAAGCGCCGCGTGGCGATCCCGCCGCACATCATCCCCGACCTGCGACGCCACCTGACGACCTACGTTTCGTCGGGGCCGAACGCCCTGCTCTTCCCATCCGATGACGGACGCAACATTCGGCCGTCGACCTTCTTGCGCGCTTGGCATCGCGCCTGCGCCAAGGCTGGACGGGAGGACCTGAAGTTCCACCACCTGCGCCACACCGGCGCGGTACTGGCAGCCCAGTCGGGGGCGACGCTCTCGGAGTTGATGGGGCGCCTCGGCCATGCGACGCCGGCCATGGCGATGATCTACCAGCACGCCGCTGCGGACCGGGACCGCGAGATCGCCAAGCACTTGTCCGAGATGGCACGGAAGGCGAGCGCCTCGTGACCAACGAACATCTTCCCTCCGTAATACACATGCAATACAGTTGGGGTGTGCAGGACGAACTGGACTGGCGCCACCGCCGCGACTACATCGCCAAGCACGACATGACGCCCCAATGGGCCGACGAGGCTTTCGCCGACCCGAACCGGCTGGTCATCGACCCGGACCCGGCGTCGGAGTCAGGCCGGACGATCCGCGTGATCGGCTGGTCGGCATCGCTTCAGACGCTGGTGACGGTGATTGCCCTGCCGGACGACGGAGTGATCTGGGGAGTGAACGCGCACCGACCAGCGCAGGTACCGAGAGGAGGCCACTGATGAGGATTGACGAGCTGATCGCCGCCGAGGCCAAGGCCAGCGAGCAGAACAAGGACGCCGAACTGAAGCCTGGCACCAAGGTCACCCGCGGACACGGCAGGTCCAAGACCCTGCAGGTGCGCCTCAACGACGACGAATTCGCCGCCCTGGCGAGTGTCGCCGAGGAGCGCAGGGTCCCCATCTCCACTTTGGCGCGGGGCATGCTGCTGCGGGAGCTGAACGGAGCGGAAGAGGATCCGCAGGCGGTCATCGCACGAATGCGGTCCGACCTTGACGCCCTCGCGGCGCAGGTGGCGTGAGCTGCCAACGACGCGCAGAGTCGAGACTCCTACAGAGAAACCGATCGACGTGCACGCCACGGACCCGCGGCGGATGGTCGCACAGGCAGACCGAAGGCCACCCCGGCTGAAGCCCCTGAACTCTCTCGTCGTCGCACCATCAGCGGGGAGGATCACTCCAGCGAGGAACAGACTCGGCCGCGTTGGCACTTTTGTCAGTCCCATGTGACACCTTGGTATCAGGCAACCGGATGTGAAGTAGGATGTGAAGCATGTCAAGAGAAAAGTGGCGTCCGTTCACCAATGGTGCAGAACTGACCCAGAAGCCAGATGGCCGCGATCTGGCCATGGTGCTCTGGCAGGTGCGCTGGGCCGAACTGGCCAGCCTCCGTGATGACAAACTGTTCATGGCAGCAGTCGATCGCCTGGGTGATGCCTTCGCCCAGTACCCCTTCTACCAGCACGCCAACGAGATCCAGCTCCAGATCACACCCCTTGGGGTCACGCAGACACCCGGCAGCGTCACCGCTCGCTGGGAGTCGACGGATCGAGAGTGGCTAGTGATCGTGTCTGCGCAGTCCTTCACATTGTGCAAGCTAGGAGCCTATGAGTCCTTTGACATCTTCGCCGAACGCGTCACTGTCCTGCTGGAGGACCTCATCCGAGCCTTCGCAGTACCTGAGATCGAGCGCGTCGGCGTCCGCTACGTCAACCGCCTACAGGGGGACGCCCTGAATTCTCTTCATACCGTCTTCCCCAAGCGAGAACAGCCGAGAGAAACCCTGTCCGAAGAAGTCACGGTCATGGAATCCGTGTGTACGACCACCATGCAGGTCTCGGGGATTCGGTTCAACGTTAGATCTGGCATGATCCCGCCGGGACAGACGGTGGACCCCGCTATCCTCCCTATGGATCAAGTCAGCTGGGTGCTTGATCTGGATGCAACGCTTGAGAAGCGGATGCCACCCACCGTCGATGACATCGTGGCGACAGCTGGCCGTCTTGCCGATCTCAACTACGATTATTACCTGTGGGCGCGTGGCGCTACACGCCTTAACGAGCAAAAGGAGGTACATGGTGACTCCCACCGTTAGGGCTACGGACCTCGCGATTGGCTTCTTTGTGGGCGTCACGAGTTTGACTACCGCAAGCAGTGCAGCGCCACTGAACCCGCTGCCGCCAATGACAGCAGCCGTCGTCCGTGACGATTCCTCACGTCGCGCCATCAATGCAGTCACCCCTGCCATGAACCAAACGACTCAGTCGACCCCTGCCGAGCGCGTGGAGCGACTGCGAAGCGGCTTTGGGCTGTCTGCCGAACAGCTGGCTCGCCTATTCGGGGTGTCCCGCCGCACCGTCAACAACTGGATCGCGGGTCGGCCTCTGTCAGAAGAAAACCTTCGTCGCTTGATGCGCATCGAGTCTGGTTTTGCCAACGTGATTGGAAGCCCGGAGGAACGGCGCATTGCTATCTTTTCTTTTCCCGTAGCTGGGGGCCTCAGTCTCTATGAGACGCTCAGGGTCGAAGTCGACGCCGACGTGCTCCAAGAGGTCGGCTTGGACCCGACCGATCAGCTGGGGTTCGCATAAGGATGGGGTTGGACTGGTCACAGCGGCGCCAGGGTGAGGTTCTTAGCCTGGCGCAACCGCTCGAATTTCCCTGTGTCGCGGAGTCAGCGGACCGCGTCATGATCGCCAGCCAGACCTGCGACGTGGTTCAACCGAATCGCGAACTTGTCTCACTCCTCCCGATCAAGACTTGCGACGAAGCGATTTTCAAGGAGGCCAAGCGCGGCAGGATTTCGTCGACCGTCGCGGTCGACGAGATCGATGGCCAATTTCGAGTGGCGCGTCTGGATCAAATTACTTCCTTTGCCAAGGTGATGGTGGACGGCCAACCCGAGATCGGCCTATCGGGAAGAAGTGGATCCTCCGCAGAAGCACGAGATCTGGCGCGACGGCTGGGAACGTACTTCTCCCGATTCCCCATTCCCGATCCAGCTCGAAGCTCGTTCGAGGCGATCATCAACCAACTCCGCGGCGATATGAGGAAAGCAATACGACAGCGGGCTCTGGATGGCGTTCTAGAGTTCCGAGTCATGGCGTCTCCTACTTGGGATTCTGACCGATTCAGGCTGCGAATCACCGCTGTCACGAAGGCTAGCAGTCTCCCTCCGCGCGACATCACCGGCGCCCTCGCAGGCTCAGGACGACCTGAACCTAGTTCTGAGGACGTTGCCCACATGCAGATCGCGGACGTGTATAAGGCTCTAGACCAAGAAACGGACCCTCATGTTCGGGTTCTTCTCTGGGATCGTTTTGCCGATTGCCTTGAAGGGATGGCCCAGCCACAAGGATGCGTCAGCTCCATCGAGGTGGAGGTTCTATCTGAAGACGAATACAAGTACTCGGACTGGCGCAGAAGCGAGAGCTTGAATCTTGAGGCCCTCTCGCCGGTCGTTCCAAGCTCGCAAGAGTAGTCACAGCTCTGCCTCACATGCATACAGACCGCCATAGCTGATCCAGATCCCCCTCCCCCTCGGCCGACGGAACCCGCGCCAGGCAATCGGGTTAGGACCATCGTCTATCTCAGCTCTGCCTACACGCTCGCCGCTGTGGTCATCCCGGGTCTTGGGCTTCTATGCCCCTCCCTTGCACGCCTCAGTCCTGGACCAGTTGGCAGACGTCTTCCAGGTTGAGCTGGAGGGGTTGCCAGACGGCGGTCGCCACGCCAGTGCCCTGCTGCTCTTGCTCGCGCAGGGGCCGGCCAGCCACTGGGGGAAGACCATGCTGACCATTCAGCCAGACAATTGGGAAGTGTCCTCCGCTTGTACCCCCACCCCACCAACGGCTGTCAGCGAGAAGGAGATGCCGCACACCTGCCTTCGAGGTGCGACGGACGGTGGCTGGTAGGCGGCATCCGCGTCGTCGGCGATGCGGTTACGAGTCGGCTTCGCACCAAGCTCCATGCGGAAGAGAGGGATTCGTCGCGGTGGACCACGTCCTGGAGGACTTCTGCCAACACGGCGGTTGGCGCGGCGCCGGCCTCGGGTGGGACGCTGACGGCGTGGTGCACATGGTTCTCGTTGCGGCCTCGGGTGATGGCGGTATAGAGCTGCTGGCGGCTCTCGTCACCTGTGAGCAGCGTGTGGCTGGTGTCGGCGGTCAACCCCTGGGCGGTGTGGATGGTCGTCGCGTAGCCCAGCTGCACGTGCTCGGCCGCGTAGTTGGCTGGCAGCGTCGTGCGACGTCCATTGCGCTCGCTGGTGACGACCAGCGACCCGTCGCGGCGGACCTCGTCGACCGTCCAGCGATCGCCGTTCTTCACCCAGTCGCTCCGCGACAGGGCCAGTCCGCGGTCGTTCCGGCGCGTGATGATCCGGTCTCCGGCGCCGATCTGCGTGCCATCGTCGAATTGCATCAGGCGACCGCGGCACCGCTCCCCCATCAGCTGCCGCTGGGCGAGCTGGTTGAGAAGGGCCACGTCATCGCGGGTGGACGCGAGCATGATCGAGTCCTTGCCGGCTGCGCGATCGCTCGCCCAGGCGCGGATCATCTCGGTGTAGGCGAGGGTCCCGGCGCCTTCGTGGATGCGGCCATTTGCCAGGTGGAAGCGGAGACCGACGGGGTTGCCCTGGCGGATCTTTGCGACAGCTGCGGCCTCCTCTGAATTCTGGAAGCGCACCGCTTGGTCGAGGCGCGGGGCCTGTTGGCGCTCGGCCAAGTCGCGGACGATGCCGCCGGCGCCGATGGCCGCGAGTTGCTGGTCGTCGCCGAGCATGCGCACCGTCGCTCCTCGGGAGGTGAGGTTGCCGATGACGTCGGCGAGCAATGGCGTGCTGGCCATGGCGGCTTCGTCGACGATCACCAGCGTGCGACGGTCGACTTGCTCCCACCATTCAGGACGTGGCCTGTCGAGGTGGTCCAGGGTCCACCGGTACTTCGCCAGCGTGTCGCAGGTGCCAGGGATGTGGTCACCGAGCTGCTGAGCTGCCGCGGCTGATGGTGCCAGGCCCAGGACGTTGCCACCAGCAGCCGCCCAGGCGTTGGCGAGTGCGGTGACGGCTGTGGTCTTGCCGGTCCCGGCCGGAGCCAGGGCGACCTGCAGCCGCTGACCCGAGGTGGCCAGCTCCCGCACCAGCGCCTGCTGCCCTTCGTTCAGTGCGACGGGAGACGCAGTGATCGCTGCTTCGACCACCTCCGTCGGAAGCCTGGGGGCGTCAAAGCTGTCCGCCCGATCGATCAGGCTCTGTTCGGCATCAAGGATCCGCGTCGAGGAGTAGAGCGCGGTGCCGGCGCCGTCCTCGGCAGCACGCAGCTGGACCGAGTGGGTGTTCAGGGAGAGGTGGATGACCTGCTCGACCAGATCGTCCAACCGGGCTAACGGCACGTCCTGCTCCCGCGCCAACCGTTGGGCCTCGGCGCGTACGTGCCACGGTCCCCACACGGCGCGATGGTCCTCCATCACTGCGACGACCTGCCGCGCGGCCGTGTGAAGCCACTGCTCGTCGAAGGCACGGGATCGAGCCTGTGGCTGGCGCAGGACGGTCGACAGCATCGCGTCGACACCACCGCGGCCGAGGAGTTGGTCCGCCTGAGTCCGCCACATGCGGCGCTGCTCGGCCAGCGTGCGGGGCTCGTGCTTGGCGTCGCGGGTTTCCAGGTTCGCCTGCTGGGCCAGGGCCAGCTGCTCGTTGCTGGTGGGGACACGACCATGGCGACGCTGGAAGTCAGCCGCCAGTTCGTCGGTGCGATGCTCGATCGCCCGCCGCCGAGCCGACCACTCCCGGACCAGCTCTGGCGAGACGCCGATCAGTTCCCGGACGGCGCGTTTCCCCTGATTGGCTAGGCGTTCTCCCTCGACACGTGGTGCGAACCGGACGGGCAGCGCGGCCTGCAGATGCGCTTCCAAGGCGGTGTTGTACGTCTCCGAAGCGGCGACCTTGGCCTTGTAGAGGACGCGCGCATCCAGTGCTAGCCACCGTCCGTCGCGGGTCTGGACCTTGTTGGCCACAACGACGTGGGTGTGCAGATCCGGGTCGCCAGCCCGACTGTCGCGGTGAGTGAACGCAGCGGCCACCAACCCTCTGGTCTCGACTTGGTAGGCGCCGCCCTTGCCCACTCTGGTGAACAGCGCATGCTGCTCGATCATGCGGAGCGCGTCCCCGATCGCCGCTTGATGGGCCCGCTCCACGATCGCAGCAGTGGACGGATCGGCCAGCGCCCACAAGGCCGAGACCGACTTCACTGGAGAGAAGGTCAGGTCGAAACCGGCCACCCCGGCCGGCGCCTTCAACTCACGGGCCAGGCGCGCCGACAGCTCGAGTTCGCTCGGCTGCCTCCCATGTTCTGCGATGAACCCCTCGGTAGCGACCTGGGTGCGGATCTCGGCCAACATTGCCGCTTGGTCGGCCCGGTCCAGGATGCGGCCACGGGTCGCGGCATCGAGCCGGTCCGCCACCTCTCGCTGAAAAGCCGTGACCGATGCCCCGCGAAACGGCTGCCCCAGTTTCTTGGCATCACGAATCTGCTCGGCCGTGGGCTGCTCGCCTTCGAACCTCGGTGACGGCAACTCGGCCAGGGGATGGAGCCCGGCGCCGAAGAGCGCGCGCATCTGTTCCGGCGTCACCACGTCGCCGGCAGCAAGGCCGTCGATGCCAGCCAGGCCCGAACCGGCCCAGACGCCCGGAACCTCGCCCCGTTCCGAGTAGTAGGACGCCAACGTGACATGCCCACGCTCGGCCACGTCCTGCCGCGCCACCTGCTTGGTCAGGTAGGCGTAGCCGGTCCCCGCGGCCAACTTCTGCATGCTCATCACGCACACCCAAGCCCGTCGGGCTCCGCTGGTGCCCGGGGGAACACCTGGGTGCACTAGGTGTGTGGCTCAGTTCAAGAGTCACTACAACTGTCACTCATAGTTTGACTGAGAGACGAGCCTCCTCACTCAAACTCGAAGTGAGACTGCCACTCAACCCTGCATGGCACCGCGTCCGGACGAGCGCGTCCGATGATCAACGATGCGGTAGGCGATCGCGGCCACGAGTAGCCACCCGGTGGCGACCAGCAGCTCCCCCGCTACTCCGGGCCAGGGGCTTCGTCCGGCAAGGCTGGCGCGCATCGCGTCCAAGGCATGCTGCAAGGGCAGAACACCGCCCAGGATGTGCAGCCATGGCGCCGCCCCGGGGGTGAGCAGTGCGCCCGAGGTCAGGATGACCAGCGTCCCAGCCGTGTTGTGGATGAGGTCCTGCGAGTCGTTGCCGATGGCGGGTGCAATGATCGCCAGACCGAAGGCGATGCACGCCGCCAGCGCCGGCAACAGCGTCCAGCTGTGTCGTAGCACGGACAGCACGTGTGCGGGACTGTCCACGAGCAGTCCGATCACCACGCAGACCACGATGGCCTCGACGAAGGCCCGAGCTGCCAGCACTCCGGTGCGCGCCAGGTATTGCAGTACCACGGGAGCCGCCGCGCGGCTGACGGCCGGGTAGGTCCGGAACCAGACGTCGTAGATCGGGACGTCGGAGGTGTGCGAGATGGTCGAGCCGGTGATGGCGAGGAATACTGCACCCACGTAGGTCCAGTCGAGGCCCGCCTGGCCCGCGATCATGCGTCCGAGCAGCACGTAGACCAGGCTCCGGAACAGCAGTGGAACGACCACTCCCAGCATCCAGTACTGCGGCGGCAACTCATCGGCCTGGACGCTGCGCCACATCCGCGCGTTGGCGGTGAGGATCTCAACCGAGCTCAAGGGTGGCTTCCTTTCGTGCACGGCGCAGCAGTACCTGCAACGCCTTGGCTCCCACGAGTGCGTACAGGACGGAGATGCTCGCGGCAGCTGCCCACAGGTCCCACCGGGGATGGGTGGCGGTGGAGGCGAGGAACCGCTGCAGCCACGAGATGTTCAGCACCGATCCCACCCAGGCCACCCACGTCGGCAGCTGGTCGTAGGGGATGATCGTGCCGGCGAAGAAGAGCACCGGGGCTCCCACGGCCGTGGTCAGCTGGAAGGCATGCTTGGTCAGCATCAGGCAGGCCCCGATCATGAGGCTCGACGCCACACCACCCGCCAGGACGGTCAGCAGCCCGACGGCCAGCGCCATCGGGGAGGCCACGCGCACCGGGATTCCCAGCGCCAGCACGAAGGCCGTGTTGGTGGCCAGGATGAGGCAGGTGTCGTAGAGCACTCCCCCGACCGTCTTGCCCACCAGCACCATCAGGGGCGAGAGCCGACCGGTGAAGGAGACGCCCAGCGTTCCCGACTGACGCTCTCGTCGGATGATGCCGGCACCCGACCAGAGCGATGCACCCCAGAAAGATGCGAGCAGCACCCCGCTGAAGGCCTGGGTGGCCTGTTCCGGGGTCAGTCGGTCAAGCCGCGGCAGCATCACCAGGACCATCCACACGGCCGGGCTGACGAGCCCGGTCACCAGGTTCATGGGACGCGACATGACCACTTTGAGCTGGCAGGTCACCATGGCCAGGAAGCCGGTCACCGGTCGCTCCCGATGACCTTGCCCGAGGCGAGGGCGAACGCGTCCTCCAGGCTGGACGGCCGCACGTCGAGGTCGACGAGCTCCTCGTCTTGGAAGCGTCGTGCGAGGTCAGCGAGTACCGATCCCGTCCAGCGCTCAACCGGCACCACAACCTCACGAGCACGTTCCCCGACCCCGAGGTGCGCGGTGACGACGGCATCCAGCCCGGTCAGCCGACGGAACTCGGCCAGCGGCAGGTCGTGGGTGATGGTGCCGTGGCTGATCATCACCACGCGCTGCGCGAGGCGTTCCACGTCCAGCAGGTTGTGCGAGGTGAGAAGCACAGTCGTCCCTCCGGCGTGCATGCCGGCGATCACGCCGCGCAGCCGCTCGGACTCGTTGGGGTCGAGACCCACGGTGGGTTCGTCCAACAGCAGCAGGCGGGGTTCGGTGAGCAGGCCGACGGCGATGTGGAGACGTTGCCGCATGCCCTTCGAGTAGGTTTGCACCTTGCGTCGGCCGGCCTCGGCTAGGCCCACCTCATCCAGCAGTTCGGGAATGCGGCGCTTCAGTTCCCGGCGACCGACGCCGTGCAAGGCGCCGAAGTACTCGAGGTTGTCCCTGCCCGTGAGCATCTCGTAGAGGCCACGGTCGCCTCCGAAGATCACCGTGGTGTCGCGACGAACCTGCTTCGCGTCCTTGACGACATCGTGCCCGAAGACAGACACCGAACCGCTCGATGGGAAGAGCATCGTCGAGAGGATCTTCGTCAGGGTCGTCTTGCCGGCCCCGTTCTCTCCCAGCACGGCGACCAGCTGGCCGGTGGGGACGTCAAGGCTGACGCGTTCGAGTGCGGTGACGGTCCGGGCGCCGTCTCGGAAGGTCCTCGTCAGGCCGTCGAGGTGGATGGCAGTGCTCATGGGCAGACGCTCGCATCCGCCCACCCCGGACGTCCATGGATGTAGCGTTCTGCTTCATGGAACAGAGCGCGCACGTCTACCGCAACGCGCTTGCAAACCTGCGCTTCTCGCCGAATCCGGTGAGCGAATGCGCCTTGGCGTCCATGATCGTGCTCCATCCGGCACGCCATCCCTTCCACGCCAAGTGGTACGCCGAGACCGCAGAGGGCCGCTCCACCGTCGGCGAGGGACGCATTCTGGCCCTCATCAATCGCGAGAAGTGCCTGGTCGACGTATTCATGCGTCCCGCGAGCCGACGAGGCGTCAGCTACGAGGGCGAACGTCGCATCCTCGAGCAGGTGCCCGCGCGGCGTTACAGGCATGACGTGGAGCAGGTCTGGGGACGCGACATTCCCGAGGTGCTGGGACGCACTGACGAGCAGGTCAAGGCCAACCTGCTGGCCATCTTGGACGACTTCTGGCACCACTGCTTTGAGGCCTACTGGCCGCGCTTCCGCCAGGTACTCGACGCGGACGTCACCTACCGGGCCCAGATGCTCGCCGCCATGGGACCGGCCGCGGCCTTGGCCGAGGTACAGCCCCACTTCGTGGTCCGGGGCCATGACGTGCTGCTGCCACTCGGCAACGACCCCTGGCAGCCCTACGAAATCGACACCGCAGCCACCGGCTTCACCATGCTGCCGACGCTGGTCAAGTGGGGCATGAACCTGCCCAACTCGGGCGAGGCCGACGCCGTCTTCAGCTATCGCGCGAGAGGCCGCGGACGGCTCTCCGAGCACCAGGCCGACACAATGACCGGCCTCGTCGGCATCCTGGGCCGCACCCGCACCGAACTGCTGCTGAGCCTGGACGAGCCGGCCTCGTCAACGGCCATCGCCCTGTTCATGGGCGTCACGACCACAGCAGCAAACCAGCACCTTCGCGCACTTGCTGCCGCGGGGCTGCTCCAGACCTCCCGCTTCGGCCGCTACGTGCTCTACGAGCGCAGCCAGGTTGCGGACGACCTCATCGCGGCGAACTGAGCAATGCGCGCGACAAAGGCGTATCGATGCATGACGCAGCGTCTGGCGGTCACGGCACGGCCCATCTGCCATCGCGACCGGGTCCGACCGAACACCCTCGGCGTCGCCGAAGAAGCTGTGCTCTGTCGCTGTTGAAGTCGCGAGCCAAAGGCGAGCTCCATCGCTGTTCGGCAATTGGCAGATCATCGGCTGACTCCCAGCGTCCAACACCCGCTACGCTGACTGGATGCAGTCGGGATACATCTTTGTTCCGCCCCTCTACCACTACACCGACACCAGCGGGTTCATGGGAATCATTGAATCTGGATCCCTCTGGGCCACACGTGCCTCGTTCCTCAATGACACACGCGGGTTTTCCGCAGGCAGAGAAGCCATCACACAATGGCTAATCGACGAGCTACCCAACGAAGCAGTGAGAAAATTCTCAAAGCTCATCTTGGATCTCCTATTCGTGCCCCGAATCGGCGACTCCTTGTTCATTTCTTCACTTAGTGTCCAGGGCGATCGATTAAGCCAATGGCGGGCCTATGCGCCTACTTGTGGCTACTGCCTCGAGTTTGACCTGCGAGCCTCACCATTGGAGCACATGCCCGTTCCAGTAACTTATGTCCACGACGGATGGAGACCCTCCGAAGAGGACGGCCTTCTACCCTCTGCGCTCCGCGAATCTTTCCACACCATTGCTAGCGAGTATTTTGACTCCGTGAAACCTTACGCTCACATCGAGGATGAGGATCGCGAGTCTGCGAGAGAGGAGATTGCGAAGCACTTGCAAGAATTCATTCGAACGGATGAATTCGTGAGGATGGTGGCGAGCGCGGCCACTTGCAAGGACAATTCATTTACAGAAGAAGAGGAGTGGCGCATCATCCTCTTTCCCGCGAAGGGGCGCGATGAGAGGATCCGTTACCGCAAGTCACCCCTTGGCTTGACCCCCTACATACCAATCGACATCTCGCACGAAACCGGTCGGCTTCCCTTACGGTCAGTGACCATCGGTCCTGGGCCAGAAATTGACCTTCGCTGCCGCACCGCCAAGGAGTTCCTCTACTCCCACGGATACACGTCAACCCCAGTGAGGCCAAGCGCAAGCCCGCTTAGGGTCTAAAAGCACCAATTCCCCGAACCGTGGATCCAGTACACCACGAATATCACCCAAGCCAGACGCAGTGTGCTACCGGGAGAGTCTGATCTGACCGTGCCATCCTCGACTAGCCACAGCTCCGACAGGTCCGGAATATGGCCACCTAACCGACCGCTCCGCCAATATCTACGCACCCGACATCACATAGAGATGCCGTCTCAGAACGACTCATATCCACTGGCTATTCAGCAAATCACTCGTCCCAATGGGGTATCCGTACGCTGAGCACATCGGCGCTCACCGAGGGTCAAACGGTCTTCCGGTTGCAGCCCGGACAGCATGCGGAGCTAACCCGTGACGAAAGGTGCCCCTCGAGTTCGTCCACGCGAAGCAGGATCAGGCGCCGTCCTACTCGGTAACCGTGCAATTCACCACGTCGGATCATCCGTCGGATCGTCACCTCGCTCACGGCCAGCAGCTCTGCGGCGTCCTTGATGCTGATGAACTCGGCGTTCCCCCGCGTTCTCCCTCGGCCGGGTCCTTGGTCTCCCACGCGACCTGGCTGCGTTCCCCCTCGGGGCATCTGCTGTGCGCTCATGCTTCCCCAAGCCACGAGGGGCACCCGTGGGGCTCAATCCACAGGACAGCGCCGTCCTGGACCAGAAGCCCGCTATTGCACGTATATTGCACGGACACGCAAGAACCGCCCCGACTTGGGAGATTTCCCTAGTCGGAGCGGTTCCGAGATCGTGCGCGAGAGAGGAGTTGAACCTCCACGTCCCAAGGGACACTGGCACCTGAAGCCAGCGCGTCTGCCATTCCGCCACTCGCGCATCACCTTGTTCTTCGGAACTTGTTCCGTTGAACGCAGCTCGAAAAAGATAGCACAGCTTCTGCGTCATGTGCACATCGTGCCCAGCCGACCCACGCGAAGCCCCTTGCTCAGCTGCTGAAGCATCGCTGAAGCAGCAGCCGTTTCGCAGCCGACCGCGGCGAGACGGACGAACTTCTGGACATACGCTCAAGTCCCCCGACCACTGGAGCACCCATGCGCCGCAGCACCGTTCCCGCCCTCCTCGTCGCCGGCTTGAGCCTGGCACCCTTGGCCGCCACCCCGGCCCAGGCAGCAAGCACCGTGAAGTTCACCACCTGGGTTGCCGATCCGCGCGGCGCCGACAAGAACATCAATGCCGGCTACAACAGCGAGTACATCGTCATCAAGAACACCACCCGCAAGGCCGTCACGATGACCGGCTGGACCGTCAAGGACCGCGGAAACAAGCACACCTTCACCTTCCCGCGCGGATTCGTGCTGAAGGCGGGCGCCCAGGTCACCCTGCACAGCGGCTCCGGGCGCAACAGCGCCACCCACGTCTACTTCAACCTCAGGAGCCCCGGCTACGTGTGGAACAACACCGGCGGCGACGACGCCACCCTGCGGCGTGGAAGCACCGTCGTCGCGAAGTGCACCTACACCAAGGGCGGCACCAAGACCTGCTGATCCCTCGTCGTCGCGTCAGCCGAGCTGGCGCATGATCTGCTTCATCAGCTCGGCCGTCTCGGACGGGGTGCGCCCCACCTGGACGCCAGCGGCCTCCAGCGCCTCCTTCTTGGCGGCGGCAGTCCCGGCGGAACCGGAGACGATCGCACCGGCATGGCCCATGGTCTTGCCCTCGGGCGCCGTGAATCCGGCGACGTAACCCACCATCGGCTTGGTCACGTGCTCACGGATGTAGTCGGCCGCGCGCTCCTCCGCGTCGCCGCCGATCTCACCGATCATCACGATCGCGTCGGTCTCCGGGTCCTCCTCAAAGGCCTCCAGGCAGTCGATGTGGGTCGTGCCGACGATCGGGTCGCCGCCAATCCCCACACAGGTGGAGAAGCCGAACTCCCGCAGCTCGTACATCATCTGGTAGGTCAGCGTGCCGGACTTACTGACC